>CANQRR010000025.1 GCA_947626285.1 uncultured Lachnospiraceae bacterium
ACCGTAACGAACGGAAGTGCGTTTACCGTGGCATTGACAATCCCTGCAAGGGCGTTCGGTGAAATTCACTAAACACGAAGTGAATGAAACGTAAAACGGATCGAGGAGAATGAACATGAGCAAAAGACCAACGGTATTGATGATTCTGGATGGATATGGACTGAACGACAAGAAAGAGGGCAACGCGATCGCGCTGGCAAAGAAGCCGGTGATGGACGAGCTGATGGCGACTTGTCCGTTCGTGCGCGGAAACGCGAGCGGGTTGGCGGTGGGTCTCCCGGACGGGCAGATGGGCAATTCCGAGGTGGGCCATCTGAACATGGGCGCGGGCCGCATCGTCTATCAGGATCTGACGCGCATCACGAAGGAGATTGAGGACGGAGACTTTTTCGAGAACGCGGAGCTGAAGCGCGCGATGCAGAATGCGAAGGATAAGGATTCCGGCCTGCACATGTACGGGCTGCTCTCGGACGGCGGCGTGCACAGCCACAATACGCATCTGTACGCGCTGCTCGAGATGGCAAAGCGCTTTGGCTTGAAGAAGGTGTATGTGCACTGCTTCCTGGACGGCCGTGACACACCGCCGACGTCCGGCAAGGATTACGTGCAGGAGCTGACCGATAAGATGCAGGAGATCGGCGTCGGTGAGATCGCGACGGTGTCGGGCCGCTACTACGCGATGGACCGCGACAACCGCTGGGATCGTGTCGAGAAGGCATACCGCGCGCTGACGCTGGGCGAGGGAGAGCAGGCCTCCTCCGGCGTGGAGGCGGTGGCACAGTCCTATGCGAAAGACGTCACGGACGAATTCGTGGTTCCGACCGTGGTGATGAAGGACGGCGCGCCGACCGCGACGATCCAAGACAACGATTCGATCATCTTCTTCAATTTCCGCCCGGACCGCGCGAGGGAGATCACGCGCACGTTCTGTTGCGACGACTTCACAGGCTTTGAGCGCGGGCCGCGCAAGAAGGTCGTCTATGTCTGCTTTACCGAGTACGACGTGACGATTCCGAACAAGACGATCGCGTTCCAGAAGGTATCGATCACGAACACCTTCGGCGAGTATCTGGCGGCGCACGGCCTGAAGCAGGCGCGTATCGCCGAGACTGAGAAGTATGCGCACGTCACGTTCTTCTTCAACGGCGGCGTCGAGGCGCCGAACGAGGGCGAGGACCGCATCCTCGTGAATTCTCCGAAGGTCGCGACCTACGACCTGAAACCGGAGATGAGCGTCTATGAGGTCTGCGGAAAGGTGACGGAGGCGGTCACGTCCGGAAAGTACGACGTGGTCATCACGAACTTCGCGAATCCGGACATGGTAGGACACACCGGTGTCCTGGAGGCCGCGGTCAAGGCCATCGAGGCGGTCGACGAGTGTGTGGGCAAAGTGGTCGAGGCGGTCAAGTCGGTGAACGGACAGATGTTCATCTGTGCGGATCACGGCAACGCGGAGCAGCTTATCGACTACGAGACCGGCGAGCCGTTCACGGCGCACACGACGAATCAGGTTCCGTTCATCCTTGTAAACTGCGATGAAAAATATGGCTTGAGAGAGGGCGGCCGGCTCGCGGACATCGTTCCGACATTGATCGAGCTGATGGGCATGGAGCAGCCGAAGGAGATGACGGGAGAGTCCCTTTTGGTCGAGCGTTAATGATAGCAAACGACAAAAATATTTGCTGTTCCCTATAATAAACGATTCAGCACAGCCCGCGCGGCGGACAGGCTTATTGGCCGGTCCCTGCGCGGGCGTTTTTCTTGCGAAGAGAATTTCAGGACATGAAAAGCACATCAGATTTTCACAAATTTGACACAAAAATCATTTATAGTGAGTCCAACGAAATGAAAAGAAACCAAACAAAGGGGGATTCGCTATGAAGAACTACGAAAATAAACACGAGAACGAGAAAAAGGGCGGCTCCTGCAAACGCCGCGTTGCATTCGCGATGGCAGGGTTGCTGACCGTCGGAGCGATTGCGGGAGTCGATGCCTGGAGGACGGCGAGCGTGGTCTTCGCGGAGGAGGATGAGACACAGGGCGTGACGCTGAACATCGCGGATTCGGATAAGAAAGACGCCGAGAAGGAAGCTCAGACGGAAGCGGCGGAGACTGAATCCGAGACCGAAGAGAAGCAGAAGGAGACCTACGCAGAGATCGACCGTGTGTCCGGAGACGCCGCGATCATGGCGACGGATGTCTCGGATATTGTCGAGGACTGTATGCCGTCGATCGTCTCGATCACGGAGAAGTCTGTGGAGGAAGTCGAGACCTATTTCTACGGAGTGCAGGAGTACGAGATGACGGGCGCTGCTTCCGGCATCATCATCGCGCAGAACGACGATGAGCTGTTGATCGCGACGAACAGCCATGTCGTGAAGGATTCGACGGAGATCACGGTCGGTTTTACCGCGGAGGCGGAGAATCCGGAGGATCTGCTTGTGCCGGCTAAGATCAAGGGGATGGACAGAGACTATGAGCTTGCGGTCATTGCCGTGCAGCTCTCCGATATTAAGGAAGAGATCCGGGATCAGCTCAGGATCGCGCAGCTTGGCAGCTCCGCGGATCTCAGAGTCGGTGAGACCGCGATCGCGATCGGCAACGCGATGGGATACGGACAGAGCGTTACCTGCGGTGTTATCAGCGCGTTGGATCGTGAGGTCACGATCGATAATTTCTCGCAGAAGCTGATCTTGATGGATGCTCCGGTCAACCACGGCAATAGCGGAGGAGCTCTGCTGAACGCAAAGGGCCAGGTGATTGGCATCAATCTGGCGAAGGAAGTCGTTGATACGGCGGAGGGCATGGGCTACTCTATCCCGATCGACACGGCGATCCCGGTGCTGGAGAACCTTGTAAATAAGGAGACGCGCGACAAGAAGTCCAACAGCGAGAGAGGCTATCTCGGAATCACGGTCGTCGATGTATCCGCGGACGCAAAAGAGCTCTACAACATTCCGGCGGGCGCGTTTGTGTACGAGGTGACGGAGGATTCCGCCGGTGAGAAGGCAGGCATCCGCAAGGGCGACGTTGTCACGAAGTTGGACGGCGAGACGATCATTGACAAGGAGGATCTGGTCGACAAGCTCAGCTACTATTCGGTGGGAGAGACCGTGACGCTGGAAGTGCAGACTGCGAACGGCGGCGACTATGAGGCGCGCGAGGTAGAAGTGACGCTTCAGGAGGGGACGGCCGAGCCGGAGGAAGAAGCTCTTCAGGAAAGTCCGGAGGATTCGGAAGACTCGGAGCGTGACGGGCAGGAGAGCGAAGGACAGACCGAGAATGATTTCTGGTTTGACGGCTTCGGAGTCCCGGGACAGGGCGACGACTCCTTCTCACCGTTTGGCGGAGGAGAAAATGAGCAATTCTGATTTTTCCATAAAATTTTAACAGAAGAAAAAGAGAGAACCGCATCGGCATATGTTTGGGATTTCCGGAACAAGCCGATGCGGTTTTGTGATGATTTAATCAAAATGTAATAAAATTGTAAAAAATAGTTGAAAAAAGCCAAAAGTAGTGTATACTGAAATTGACAGGATATGTAAAACGCATATACGAAACGGGGAGGATACTATGAGAAATACAAAGAAAACGTGGTTGTTTCGGACGCTGCTACTTCTGATGCTGGTCCTGACGGCAGTGCCGGTCGGGGCAGCGGAGCAGGAGGAATGGTCCGGGGCGTCTGCGGTGATCCGATTGAGCAAGACGACATACACGCTGAAAAAAGGCAAGAAGTTTCGCCTGAGTGCAACGGTGCTGCCGTCTGCTGCTGAGACGTCCAAGATCCTGTGGAGGAGCAGCGATAAAAGTGTGGCAAAGGTCAGCGCGAAGGGCAAAGTGAAGGGAAGAAAGGCCGGACGAGCAGTGATCACCGCCTACACAGCGGACGGGAGCGCGCAGAGCGCATCCTGCGTCGTCACGGTCACGACGGACGATATGAAGCTGAGCGCATCGCAGCTGACGCTGAATGTCGGAAAAAAGACGAAATTGAAAGTGACGCCCGCAGTTGGAGGAAGCTATGTGTGGGTGTCCTCGGATAAATCCGTGGCGACGGTGACAAAGACCGGCAAAGTGAAGGGCAAAAAGGCCGGACGAGCAGTGATCGTTGTCAAAAGGGTATCGGATGGACAGTCCGCGTCATGCTTTGTGACGGTGACTGACGGAGGGACGGATGCGGGGACAGCCGCATTACAGTCTCAGGAGGCGCAGCCGCAGCAGACCCTGCCGTTGGCGACACCACAGCAGCCGTCCGCTCTCGCGACAAAGCTCCTGGCGATCCTGCAGAAATACTCCAGTCAGGTGCAGACGGACAGTGCGGCCGGACTTCTCTGGAAGTACAGTAACAGTGCGCAGAACACCTGGAAAAAGGCGCAAAAAGCGATGAAAAAGAACGGAGTCACCTATCTGAACTGCGCGTTGCCGGTGCGTTGGGCGCTGCGAGAGATGGGGCTTTTGGACAGCTCGAATTTCTGGGGCGTGCGTGGAGGCGGCATTGAGTTCAAGGGGACGTCGAAGGAACAGCTCCTTGCACACTGCGTGATACTTCCGGTATACAAGACGGCGGCGCAGTTGGAGGCGGAGGGGAATCTTCTGCCGGGCGATATTTGTACTTATGTGAGTGTTCAGCACACGAACGTCTATGCCGGAAATGAACTGTGGTACGACAGCGGACGCAACAGCGCGCTCGGCAGTTATCAGGGCGAAACGTTTGTGTTTAACACCCTTGGGCCGGTAAAGGCGATGAGTATGGATTCTAAGATTGGTCATATCATCCGCCTTGTACAGTGACGGGACTTATGATTTTCACGAGGGGAAGGCATTTATGCGTACGACAGAAAAATATGGGGAAAACAGCATAGGCTGTATGCGCAGGTTTCGGACTGCGGGAATGTTTGCGCTGCTGTTGCTGGCCTTGTTTCTGCTTCCGGCGGAGGCATCGGCGGCAAGGATCAGCCAGAGCAGCAAGACGATACGGATAGGACAGGCCTTTACGCTCCGGGTGAGCGGCACGGGCAAGCGGATAAAATGGAGCAGCTCAAAGAGTTCAGTGGCGACTGTGTCTTCCGGCGGTGTCGTGAGGGGAAAGAAAGCCGGCAAAGCGGTGATCACTGCAAAGGCAGGAAGGAAGAAGTTTACCTGTAATGTCACGGTCCGCAACTCGGTAAAGAAAGCGAAAAAAATACAGCTTGGTGCGAACAGCCTTACCATGTACCGGGGCGAGACGGCGATGTTGTCGGCTGTGGTAAAGCCGGATAGCGCCAATCAGAAAGTGAGTTGGAAGAGCAGTAACAGCAAAGTCGTGTCGGTCACGAAAAAGGGCAAGCTGAGAGCGAAAAAGACCGGGAGTGCAGTGATCACGGTGAAAGCGCAGGACGGGAGCGGAGCGACCGCGAAATGTAAGGTCAAGGTCGAGAAGGAGCGTACACCGCTCGTACTCTCAGCGGCTTCCCTGCAGCTTAGGCAGGGGGAGGCCGCGAAGCTGAGCGCGTCCGTGGATGCTTCCCTGCTTGTGTGGGGCAGTTCTAACGGAACGGTAGCTACGGTGGCAGCCGACGGGACGGTGACGGGAATCGGTCCGGGGAGCGCACAGATCGTGGCGATGACAACAGACGGAAGTCAGGCTGCAATCTGCGATGTGGCCGTTATTCCCGTAGAGGGCATTCCATCAGCCTCGGCCCAAAGCTTTCTGGGAATCCTGAAAAACTATTCAGAGGCGATACAGAATGTGCGGGGAGAAGGGCGTTATTTCGCATATTCGAACAGCAGCAGTCTGAACCAGGGCACATGGGATAAGCTGCTGAACGACATATGGACCAAAGGCATCGGATATACCAACTGCGCGCATATAATACGCCTTGCGCTGATCGAGCTGGGGAAACTGCGTGAGGGTCAGAATTTCTGGGGAACCAACGGTACGATCCATTTTGGGGCAGGCGTGGAGGCGACGCTCAGGGAGAGCTGCGATATCCTGTATGTCAATAAGAGCGTAGAACAGCTCATGGCGGAGAACGCTCTGATTCCGGGCGATATCTGCATCTGGACCGGTATGACGCACACAAACGTATATGCCGGAAAGGATATACTCGGACAGGCAGAGTGGTATGACGCGGGACGCTGGACTGACGGTGGGACCGGCAAAGGCGGAGGCGATATGAAATTTGCGGACATCGCGGCGGGCAAAACCGTCACGATGGAGGTTCTCAATGCGGATGCAGGAAAAGACAGCGATAATAAAAAAGGTGTATTTTATGTGTTTAACTCCTTTGGACCGCATGGTATCGTTCTGGGCGGAGCGAGGGTCGCGTATATCATCAGGCTTGTGAGATAGACGGATCCGGACAGAGCCGTTTGGCTAAAAAAGGAAATGCTTGCAGACACAATTCGAGAGTGAAACATATCTGATCGGGAAATACTATTGCAAAAGGAAAGCTTCAGGAGGTTGCAATATGTGTAATTACATGCCGATCACAGATGTTTACGCGAGAGAGATCCTGGATTCCCGGGGGAATCCTACGGTAGAAGTAGAGATGATGACAGAAGACGGAAGCGTCGGGAGGGCGGCAGTCCCTTCCGGCGCTTCAACCGGTCAGTACGAAGCGGTCGAGCTGCGCGACAAGGAAGAGCGATACCGGGGGAAGGGCGTGGAGCAGGCCTGCCATTTCGTCAATTCGATCCTTGCGGACGCGGTCATCGGGGAAAATGTCTACGAGCAGGCGGCGATCGACCGTATCCTATGCAGGGAGGACGGCACGGACAATAAGCGCAGGCTGGGCGCGAACGGGATCCTGGGAATCTCGATGGCGGCTGCGTCTGCGGCGGCAAAGTCTCTGAATATGCCGCTGTTCCGCTATCTCGGCGGGATGCATGCGCACCGGCTGCCGGTGCCGATGATGAATATCTTAAACGGCGGCCGCCATGCGGACAATCCGATAGATTTTCAGGAGTTTATGATCATGCCGGTCGGGGCGGACGGTTTTGCGCACGGGCTTCAGATGGGCGCGGAGATCTATCACAGATTGAAGGAGATCCTTAAGGAGCATGGTTTGTCGACCGGCGTCGGCGATGAAGGCGGATTTGCGCCGGAGCTTGAGGACGCGAAGAGCGTCCTGAGCCTGCTCTGCGACGCGGTCGCGCAGGCGGGCTACCGAATGGAAAGGGATATCGTGCTGGCAATCGATGTGGCGTCGAGCGAACTGTACGACGCCTCCGAAAAGACTTATTATTTTCCGGGTGAGAGCCGGATGAAGGGGCATGAGATCCGCCGGAGCCCGGAGGAGATGATCGCCTACTTGGAGGAATTGTGCGGGGCTTTTCCAATCGTGTCCATTGAGGATGGTCTGGATGAAAACGACTGGGAGGGCTGGCAGGAGCTGACGCGAAGGCTCGGCGGCAGAATTCAGCTCGTGGGGGACGACCTTTTTGTCACAAATGAGAGTCGCCTGCGCAAGGGAATCGAGCTGGGTGCGGGAAACGCGGTTCTTGTCAAAGTAAACCAGATCGGAACGCTGACCGAGGCGTTCGATACGATCGAGCTGGCGCACAGGAACGGCTACCGGACAGTGATCTCCCACCGGTCAGGCGAGACGGAGGATACGACGATCGCGGACATCGCGGTGGCAGTCGGGGCAGGGCAGATCAAGACCGGGGCTCCCTGCAGGAGCGAGCGCGTGGCAAAGTACAATCAGCTCCTGCGAATCGAGGACACGCTGGGTCTGCACGCGGCGTACGAAAATCCATTTATGGGAAAAAAGTAGTTGCAATCCCGGGATTCCTGTGATAAACTTGATGCGTTGACATAGGAGGTGTAATATACTGTGAGAACATTTTTGACAATTATATTTGCATTGGTTTGCGTTGCGTTGACGGTACTGGTTCTGGCGCAGCAGGGAAAGGATGCAGGACTCGGGACGATCGGAGGCATGGGAGATACCTACTGGGGGAAGAATAAATCCCGTTCGATGGAGGGTAATCTTGTAAAGATCACCAAGATACTTGCGATTCTCTTCATTGTGCTGGCTGCTGTTTTGAACCTGGGATTTTGACGACAGAGGACTGATGCGATTGCATTGGTCCTTTTTTTCCGCGAAAGCAATGAGCCGTGCAAGGATGGAGGATGACAAAGCGGCTGCTTGCAGACGGCTAAGTCAGACGACAGACTTATAGGGCGAATGCCCGCGATGGAGGATGACAGAGCGGCTGCTTGCAGACGGCTTTACAGAAAGCGAGGAGATCTGTATGGGCGAATCCACAAAACTGATCGCCAACAACAAGAAGGCGTATCACGATTACTTCATAGAAGAGAAGCATGAGGCTGGGATCGCGCTGCACGGCACGGAGGTGAAGTCCCTGCGGATGGGAAAGTGCAGTATCAAGGAATCCTTTGTCCGCATTGAGAACGGCGAGATGTTCATCTACGGGATGCACATTAGCCCCTATGAGAAGGGAAATATCTTCAACAAAGATCCTCTGCGCGTGCGCAAGCTCCTTCTGCACAAGTCGGAGATCAACAAGATGACCGGAAGAATCAAGGAGAAAGGCTACACGCTCGTACCGCTGCAGGTCTATTTCCGGGGCAGCCTCGCCAAAGTCGAGGTCGGGCTTGCCAAGGGCAAAAAGCTCTACGACAAGCGGCAGGACATCGCGAAAAAGGATATGCGCCGTGAGGCGGAGAAGGAGTTTAAAATCCGAAATTTGTCCTGACGCATACGGGTCGGCCGCTTGACACGATATGCCGTTTCTGCTATTATGATTGTGCTATTGTAATAGCGTAAATACACAGGAATTCCCATTCGGAAGTGATGCGCATGGCATGTGTGCCGGATGAGAGTCGGGGAGGGTGCCATGAAACGTTTTTTAATTGCGCGTGTGTGCAGTATTTTTGTGCTGGTGTTTGTTCTTGCCCTGATACCGGGTCACAGTTCTTCGGCGGCGACGCCGGAACGGGTGCAGAATTTCCGTCTGGTATATAATGGTAATAAGTCTGCGGTTCTCGCCTGGAATAAGGCGAAGAACGCGAGTTATTATCTTCTTTACCAGTATAACGCGCAGACCGGGGAATACAAGAAGATCGGGAAGACGAGCGCCTGCACATATCAGGTGAAGAGGCTGAAAGTCGGGCAGATTTACCAGTATGCGGTGCAGAGCGTTTTCTCAAAAAAGAAAAAGACAGTAAAGGCGGACTATTCTGATCTCGTAGCGGTGGAAGGCAGGCGCGTTGAGCTCGGGAACATCCACGGCCGGCGCTGGTCGGTCATAACGAACAAGAGCTTTACGGCGAAAGATACGAAGACCGGGGAAACCGTTCGTGTGAAAAAGGGGACGACGGCGGTTGCCTCCTCGGCGAAGGGCAGTACGGTGAGTCTGGTTCTGAAGAACGGGGCAAAGGTCAAGGCGAAGAAGAAAAACCTCAAGTATGATAATCTCGCCCTGGCAGATTCTTATGATCTGTATTCCCAGGAACAGGCGGAGGGTTTTGTCAATCAGAAAGGGTATTCGAGCAAGACAGACTGGCTGATCTGGATCAGCCAGTACACGGGAAGCGTCCACGTGTTCAAAGGCGCGCAGGGACAATGGCAGCGCAAGCGCGTTGCGAAATGCGTCGTCGGCAAGGATGGACATACGGTGACGGGCGTGTACCGCCTGCTTCGGCATTTTACGACGCACGGCAAACCGGCGGTCTATTTTACATGGAATAATGTGAAGCAGTGGGGCGAATCGATTCACTGCCGGATCGACAGCAACACATGGGGCGCTTTTTCCAGCGGCTGCATCCGTCTGGGCGACAGCGACCTGAATTATCTTATTAAACATTGTCCGCTGGGAACCACGGTGGTTTCCCTGTGACGGATATGGACAGGGGGTAGTAAAGGTTTCGACGGGGGTTATGAAGCTGGAGAAGCTATCCGCAGGTGATGCGTCAAATCACAAACCTAAATATAAACGCTGAAGATAATTTAGCACTCGCTGCCTAATGGCAGCTGTCCGACTCAGGGCACCTGCACCCTGAGACTCGGGCATCGATCATGCAGGAAACGACGTATGCTAAGCTTTGCACATGCGGGCGTATCATGAAGCTACCAAAAGCAGGAGGGTGTCAGCTCCCGCCTGCCGGAGGGAATGAAGAAAAACTGACTATGATAGTAGAAGGACAGTGAATTGGCTTTCGGACACGGGTTCGATTCCCGTCTACTCCATCAGGCTCAGGCGCCGCATCCCCGGACATTTGGGATGTGGCGTTTTGCGTGCGAACTTACTTTGAACACATAATGGACATAAATGTATGTTACGCTTTCGGGGAAAGGGGTGAAAGGCAGATGGATAAGCGGAAGATTCTGGTGGTGGACGATGAGAGCAGGATGCGCAAACTGGTGCGCGATTTCCTGGTGAAGCAGGATTTTGAGGTGCTTGAGGCGGAGGACGGAGAGCAGGCGATCGATCTTTTTTTTGAGAAGAAGGACATTTCCCTTGTGATCCTGGACGTGATGATGCCGAAGATGGACGGCTGGCAGGTGTGCCGGGAGATCCGCAGATACTCCCAGACGCCGATCATCATGCTGACGGCAAAGTCTGAGGAGTACGACGAGCTGCTCGGCTTTGAGCTTGGCGTGGATGAGTATATCTCCAAGCCGTTCAGCCCGAAGATCTTGGTCGCGCGCGTGGAGGCGATTCTGCGAAGGACGAGCGGTTTCTCGGCGGACGATGTGCTGAAGGCGGGGCCGATTGAGATCAATCGCGCCGCGCACGAGGTGACGATCGCAGGGAAGAGTGTGGAGCTCAGCTATAAGGAATTCGAGCTGCTGACTTACTTTATGGAGAATCAGGGCATTGCCCTTTCGCGGGAGAAGATCTTAAACAGCGTCTGGAATTACGATTATTTCGGGGACGCCCGGACGATCGACACGCACGTGAAAAAGCTGCGCAGCAAGATGGGCAGTTACGGAGACTGCATCAAGACGATCTGGGGCATGGGATACAAGTTTGAAGTGGAAGGCGAATGACGCATGAAAAGTTCCATACGGAGACGGCTCACGATCATATTCATTGCGCTGACCGGGCTGCTCTTTCTGGCAAACTATCTGATCAACACGTTCTTTCTGGAGGATTTCTATTCTCTGCGCAAACGCGACGTGTTGATCGAGGCCTATGACAGGCTGAATGAGAATGTCACGGACAGCGGGGAAATGGACCGGGCAGGGGTGCACGAGTTCGAGGATCTGTGCAGCGCGAACAGCATCTCCTTCATCGTGACGGATGAGGACTACAATATGCTGATCTGGACGGACACGGCATATGCGCAGTCGGATTACCTGGGGCTGATGCTTGGAAGGCTGAACGGCTACGGGATCGGACTGGACACAGTCGATCCGGACTCTGTTCTGGAGAAGACGGACGCCTATACGATTCAGAAAAAATACGATTCGAAGGTCTCGGTCGACTATCTGGAGATGTGGGGGACGCTGGACAAAGGCTTTTATTTCATCATGCGCATCAACATGGAAAGCATCCGTGACAGCGTGCGCATTGCAAACGATTTCATCAAATATATCTGCCTGTTCGGCGTGGCGTTGGCGAGCATTCTGGTCTGGTTCATCTCCGGGCGCGTGACGAAGCCGCTCGGCGAGCTGACGGAGCTCTCCAAACGTATGGCAGGGCTGGATTTCAGCGCCAAGTATACAAGCGGCGGAACGGACGAGGTGGGACAGCTTGGGGAATCCTTCAATCGCATGTCGGAGAACCTGGAAAAGACCTATTCACAGCTGCTGACGGCAAATAACGAGCTGCAAAAGGACATCGAGAAAAAGGAACGGATCGACGATATGCGCAAGGAGTTCCTTTCGAATGTGTCGCACGAACTGAAAACACCGATCGCGCTGATTCAGGGTTATGCGGAAGGACTGCAGGAATGCGTGAACGATGATGAGGAGAGTCGGGCCTTCTACTGCGAGGTCATCATGGACGAGGCGTCGAAGATGAACGGGCTGGTGCAGAAGCTCCTCACGCTGAACCAGCTGGAGTTCGGAAATGAGCAGGTCGTCATGGAGCGTTTCGATTTAAGCGAGCTGATCCGCAACAAAATACAGTCCGTGGCGATCCTGGTGCAGCAGAAGCAGGCGGAGATCGTCAGCGAGATTCCGGCTGCGCTTTTTGCTTGGGGCGACGAGTACAAAGTTGAAGAGGTCCTGACGAACTATCTGAGCAATGCGCTGAACCATGTGGATGGCGCGCGGCGGATCACGATCCGGGCGTGCAGGCGCGCGGATACAGAGGCGCAGCCGGTCGAGAGCGGCGGGAACGGCGACAGCGTGGTGCGCGTCACGGTGCACAACACGGGTGAGCAGATTCCGGAGGCGGACTTGTCGCTGATCTGGGATAAATTCTATAAGGTGGACAAGGCGAGGACCAGAGCGTACGGCGGCAGCGGTGTGGGGCTGTCTATCGTGAAAGCAATCATGGAGTCGTTTCATCAGGCATATGGCGTGCGCAACTGCGAAGACGGCGTAGAATTCTGGTTCGAGCTGAAAAGCGGGGATCAGACTGTCTCCGGCTTTGCGGCTGAAAGGGATACCAAGGGCGACGGAGCAGGGAAAGCAGCCAACGGCAGGGAGAAAGGATGAGAGAGACATGAGCAGGATCGCAGTGGTCGGAGGCGGGGCCGCCGGCATGATGGCCGCGATATCGGCCGCCGCGAATGGGCATGAGGTCAGCCTTTTCGAGAAGAACGAGAAGTTGGGGAAGAAGCTGTATATCACAGGCAAGGGACGCTGTAATCTGACGAATGACTGCGAGACCGAAGCGCTTCTTCAGGCGGTCTGCACGAACCGGAAGTTCCTTTACAGCGCGTTTTACGGTTTTGACAGCCGGGCAACGATCCGCTTCTTTGAGGATGCGGGCATAAAGACGAAGACGGAGCGCGGCAACCGTGTGTTCCCGGTCTCCGACCACTCTTCGGATGTGATCGCGGCGCTGGCCGGAACGCTTCGGGCGCGCGGTGTGAAGGTGCATCTGAATACGGAAGTGCGGGAGATTCTGTACAAGGACCGAAAAGTTTGCAGGGAAAAGAAAGGCGGAACGACGGAAGAGGCCGCGAAGGAAACGGCGGAAGAGAAAAGCCGGAAAGCCGGCCGATATGTGGCCGGACTGAGACTTGCGACGGGGCAGAGCATTCCGTGCGACGCGGTGGTCGTGGCGACCGGCGGATTATCCTACCCGACGACGGGATCGACCGGGGACGGATACCGCTTCGCAAGAGAGGCGGGACATCAGGTGACGGACTGTTCCCCTTCCCTTGTGCCGATGGAGACGGACGGGGACTGGGCGCAGCAGATGCAGGGACTGTCCCTGCGTAACGTCGAGCTCTCAATATACGATGGGAAAAAGCTGCTCTATCGGGAGTTCGGGGAGATGATGTTCACACATTTCGGCGTGACAGGGCCGTTGATCCTGACGGCGAGCAGCGCGGTGCAGAAGCGGCTGCGGGAGCATCCGCTGCAGCTCGAGATCGATCTGAAGCCGGCGCTTAGCGAGGAGCAGTTGGATGCGCGGATCCTGCGGGAATTTGAGGCAGGAAGGAACAAACAGTTCAAGACAGTTCTGACGACGCTCTTTCCGGCGAAGCTGATCCCGGTGATGCTGCGCTGCTGTGGGATTCCGGCAGAGAAGCCGATTCATGAGATCACGCGCGAGGAGCGGCGTGTATTACTCATGTACACGAAACGATTTCCTTTGACATTGACGGGGCTTCGAGGGTATAATGAAGCCGTTATCACAAGGGGCGGCGTGGATGTCCGGGAAGTCGATCCGACGACGATGGAGTCAAAAAAAATGGACGGATTGTATTTTGCGGGTGAGGTGCTTGATCTTGACGCGGTGACCGGAGGTTTCAACCTGCAGATCGCGTGGTCGACCGGATATGCGGCCGGCGCGGGGATTCCGGCATAACTCCAGGTGGAGAAACGTGTGGATAGCCCCGGAAGAAGAATTGTGAAAATGCGCCGCGGGAATGCGGGAATACTTGAAAGACAGACAGAACGGCAGAACAGGAGACGACACATGAGCTTTAACATAGCAATCGACGGACCGGCGGGAGCCGGCAAGAGCACGATCGCGAAACGCGCGGCGAAGGAGCTCTCTTTTATCTATGTGGACACCGGCGCCATGTACCGGGCGATTGCGCTCGGGTTGATGCGCTCCGACACGGAAATTGAGGATGAGAGGCTGCTTGAGCAGGCGCTTGCGGGCATTGAGGTGACGATCGACTACCGGGACGGCGTGCAGCAGGTCTACTTAAACGGTGAGAACGTATCCGGGCTGATTCGCACGGAGGAAGTGAGCGCGATGACAAGCGCTTGCGCGGCGAAACCTCAGGTGCGCGCGAAACTGACGGATCTGCAGAGAGATCTGGCGCGGCGGGAAAATGTGCTGATGGACGGCCGTGATATCGGGACGGCGATCCTGCCGGACGCGCAGCTGAAGATCTACCTGACGGCCAGTGTGCGGACCCGCGCTGAGCGCCGCTACAAGGAGCTTCTTGAGCGCGGAGAGAACTGCTCGCTGGCGGAGATCGAGAAGGAGATCGGAGAGCGGGATTACCGCGATATGCATCGGGAGACGGCGCCGCTTAAGCAGGCGGAGGACGCGGTCTTGGTGGATTCGTCGGACATGACGATCGAGGAAGTGACGGCGAGGATCATACAGCTGGCGCGGGAACGCATGGAAAGAGGGTACGGCGCCTGATGTCAGATCTCAAAAGGAAACGTGAATGGAACGCGTTGGAAAAATCGATAAGAGGAGTTACGAGAGGAGCGATACCAGAAGAAGCATGGAAGTAATCGTGGCGAAAACAGCTGGATTCTGTTTCGGTGTAAAACGCGCCGTGGAGCAGGTCTATCAGCAGATCGAGGAAGGCGTCAAGCCGATCTATACATACGGCCCGATCATCCACAATGAGGAAGTCGTGCGCGAGCTTGAGGAGAAGGGCGTGCGTATCATTGAGAGCGAGGAGGAGCTGGACGCGCTTACCGAGGGAACCGTCGTCATACGGTCGCATGGCGTGCCGGAGCGCGTTTATCAGAAGATTGAAGCGCGGGGTCTGCAGATCGTGGATGCGACATGCCCGTTCGTGAAGAAGATCCACCGTATCGTCCGGGAGCACGGAGCGCGCGGTGAGCAGGTGGTGATCATCGGAAACGAGGGTCATCCGGAGGTCGAGGGGATCAAGGGATGGTGCCCGGGACCGGTGCAGGTGATTGGCACGGAGGAGGAGGCAAAGCAGTTTTGTCCGCTTTCCGGAAAGCGCCTGTGCATCGTGTCTCAGACGACATTTAATTACAAGAAATTTGATAAATTAGTTGAAATTATTTCTGAAATGAGTTATAATGAAGTGGATATCTTGAATACGATTTGCAGTGCGACGGAAGAACGTCAGGCAGAAGCGCGGGAGATTGCAGCGAAGGTGGACAGTATGATCGTGATCGGAGGCAGGCACAGCTCCAACACACGCAAGCTGTTCGAGATATGCAAGATGGAATGTGGAAATACTTACTATATACAAACTTTAAAGGATCTGGATCTTCGTCGATTATCATCCATTGGTTGTGTAGGTATTACAGCAGGGGCTTCCACGCCAAATATTTTGATTGAGGAGGTTTCAAAACAATGTCGGATTTAAGTTTTGAACAAATGCTGGAAGAATCATTAAAAACAATTCACAATGGAGAGGTTGTCGAAGGCACAGTCATTGATGTAAAAGAAGACGAGATTATCCTGAACATTGGATATAAGGCGGACGGCATCATCACCCGGAATGAGTATACCAATGAGTCGAATGTCGATCTCCGCACGCTCGTGCAGACAGGCGACAAGATGGAGGCCAAGGTGCTCAAGGTGAACGACGGAGACGGACAGGTACTCCTCACCTACAAGCGCCTCATGGCAGACAGAGGAAATAAGAGACTGGAAGAGGCGTTCAATACGCAGGAGGTGCTCAAAGCGCCGGTCGTACAGGTGCTCTCCGGCGGTTTAAGCGTAGTTGTGGACGAGGCGCGTGTGTTCATTCCGGCGAGTCTGGTCTCTGATACCTATGAGAAGAATCTTGAGAAGTATGCGGGGCAGGAGATTGAGTTTGTGATCATCGAGTTCAATCCGCGCAGAAGAAGGATCATCGGCGACCGCAAGCAGCTGCTTGTCGCGAAGAAGGCGGAGATGCAGAGAGAGCTGTTCGAGCGCATCGCGGTGGGCGATGTGGTAGAGGGCGTTGTCAAGAATGTTACGGACTTCGGTGCGTTTGTAGATCTTGGCGGGGCGGACGGCCTGCTTCATATCTCTGAGATGTCCTGGGGACATGTGGAGAATCCGAAGAAGGTATTCAAGGTGGGCGAGCCGCTTACCGTGCTGATCAAGGATATCAATGGCGACAAGATCGCTTTGAGCCTGAAGTTTGAGGATCAGAATCCGTGGCTGCACGCAGGAGAGAAGTATGCGATTGGTACCGTGGTGACCGGCAGAGTCGCCAGGATGACGGATTTTGGCGCGTTCATCGAGCTGGAGCCGGGGGTGGATGCCCTGCTTCATGTGTCTATGATCGCTCACGAGCATGTGGACAAGCCATCCGATATTCTTAAGACTGGGCAGATGATTGAAGCCAAGGTCGTTGATTTCAACGGTGTCGATCATAAGATCAGCCTGAGCATGAAGGCTCTTGAGCCGGCAGCTCCGGCACCTGCACAGGAGGCATCGGTGGAGACGCCTGCCGAGGAAGCGGCGGAAGCTGTTGAAGAAGCAGTGGAAGCTCCTGTTGAAGTGGCAGCTGAAGAAGTCGCGGAAGCTCCGGCCCAGGAAGTGGCGGAGGAGATGCACGAGGAGACTGCGGAGGATGCTCTGGAGGACGCGGTGCAGGCGTCGATCGAGAGCGAGGAATAATTTCCGGAGAACATATTTGAGAAGAGATGAGAACAGCCCGCCCGGTTTGATACCGAACGGGCTGCTTTTTATGCACAGACTCGCGAGAGGAAAATATATCGGATCAGGCGCGCTTTACGATGACCTTCACCGGGCACTTCACCGCGCATTTGCCGCAGCCGACGCACTTCTCATAGTCGATGTGGGAGATGCTGTTCTCCACATGGACGGCATCGGATTCGCACTGCTTCTCACAGAGTTTGCAGGCGATGCAGCCGGCGCTGCACACCTTCTTGACAGCGACGCCGCGATCCTTGTTGGAGCAGCGCACCGCGTAGGGCGATTTGTCGGGCAGGAGCTCGATCAGGTGCTTCGGACAGGCTGCCACGCACTTGCCGCAGGCCCGGCATTTCTCCCGGTCTACGCGCGCTACGCCGTCATGGACGGAGATTGCGTCGAACGGACAGGCCGCGGCGCAGGTGCCGAAGCCGATGCAGCCGTAATCGCAGGTCCATGGTGAGAGGCCGCTGGCTACCGCGGAAGCACAGTCGGTGATGCCGACGTAGTGCGCTCTGGCCGCGGCGTTCTCACAGTCGCCGGAGCATTTGACGAAGGCGACCATCTTTTCGGTCTCCTCAGCGTCCACGCCCATGATGTGGGCGATCTTTTCAGCGACAGCGGCGCCTCCGACCGGGCATGCGTTCACCGGGGCCTCCTCGTGCACGATGGCGGATGCCAGCGCGTCGCAGCCTGCGTAGCCGCAGGCTCCGCAGTTGTTGCCCGGCAGGTATTCGCGTACCGCCAGTTCTTTTTCGTCTGTTTCCACTTTGAATTTCTTATCGACCGCGATCAGGAGCAAACCCATCAGGAGGCCGATGATACCCACCGCAACGGTGGCGATGATAATTCCTTGCATATGCTTACCTCCTTTACAGCGCCAGACTGCCAAAGCCCATGAATGCGATCGCCATCAGGGCGGCAGAGAGCAGTACGACAGGTGCTCCACGGAACGGCTTCGGAACGCTGGATTCGTCGATGCGCTCACGAATGCCGGCCAGCAGGACGATCGCGATCGTGTAGCCGACGGCGGTGCCGAAGCCCGCCACCACGCTCTCCACGAAACCGTAGCCGTCCTGCACGTTTGTCAGGGCGACGCCGAGCACGGCGCAGTTCGTCGTGATCAGCGGAAGATAGATTCCGAGCGCCTTGTAGATGCCGGGCGACATCTTCTTCAGAAACATCTCAACCATCTGCACCAATGTGGCGATGACGAGAATGAACACGATCGTGTTCAGGTACTCCAGATGAAGCGGCGCCAGCAGGAAGGTGTAGAGCAGATTTGCCACCGCCGACGAGATCGTCATGACGAAGATGACCGCCCCGCCCAGACTCAACGAGGGCTTGATCTGCTTCGACACGCCGAGGAAGGAGCAGATGCCCAAAAACTGGCTGAGCACGACATTGTTGACGAGCGCAGTCGTGACAATGATCAGAATCAGTGAATTGTTCATGCCTTTGCCTCCTCCTTCTCTTTGGAATCACAGCTCTTTGCGCAGGTCGCGCAGCAGCCGTCGCAGCCCTCCACCTTGTCGTTTGCTCTGGTGGAGATGCTGGCCCCGTTCAGGATCGCGATCAGGATGGCCATGATCAGAAATGCGCCGGGCGCCTGCCCGAAGATTGCGATCGGGTGGAAGATCTCTTCGGAGAGGATCTGCACGCCGAACGCGCAGCCGGAGCCGAGGAACTCACGCGCCAGCCCGATGACGGTCAGGGCGATCGTGAAGCCCAGTCCCATGCCGACCCCGTCGAAGAACGCGAGATCCGGCGTTACCTTGTTTGCGTACGCCTCGGCGCGGCCGAGGATGATGCAGTTCACGACGATCAGCGGAATGTAGATGCCGAGCGCGCTGTAGAGACCCGGCGTGTAGGCCTGCATGATCAGGTCGACGATCGTCACGAGCGAAGCCACGATGACAATGTAGGCCGGCAGGCGCACCTGGTCCGGGATGATATTGCGCATCATGGAGATGATCAGGTTCGAGAAAATCAGTACCGCCAGTGTGGAGAGCCCCATGCCCACGCCGTTGATCGCGGACGTCGTGACCGCGAGCGTCGGGCACATGCCGAGCATCAGGATGATACATGGATTTTCTTTCACGATACCGTTATAGATCCGTTCCACATATTTGTTCATAGTTCAGCCCTTCCTTGCATTAAAATGATGTATATTCCGGAGACACGCACTTGCTGCGTGGCTGCCGGGAGACATGATTCAGGAGGCAGGCCGGATTTCGCGAAGCGAATTGCATGTCCGGACTGCTGAGCACATTGTCGCTTATTCATGAGCGGCAATGTGCTCTGCGTAGAAGTCGAGTGCGGTATTGACTGCGTTGACGACGGCGCCGGAAGTCGTGGAAGCTCCGGACACGGAGTCGATCTCATTGTCCGCCGTGGAGCCGCCCGCCTTGTTCAGGATGAAAGCGTCGGTCTGCACGCCGGAGAACTGGCTCTTGAAGGCGTCCTCGCCGCAGAGCATGCCCATGCCGGCCGTCTCGTGCAGTTCGGTGAACGCGATGCCGTTCACGATGCCGTCCGCGGAGATGCCCACGGAGATCGTGACGTCGCCGTCGTAGCCGTCCGAGCTGGTGACGCTCAAGACATAGCCGACGACGGAATCGTCAGCCGCCTTGCCAACCACCGCTTCTTTTATGAAGGTTCTGCCGTATTTCTCCTGGTTGTAAGGATTGCCCTCCAGGGCGTCGACTGCCGCGGTGACGGCGTCGTCGTAGGCGAAGGATTCCGCCTCAGGGCAGACTTCCTGATAGGACGCCGCGTTTGCCGCCATCTGCTGTTCCTCAATCTTATCCTTTGTCACGATGAAGACACTGCTCAAGGCCAAGCCGGCGATCAGCGTGATCGCGGTCAGATTGACCGCCGCTTTCGGGAACTGGCGCGGTTTGTACTCACCGTCCTTGTAGCCGAGCGGCTTCGGGATCGGGAGCTTGTCGATGAACGGCACCAGGATGTTCGCGAGGATGATCGCGTAGCTGAACGAGTCGGGCGCCGAACCGAACGCGCGGAACAGCCCGGCCAGGATGCCGATCGCGGCGCCGAAGAGGATCTGGCCCCGCGAAGTCACGGGACTTGTGACCGGATCGGTCGCCATGAAGAACGCGCCCATCAGCACGCCGCCGCCGCAGATATGCGCGAGCAGGAAGACCGGGTCGAAGCCCTGTCCGCCGAAGATCGCCATGAACGCGGTGAAGGCGACGATACAGGAGACCGGAATCTCCAGCGTGATCCCGCCGACCGCCCACAGGAACAGTCCGCCGATCAGCAGAGCGAGCGCGGAGCTCCCGATGACGCCCGGCGCGTTGCCGAGATAGATTTTGGCGACGTCGACCGCGGCTCCGGCTTTCATGTCAGCCAGAGGAGTCGCGCCGCTCATGCCGTCCACGGCGTAGTTCGTCATGGTGCTGCCGAAGGAGATCAGCAGGAAGCACCGCGCCGTGACGGCCGGGTTCATGAAGTTCTTGCCGAGCCCCCCGAAGAAGCACTTCACGAAAAGGATCGCGAACAGCCCGCCCAGATACGGGATGTAGAGCGGTACCGAAGGCGGAAGAGAGAGCGCCAGCAGAAGGCCTGTGACGACGGCGCTTCCGTCCTTGACGGTATTCTTTTTCTTCGCGATATAGTCAAAGACAAATTCCGTGATGACTGCCGAGAGGACCGAGACGGCGATCACGAGAAACGCGTGCAGGCCGTAGTGATAGATCCCGAGCACGGTGGCAGGCATCAGCGCCAGCACGACATCGAGCATGACGTTCCCCGTCGTCAGCTTGCTCCGAATGTGCGGGCTGGAAGATAGATTCAGTAAATTCTCATTCATATGGTCCGTCCCCCTCACTTTCTCTTCGCTGCCATGATGTCAGCCTTGGTCTGCTTGAAGAGCTGCATCAGCGGACGCTTGGCCGGGCAAACATAGGTACAGCAGCCGCAGGCGATGCAGTCCAGGCCGTACAGCCGTTTCTCATACTGTTCGTAGTCTCTGCGCTCGGCGGCTTCCGCCATCATCTGCGGGATCAGGTGGATCGGGCAGGCGCGCGTGCAGCGCCCGCAGCGGATGCAGGCGGTCATCTGCGCATCGGCGGTCTCGACTTCGTCCTCCGCGAGGACTGTCAGAGCATTGTTTGCCTTGCAGGTCGGCACGTCGAGCGAGGACATCGCGATGCCCATCATCGGGCCGCCGGAGAGCACTTTCTTGACGGTGCAGTCTGGCTTGATGCCGCCGGCCGCCTCGATCAGCTCCGCGTGTGAGGTGCCGATGCGCACGAACAGGGTGCACGGATTGGCGATCGCGTCGCCGGATATTGTGAAATAGCGCTCCATCAGAGGTTCGGATTTATGTACCGCGCGGTAGATCGCGTTCAATGTGCTCACGTTGCAGACGACGCAGCCGACGTCCGCCGGGAGCTGGCCGAAACGAAGGTCACGGCCGCTGATCACAGAGATTAGGTTGCGCTCGCCGCCTTCCGGGTATTTCGCCTTGACAGGCTGAACGGAGATCTGCTTCTCACCCGCGCAGACCGCCTCCATCGCCTGGATCGCGTCCGGCTTGTTGTCCTCGATCGCGATGACGCCCACCGCGTTCGGGAAGAGCTGGAGCACGAGGCGCAGTCCCTCGACGATGCCTCTGTTTTCATCCTGCATCAGGCGGTCGTCGCAGGTGATGTAGGGTTCGCATTCGGAACCGTTCGCGATGACGTAGTCGATCGCCTCAGGCTCCTTGACTGAGAGCTTGACGTGCGTCGGGAAACCCGCGCCGCCCAGTCCCACAATGCCTGCCGCCTTGATCGCGTCGAGGATGTCCTTGTTCGAGAGCGTGCCGTCGTGCGGCACCTTGCCGATGCCGGGGGCCAGTGTGTACTGGCCGTCGTTTTCAATCACGATGCAGGTCGCGCGCGCGCCGGAGGCGACGTGACGTTCCTCAATCGCCTTCACCTTGCCGGAGCAGGAGCTGATGATGTTTGCGGAGACGAAACCGTCCGCTTCCGCGATGATCTGCCCGGCGAGCACTTCGTCGCCCTTGGCTACGATCGGCTTGGCCGGCTTGCCGATGTGCTGGTTGATGGGGAAGACCATGTCACCCTTGGGAAGATAGGGCATGACTTCCTGTCCCTTGGAAAGCTCTTTGTGTCCTTCCGGATGGACGCCTCCCCGAAATGTCTTCAATTTCATAGATTATCCTCCTACTTTTTTGCAAGCTGTTTTGCGGCGTGGCGCGCGAAGGTCATCGTGCGTCCACAGGCGAGGCCGGTCATCAGGTTCGGGTAGGTCGTCGCGAAGAAACCGCCCGTGCAGTCGCCGGTCGCGTACAGGCCTTCGATCGGGCTGCCGTCCTCCTTGATGACCTGCATGTCGGTATTGATCCGGCAGCCGTTTAAGGTCGTCAGATGCCATGCGCCGGTGCGGATGCCGAAGAACGGAGCCTGGTCCACCGGAGTCATGCGGTGCTTCTCCTTGCCGTAATCCTCGTCCACGCCCTTCTTGCAGAGCTCATTGTAGCGCTCAACGGTGGCGACGAAATCTTCCACCGGAAGTCCGAGCCCTTCGGCCAGCTCCTCGAGCGTGTCCGCCTTCACGAGATAGCCCTCGTCGACGAACTCGGTCATGAGTTGATCCCAGACGGAATCGAAGTCGCGGTTGCTCGGCGCGCCGTTCGGGAACGGGAAGAGCCTGCAGCAGCCGACCTCGTCGAACTGTTCCGCGTATTTCTTGCTGTTGGAATCGAAAATATCGCAGTATGTATGGTACGGCTGCATATACATCGAGTGCAGCATGAATTCGTAAGGGCCGGACTCGTTGCAGAAGCGTTTGCCGTTCAGGTTCACCTTCAAAAACGGCTGCTCGCCGAACCAGAACCATTTGCCGTTCGTCTTGTAGCCGGCCGTCTCAGTCGGGAGACAGCTCGCGCGGTTGAACATCATGGAGGCGTGCGTCGGGTCGAGCTGCGCGCCCGCCCACAGCATTGCCTTGATGCCGGAGCCGTCCGCGGTGGAGCCGAGCGGAACGTTGATCTTCATCTCCATCGTCATCGGCTGCAGAGCCAGCATCATGTCGGTGTTCGTGCAGTAGCCGCCGGTCGCCATGATGATGCCCTTTGAGGCGTTGATGCGGATGTAATGTTCGTCTGTCTGATCCTGCGCGAGGATGCCGGTCGCTTTGCCCGCGTCGTCGAGCTCGATCTTTACAAGGGCAGTGGAGAGTTTCCACTCTACGCCGTGTTCGTCGCAGATCTTCTGGAAGACCATCTCGGTCGTGGCGTCTTCCGGCGCGTTCTCCGTCAGGTTGGGAGAGTGGCCGGTCGCATAGCCTTTGTCGCGGCCCGGGTCGTCGAGGTTGCCGACGCCGCCCTCGTGATCCATGCGGAAGCTGCCTTCCGCGTCAAACATGTCGGTCAGCCAGTCCACCATCTCCGCGGACTCGTTGATCCAGACCTTGATCAGATCAGAGTCGACATAGCCGCTGCCGTAGCGCACGATCTCCTGGAGTGCTTCCATCTTGTCGATCGCGAATTCCGGGAACTTCTTTTCGGTCTCAAGCTGAAGTTTTGAGCCAATCGCGCCGATGTCGTGGCGGATGCCGGTCGGGGTCTCGCGCTTCTCGACGACGAGCACTTTCGCGCCTTCCTCGGCGGCCGTCATCGCGGCGATCCATCCGCCGGAGCCGCAGCCGACCACGAGAACCTCCGTGTCGAGCGTCTCGGTGATCTCATCCTCCGCGATCTCCGGAGCCGTGCCGAGCCAGTCGGTCGCGCCCGCGGATTCGCCCGCGCCGCCCACCGTGACGGTGGTGCCGGACGCCTGGGACATACAGTCCGCGACAGCCGTCTTCACGGCGTCGGATGTGATCGTCGCGCCGGAGACGCCGTCCACGTCGCAGCTCTGGCTGCTTAAGATCTTCTCCCGCATTTCGTCGCCGATGACTGCTCCGATGTCCGGAGTCTCTCCGGAGACGTCGATGACGATGTCGGTCATGCTTGTCTCGTCAAAGGTACAGGTAACGGTCACGTCGCTGTTGATGCCGCGTGCCGTGGCGGTGTACTCGCCCGGCGTGAAGGTCAGGCCGCTGGAAACCGTCGGGGTGACGGCCGGCTTGCTGTTCTTCGCCTTCTCGTCGAGAAAGTATTCACCTGCCTGGATTCCACCGAGCGCTGCCACGCTGACCGCGCCCGCGGCGATTCCCTTGATGAATGTTCTGCGTGAAATCTGTCCTTTTTCCATATTTTTCTTCCTTTCCTTATTTATATCTTTCAACACCATGCCGCTATGCAGAGGCGATAGCCGGGCAAGGCTTATTGCTTCCATAATTTATGGGTCTTAGGCCTCTTTCGATACCTTTCGTCTCCTGCGCAACCGAAGCAGGAGAGCGGAAATCAGGATGCTGAGTTCGTACAGCCCGATCATCGGGACAGCCACCATGATCTGAGAGACGATGTCCGGCGGCGTGATGACCGCGGCGATGAAGAAGATCAGCACGATCACGAAACGCCGTCCCGTCTTCATCCATTTCACCTTCAAAAGGCCCATCTGCGTGAGCAGAACGGAGACGACCGGAAGCTCGAACACGATGCCGAAGATCACGAAGATCGTGAGCAGAAAAGACATATAGTTCTGCACGCTGATGGACGCCGTGATCCCGCTGCCCTTGCTGATATCGATCAGAAAGTAAAGCATAAACGGCAGCATGATCTTGTAGGCGAAAAAGATGCCGAGCGCAAAGCAGAGCAGTCCGGAGATCATGGCCGCGAGGAAAAGTATATTTTCATTCTTCTTCAGGCCGGGCTGCACGAACGCCCATATCTGATACAGGATCAGCGGGAGAGTGACGCACACGCCGGCAAGAAGCGCGACGGAGAAGTACTGCATCAGCAGTTCCTGCGGCGCGATGTACACATAAGTATAGCCGTACTCTTTCCCCAGATCCGTCAGAAAGTCGATGATATCCGGTGCGAAATGCAGTGCTGCGAGGAAGCAGATGACCAGACAGACGAGGCAGACCACCACGCGGTTCCGAAGCTCCCGCAGATGCCCGGACAGGGTCATGTTTTTCTCTTTGCCGCGCGCCATTATTTCTCAGCCACGTCGGATTCTTTTTCCTGCTCCTCGTCGCCGGATACGCTGTCGCGGAAATTCTTGACGCTCTTGCCGAACATTTTGCTCAGCTTCGGCAGCTGGGTCGGTCCGAAGATCAGGACGACGATCGCCAGAATGACAAGCAGCTCAGTGGTGCCTATTTTCATAAGTGTATCCTCCTAAATATAATAATATGAAATGATGAAGTTTGTTTACGGGAATAGGGAGATCGGGTCAGGCGGATTCCGTGCCGGAAGTCGCATCCTTCAAAGCGTTGTCCTTTGCGGGATTCGACGTATCGATGACCGGTCCGGATGGCTCCGACGGCGCAACGTCTGTATCGGCTATTTTTGGTTCCGAAGACGCGGCGTCCGCGTCGGGATCCGCGGCCTCTTTCC
This sequence comes from uncultured Lachnospiraceae bacterium, assembly GCA_947626285.1. Classification (GTDB taxonomy): domain Bacteria; phylum Bacillota; class Clostridia; order Lachnospirales; family Lachnospiraceae; genus Choladousia. Next base: position 25,430 of record CANQRR010000025.1, read on the forward strand.
CCTCTTTTGCGGGTTTTCCGATGTCCGCGATGGATCTTTTGATCTCGTCCACATTTTTGCGGACGTCTTTTTCAAGCTCCGTGACCGGGGCCATGGCCTCGCGCAGCGGCTTCTGCGCTTCGTCGAGCGGCTCCACGACACTCTCGCGAATATCCTTTGTCGCCTCTTCGGTATATCTGCGGAACTGGCCGAGCGCCTGCCCGAGCTTTTTGGCATAATAAGGAAGCTTGTCGGGACCGACCACGACAAGGGCGACGAGGAAAACTACAAGCAGCTCCTGGATGCCGATCTTCATGCTGCACGCTCCCTTCCGGCTTAAACTGAAATCGCACAATAAACCATTTTTAGAATACCATTTCTTTTGCGTTTTTTCTACGGTAATTTTATGTTTTTTACAAATTTATACGAAACATTGCTGTTTTATGACAAACGGCGGCGGGATCATTCCTCAGGGAAGCCGCTGGAATAGCAGAGCTCGCCGTCCTCAGTGACAAACAGAGCTTCGATATCGTCCAGGGATTCAATGAGCTCCATGCCGCGTTCGAGACCGAGCACAAAGCAGGCCGTGGAGAGGGCGTCTCCGTCCGCTGAGGATTCCGACAGGATCGTGACGCTCGCAAGTCCGTTCCAGACCGGGTAGCCGCTTGCGGGATCCAGAATGTGGTGATAGATCTTTCCGTCCTTTTCAAAATAGCGCTCGTAGGGGCCGGAGGTGACGACGGAGAGCCCGTCGACCTTCACGGTCGCGATCGTGTCGGACGCTTCGCCAAAGGGCCTGCGGATACCGATGTTCCAGGGAATATCGCCCGGCTTGCTCCCGATGGTGAGCATGTTGCCGCCGAGGTTGATGTAGCCGCTCGTGACGCCTTCCTCTTCAAGGAATTCTTTCAGGCGGTCCGCGATGTAGCCTTTGGCGATCCCGCCGAGGTCGACGGAGGCGCGCGGGTCGTCCAGCGTCACCGTGTTCCCGTCCAGATGCAGCAGCGGGAGACCGACGTGGATGCGCGCGGCCGCGATCGACGCCTCCGCCGGAATCTGCCCCGTATTGTTCGGGAAATCCCAGATCGTGACATACGGGGCGACCGTGATATCGAACGCTCCGTCGGAGAGCTCATAGTATTTCTGTGCCAGGGCAATCAGCGCGGCCGTATCGTCGGACACCTCCACAGGCTTCCCGGCACTGTGATTGATCTTCCAGACGTCGCTGCCCTCGCGCGTGCGGCTTAAGAGCGCCTCGTATTGCCCCATCTTTTCAAAACAGCGGTCGATCAGCTTCTGGTCGCTCGTGCCGTTTAAGCGCAGCTCCACCACCGTATCGAAATAGAAGCCGACGTCGGAGATCTGCGCGGAAGGATCCTGCCTGCGGCAACCGCAAAGGCAGAGTGCAAAGAGAAGTACGACAGGGAGTATTCCGGCATATCTGTTCCTCCTGCTTTGTCGCCCACGGAAGAGAAGAATGCAGGATCTCTGAAATCCGGAGATTTTCTGTTTGCAAGGATCTGGTAGAGACATTGGTTTGAATCCCCTCAATCGAACATATTTCATGTTGCCTCTTTTTGCCTGGAATCTGAGCGGTGTCCGGTTCAGCGCACCCGCTTCAATACCTCCGACGTCAGCGCTCCGATCAGAAATCCGGTGAGAACGCCGGAGATCAGAAGGATGGGAGCGTAATAGACAAGGCTGAGGTTTTCGACGACCGCCATTGCGACCAGAAGCTGGCCGACGTTGTGCGCGATCCCGCCCGCCATGCTGATCCCGAACACGCTGAAATGCGGATTTTGCCTGAGCAGAGCCATGACGAGCAGGCTCAGGAGCGCCCCGGCAAGGCTGTACAGGATGCTGAACGCGTTTGTAAACAGAAAGCCGATCACAAGGATGCGTATCGCGGAGACGAGCAGCGCCTCTTTCCAGGAATAGCGCATCAGAAGAAAAAGGACGGCAAGATTCGCCAGCCCGAGCTTGACGCCCGGGATGCCGACCGGGATCAGAAGCTCCACATATCCGAAGATGATTGCAAGCGCCGAGAAAAGTCCCAGCAGCGCGGTTTTTCTGCTCATGCTGTGTGCCGCCTTATCGAAAGTTATATGTTCCATCACTACTTTATCATAAGCGGGGGAGAAAAGCAACGCGCCAAATAAGGGTGGCAATTTTGTCGAAAGAGTGGTAAAGTAATAGACAAACGTATGCGAAATTCGGCAGGTTCGGATCTGCAGAGTTCAGGGGAGGGATTGCCGCATGAAAGAGAAGTTATACACGATACCGCTTACGGACGCGTTCCAGGCGGGAGATGAGTGCCCGTTCTGTTTTATCGAGCGGAAGCTGGAGGAACACACGATTGATTTTGTGCTCGGATCGGGCGCTTCCTATATGGAGGACGATATCCGCGCGGAGACGGACGCGGCGGGGTTTTGCCGGATCCATTACAAGAAACTGTATGATTACGGGAACCGTCTGGGGATGGGATTGATCCTCAAGACGCACATGAAAAAGCTGAACCAGGAGCTGGACGAGCAGATCGCGAAGTTCTCGCCGTCCCATGTCTCATTTATGGATCGGCTGAAGAAGGGAAAAGCGGCGGACGGAGCAGAGCACAATTCCCTCGGCGCGTGGGCGGCTGCGCGCGAGGAGAGCTGCTACATCTGCAATTTCTATAAAAAATCGTTTCAGCAGTATCTGAGTTCGTTCTTTGATCAGTACCGGAAGGATCCGGAGTTCCGCAGGATGTTTGCCGAGAGCAAAGGGCTGTGTGTTCCGCATTTCGGGGCGGTGGCCGACGCCGCGGAGACGGTGCTGCCGGACAAGGAGAAGAAGGAATTCTACGATGTGCTCCTGCCGCTGATGAAGAAGAACATGGAGCGGCTCTACGACGATCTGGAATGGTTCTGCGACAAATTCGACTATCGGAATAAGGACGCGGACTGGAAGACTTCGAAGGATGCGATCCCGCGCGGGATGCAGAAGGCCGCGGGCGGATATCCGGAACTGCCGCCGTACACGTCGGATCGCTAGTTGAGAAAAAATGCTCCGGCTGTATGCGCGAAAAGAGAATAGCGTTTGGGCAGAAAGAATTCGGGCCTCGCTGCGAAGGCAAACAGGGGAGACAGTCAGGCATGCCGCAGGAGCATGCGCAGCAGCGAGGCAGCGTAAGCGGTGAGCGTTTCTTCGGGGAAAGGGAGCGCCGATTCCGGCTTTGAGCCGGGCTCTGAGAAAAGCGCCGATCCCGGCTCCGGACAGGCGAAAAACAGTTCCTTCGACTCACAGGAAGCTTTGAAAGTGGGCGTGAAGTACTCCTCCGGCTGGGGGAAGAAAAGCCCGCTTTTTTTGATGTAACAGTTCTCCTGCGTGGCGCGGGTGCGGTATTGGGGATCGACAAACGCGGCAACGCTCTTGTGGACCGCCTGATCCTCCAGAGCCAGATAGTAGTAATCCCGGTAATTCGGGAAAAAGTGACGCAGCTCTCCGCGGAAGCCGGGAATCGAAAGGACTGCCTGCGCGCCGGAAGCGGTCAGAGCGTAACATGGGGCGGGATCCTCACAGGCGGAGTGACCCGGCAGGAACGCGCTCTCCCCGGCAGGAGCACCTTGATCTGCACTAATTGATGAAAGAAGACAAGGTACGGACAGCGTGAGATCCCTGGGCAGGGCGGTGTTCAACGTCAGGCAAAGCTCCAGCATAGGATACGGATGGTTCGGATTGTCCGGATTGTTTTGCCGAAGTGACGCGCGGACAGAGACAAACTGCCCCTCGAAGAGCAGTGAGTACGCGCACAGGCGCGGCAGCTCCGTCATGCCCAGCAGGTCGTCATGATTGTGGAGGAGCAGCAGGTCGCGCAGCAGCGGTTCCTGCGAGGCGGTATATTTCTGAAAAAGAGAGACCATCTGTTTTCCGCTCAGGCGATCTTCGCGCGGCCAGCCCAGGAACTGCTCGAGCGCGGTCTGATTCATGCGCGAAAGCCTGAGCGCGTTTTTCAGCGGACGGAATTTCTGATAAAGGTCGATGGAAGCTTTATGATCCAAACTGTATCCGGAAAGAAGCGCTGCGGAGCTGTCAGAACCTGCGCTCTCAGATCCGCCTGTTCTTTCGGCAGATGAGATTCCGGACGGCACATCGCAGACGCGCTTTACGCGCTCCCGCAGAAACGGCAGATCGAACGTCGTGCCGTTGAAATGGATCAGGGTATCACACATGGCGGCCGCATCGAAAAACGCCTGCAAAAGCTCCGGCTCGTCCTCCGGGCGCTGCGCGAGCCACTGCGTGAGCTGCCAGCAGCCGCCGCATTTCCTCACGATCCCGATCAGGAACACGATCGACACCGCGGGCGACAGGCCGGTCGTCTCAATGTCAAAAAACAGCGCGCGTTCACTGCGATAGCCAAGAGTTTCCTCATATGTAGCAAAATCCGGGATCTGTTCCGTGATGGTGAGCATGGGTGCCTCCGATTTATTCGTTGTGATCACGGACAGTATATCATTTCTGCATGCGAAAAACAATCACTTGACTTTTTCAACGAATTGGTGCACCATTCATAGTGAATTAATATGGTGTACAGGAGGCGGGAAAATGCTCTTAGAGTGCGATAACCTGGCGAAGTTCTACGGAAGAAAGCCGGCGGTCAGGAACATCAGCCTGAAGCTTGAGACCGGCCATATATACGGTCTGCTGGGGCCGAACGGAAGCGGCAAGACCACCTGGATGAAGATGGTATCCGGGCTCGTGAAATCCTGGAAGGGAGACATCCGGTATCAGGGGCAGCCCCTGAGCTGCCACGACAAGGCGGAGATCGCCTATATGTCGACGGAGCCGTTTTTCTATTCCTTTATGAAGATCAAAGACGTCGGGACCTATTACGCGGACTTCTTTGCGGATTTTGACCGCGATCGCTTCTATCGTCTTCTCGACCGGATGGAGCTGGATCTGAATGATAAGACGCGGACGCTGTCGTCCGGTATGGCGGCGAAGCTGAAGCTCGCGGCGACGCTTGCCCGGGACGCGAAGCTCTACCTGCTCGACGAGCCGTTGAACGGGATCGACCTGGTGGCGCGCGACCGCATCATGGAGACGATCGTGGAGACAAGCGCTCCGAAAAATACGATCGTGATGTCAACGCATCTGGTCGATGAGATCGAGGGCACGATTGACGGGGCGATCTTTGTGAAAGAGGGCGAGATCGTGCTGGCGGGGAGTATGGAGGAGATCCGCGCGCAGTATGACGAGCCGATTGCGGACCTGTACCGGAAGATCTATGGAGGTTACTGAACAAAGATCCGGAGATTGCCGCGGGACTGTCGGAGAGAGTATGATACAAGAAGGTGATAGACATGTGGAAATTGTTTAAATATGAGTGGAGAAAACAGATAAGCTCCAAGCTTATCATCGGCTGCATCCTTCTGGCACTGTGCGCATTCTATGTGCTGGGCACAGTGCTCCACAAGGAAGGCTGGGCGGAGATCGCAATGGTGTTCCTGGTGCTGGCCGGGATGTTCGCGGCGATCTACGTCGGAGTGGAGAGCCTGCTTGTGCTCAACCGGGATATTCGGACGAAGGAGAGCTATATGCTGTTCATGGTGCCGAAGTCGGCGTATCAGATCCTGGCGGCCAAGATCCTGGCGGCGATCTGCCAGATCTTTCTGACGATCGTCATGTTCGGCGCGGCTTTCATGGTCTGCTTTACGGCCTATATGGCGGCGAACGAAAGCCTGGCTGATATGCTGAATTACCTGCGGCAGATGGTCGAGGAAATGTTTGAGGTGGAGATCGAATGGGATATCGTGCTTCGGGGGATCCTCACGATGTTTGTCGCATGGATCAACATGATCGCGTCCGGGTTTCTGGCGATCATCTCCGTGCGGACCGTCCTCTCACGGACGAAGCTGGCGGGAGTTCTCGCGTTTGCCGTCTACATTCTGCTCAACTGGGGCACGAGCGCGCTGAGTGGAAAGGCGGTTGAACTCTTCGCAGATTCCGGGCCTGTGGTATTGCAGGAGAGCATCGCTCTTGGCGTGATGGCTGTGATCACGGTGATCTGCCTGATCCTTTCCGGCTGGATGGCGGAAAAAAAGCTGAGCGTCTGATGTTGATTGCAGAATAGACGAAAACAGAGGGAAGCATACAGAGACAGAAATATGCAGAAATAGAAATATACAGAAATAGAAGAAGGCGATTGGGTTGAATCGACAAAATATTGATATGCTGCACGGAAGCATCGGAGACAAGCTTCTGAAATTCGCGCTTCCGCTTGCGGCGACGGGTATGCTGCAGCAGCTGTTCAACGCGGCGGATGTCGCGGTGGTCGGGCGCTTTGTCGGACCGAACGCGATGGCGGCGGTCGGCAGCAACAGCGCGATTATCGGACTGCTGGTGAACGGATTCGTCGGGATCTCGCTCGGGGCAAACGTGGTGATCTCGCGCTTCACTGGGCAGGGGAACAAGGAAGGGATCGCGAAGAGTGTACATACCTCGGTGGTGTTTTCTCTGATCGGCGGTCTTGCGATCACGTTGTTGGGCGAGCTGATCGCGCCGATGCTTCTGAGTCTCATGTCGGTGCCGGACGAGGTGTTTCCGATGGCGCTGGCATATCTGAGAGTGTATCTCCTCGGGATGCCGGTGATCTTTCTCTACAATTTTGAGTCCGCGATCTTCCGGAGCCAGGGCGATACGAAGACGCCGTTGATCTGTCTGGTAATCTCCGGCGTGCTCAATGTGTTTTTAAATCTGTTCTTCGTCTGCATCGTCGGCATGACGGCGGACGGCGTCGCGACGGCGACGGTGCTTTCGAACCTGGTCAGCTCCGCGCTGCTGTTTGTGCTCCTTCGCAGAAGAAAAGACCTGATCCGACTGGAGGTCTCAAAGCTTCGGATCCACACGGATGTGCTGGGCAGCATCGTCCGCATCGGGCTCCCGGCGGGACTTCAGAGTATGGTGTTTTCTCTGTCGAATATGTGTATTCAGTCCGCGATCAACAGCCTTGGCGCGAATGTGATGGCGGCCTCCTCGGCGGCGTTCAATATCGAGATCCTGGCCTACTACCTGATCAACTCCTTCGGGCAGGCGTGTACGACTTTTGTGGGACAGAATTACGGCGCTGAGAACATCGCGCGCTGCCGGAAAGTCACACGCATCAGTCTGATGATGGACGTCGGCGTCACGCTTGTGGCGTCATTCGGGATACTGGCGCTGGGGCGTCCGCTGCTCGGGATCTTCACGGGTGATCCGGAGATCATCTCGATCGGAATGATCCGCCTGACTTTCATCCTGGCGGGCGAAGCGGTCAATGCCGTGATGGAGATCATGTCCGGGGCCATGCGCGGCTACGGCTATTCGCTGGTGCCGGCGGTGCTCACGTTCGTGGGGGTCTGCGGCATCCGCATCGCATGGGTGTACACGATCTTTCGTGCCTCCGGCACATTTTTTACACTGATGATGGTCTACCCGGTGAGCTGGGTGGTGACGGCGGCCGCGCTTGTGTTCGCGTACCTGCGCTATATGCGGAAACACCATCTGCAGCAGGGCCAGATAGCGTGAGGCCAGAACTTGCGCTGGTTTGACAGCTGATCAGTCTGTGAGCCTGGATGTGAGGCAGGGCCAGGCGGCGTGAGAGCAGATTCTGCATCGGTCTGTCAGGAGATCTGAATGCAGGCTCTGATGCGGGCAGGACATGACATAAAAAGGAAAGAAAAAGGGGAAATTTGGAAATGCAACACGCGATCTTTAACTACGGCGCAGCCCAGTGGCTGCTGTTCTTCTACATTTACTGTTTCTTTGGCTGGATCTTTGAGAGCACTTATGTCTCTCTGAAACAGAGGCATCCGGTGAACCGGGGATTCCTGCACGGGCCGTTTTTGCCGCTGTACGGCAGCGGGGCGGTGCTGATGCTGTTCGTCTCCATTCCGGTGGAGAAGAGTCCGGTCCTTGTATACTTCGCGGGCTGTATCGCGGCGACCGCGCTGGAGTACGTGACCGGGGTGTGCATGGAGGCGCTGTTCAAGGTGCGGTACTGGGATTACAGCGACAAGAAGTTCAATTACAAGGGACAGATCTGCCTGGGCTCTACGCTGGCCTGGGGCTGTCTGACCGTTCTGCTGGTGTATGTGATCCACCGTCCGATCGAGCAGTTCGTCCTGGGGCTGCCGTATCGGCTCACCCTTATGGCGACGTACGCGGTCACGGTCGTGATGGCGATTGACACGGCGCTCTCCTTCAAGGCTGCCATGGAGCTGCGGGATGTGCTCGCGAGCATGACGGCTGTGCGGCAGAAGCTGGAAGTCCTGCAGCACAGGGCGGACGCGATCCTGGCCTTTGCCCAGGGAGACAGGCCTTCGGTTCCCGAGATCGGCTCAAAGGTGAAAGGCGCGGCAGTCGAGCGTCTGGAAGCCGCGTTCGGGAAGCTGGAGCAGTACAAAGAGAAGCTTGGAAAGTACCGCGAGGAGTCGGAGAGTATGCGGCTTCGCTTTGAGGTGCTCAAGGAGCGCAGAGCGCAGGCGGCGAATCGGCTTGGTTATCACAACCGCAGTATCCTGCGCAACAATCCGAGCGTGACCTCACGGCATTTCCGCGAGGCGCTGGGTGAACTGAAGGAAGCTGCCATGAGAGGCAGGAACCAGTCGGAGGAATAAAAAGACGGAGAGAGGGACAGAAGGATGGAGTACAATTTTGACAAAGTGATCAACCGACGGGACACAAACTCCCTGAAGTGGGATGTGAAGGAGAATGAGCTTCCGATGTGGGTGGCGGATATGGATTTCGAGACCGCGCCCGAGATACAGGAGGCGATCCGCAAAAGAGCAGAGTTCGGCATTTTCGGCTATCAGATCATGCCGGGCGAGTGGTACGAGGCGTACATCGGCTGGTGGAGCAGCCGACACGGTTATCGGATGAAGAAGGACTGGCTCATGTTCTGCACGGGCGTCATCCCGGCGGTCTCGAGCGCGGTGCGCAAGCTGACGACGCCGGCGGAGAAGGTGCTGATCCAGACGCCGGTCTACAATATATTCTACAATTCGATCCGGAACAACGGGCGCGAGGTGCTGGAGAGCCCGTTGAAATATGGGGACGGGAAATATGAAATGGATTTTGCGGACCTGGAGGAGAAGCTTGCCGACCCGCAGACGTCGCTGATGATTTTGTGCAACCCACAGAACCCGGCGGGCAGGATCTGGACCCGTGAGGAGCTGGCGAAGGTCGGAGAACTGTGCGCGAAGCATCATGTGACGGTGATCTCCGACGAGATCCACTGTGATCTGACTGTGCCGGGAATGGATTACGTCCCGTTCGCGTCCGCCTCAGAGATTTGCCGGGACATCAGTGTGACCTGTATCGCGCCGACCAAAACTTTCAATCTGGCGGGATTACAGACCGCTGCGGTGTGCGTGCCGGATTCGTTCCTGCGCCACAAGGTCTGGCGCGGCCTGAACACGGATGAGGTCGCGGAGCCGAATTCGTTCGCGGTGGACGCCGCGGTGGCGGCCTTCACGAAGGGCGGCCCGTGGCTCGACGCGCTGAGGGAGTATGTCTTCCTCAACGAGCAGACAGTGGTCGGCTTCCTCGCGAAGGAACTTCCGCAGGTGAAGGCGGTGCGGCACGAGGCGACCTATCTGCTCTGGCTGGACTGCGCGCAGGTGACGGAGGACAGCGAGGAGCTGGCGGGCTTTATCCGGGAAAAGACCGGGCTGTTTATCACGGCCGGCATCCATTATGGGGAGGCCGGGAGACAGTTCCTGCGCGTGAACATTGCCTGCCCAAGGGAGACTGTGCGGGACGGCCTTGACAGGCTGAAGCGCGGGGTCGAACTTTATCTCGCCCGATAGGGCAGTAAAAACGCTGAAAATAAAGGCTCATAAATAGGAATATTCAGAAAAGAACATCGAAGCATGTCTGCTATGCGTAAAAAGCATGGCGTGGCATGCGAAAGAAGTAATTGCTATTTTGGCTGACAGGACATAAAATGGTCTGTGAATACAATTACAAAATTAAAGAAGGGATGATGCAACATGTTCAAGAAGATTACTGCAGTTCTGATGGCGGCGGCGCTGGCGGTGCCGTTTTGCGCGACGGGCGTGAGCGCGGAGGAGGGCGACCGCCTTGACGAGATCATGGAGAGAGGCTATATCATCGTCGGCACGGAGGGCACGTACTCCCCGAACAGCTACCACGATGAGGATGACAATCTGGTCGGCTTCGACGTGGAGGTCGCGGCGTTGATCGCGAAGTACATGGGCGTGGACGTGCAGTACATGGAGACGGAATGGGCTTCCATCTTTGCGGCACTGGACGCGGGACAGATCGACATGGTGGTGAACGAGGTCGGTTACACCGACGAGCGCGCGGAGAAATATGATATGTCCGAGCCATACGCGTTTTCGAGGAGATGCATTCTGGTAGAAGGCGACAATGAGGATATCAAGAGCTTTGAGGATCTTGCGGGCTTCACGGCGGCGAATGAGTCTACCAGTATTTTCGGACAGATGGCGCAGGAGTACGGCGCCGAGCTGGATCCGGTCAACGCGATGGCGCAGTCGATCTCTGAGGTGCTCAACGGCCGCGCGGACTGCACGCTGAACTATGAGACCGCGTTCAACGATTATATGAAGGAGCATCCGGAGGAGGATGTGAAGATCGTGGCGTATGCGGATCCGGAGCCGAGCTCTTACGTACCGGTGACAAAGGGCAACGAGCGGTTGATCGCGGCGATCAACGACGCGCTGGAGCAGGCGCGCGAGAGCGGTGAGTTTGCCGAGGTGTCGAAGAAGTACTTCAACGGCCTGGACGTCACGGCGAATGAAGAGGGCGAGGCGGAGTCGGAGAGCGAGACCCTGACTCCGGCAGAGGTTGCTGAGTAGATGATATGAATGCAAGAATATTGAACGAGCTCGTGGATTCCTTCTGGAAGCTTTTGCTTCCGGGAATCCGCGTGACGATTCCATTGACATTTCTTTCGTTCACCATCGGCCTTTGCATCGCGCTGGCGGTGGCATTGGTGCAGGTGGCGAAAATACAGGTATTGAAGCAGGCGGCAAGGTTCTATGTATGGATCATCCGGGGGACTCCGATGATCGTACAGCTCTTTGTCGTCTATTTCGGCTTGCCCAGTATCGGGATCACGATGCCGGCGTTCCCCTGCGCGGTGCTCGTGTTTTCCTTGAGCGTCGGCGCCTACTGCTCTGAGACGGTGCGCGCGGCGATCGAGTCCGTCCCGCCGGGACAGTTGGAGGCCGGGTACTGCGTGGGGATGACATTCACGCAGACGATGCGGCATGTGATCATCCCACAGGCGCTGACGACGGCGTTTCCGCCGCTGTCGAATTCCCTGATCGGATTGGTGAAGGACACTTCGCTGGCCTACAGTGTGGCGATCGTGGAGATCCTGGCGACGGCGCAGCGGATCGCGGCGCGGACCTACGACTATTTCTGGCTGTACTGCGAGGCGGGGTTGATCTATCTGATTTTCTGCACGTTCCTGACCTGGCTGCAGCGGAAGATGGAGAAACGACTGGAAAGGAAACGGTAAACAGTGATCGAACTCAGAAATATCCGGAAAAGCTTTGGGCCGCGGGAGGTCCTGAAGAATATCAGCTTAAAAGTGAACGATGGGGATGTGATCGCCATTCTCGGCCCGAGCGGCTCGGGGAAGACGACGCTTTTGCGCTGTGCCAGCTTTCTGACGACGGCGGACGGCGGGGAGATCGAGTTCGACGGAGAGCTGTTCCGTGCGGATCATAGTTCGCGCAAGGATATCCTGCGCTACCGCAAGCGGATCGGATTCGTGTTTCAGGACTATCAGCTGTTCGCGAACAAGACCGCGCTTCACAACGTGACGCTCGGGCTGACGGTCGGCCGGAAGATGCCAAAGGCGGAAGCGGAGGATATCGGGAGAAGGGCGCTTGAGAAGGTCGGGATGCTCGAGTGGAGCGATTCCTATCCCTCGCAGCTCTCGGGCGGACAGCAGCAGAGAGTCTCAATCGCGCGCGCAATCGCACTGAGCCCGAGCGTAATCCTCTTCGACGAGCCGACCTCGGCGCTCGACCCGAAGCTGACCGGAGAGGTGCTGGACGTTATGAAGCGGCTCGCGGACGAGGGGACGACGATGATCGTGGTCACGCATGAGATGGAGTTTGCCCGCAGGGTGGCGGATCGCGTCGTGTTCATGGAGGACGGCCTGGTCGTGGAGGAAAACACGGCGGAGGAATTCTTTGCGAATCCGAAGGATCCGCGCTCGGCGGATTTCCTGCGGGGAATCCGAAGGGATGAAGGACAGGGAGACTTGTGAGATGAAGCATTTGTGGAACAGCCTGAATATCGCGCTGTCAATGTATTCCAGGCTCCCGGCCGCGCAGTGCGACTGGTCGGAGGAGAATACGAAATATGTCATGTGCTTTTTTCCGCTGATCGGCGCGGTGATCGGAGCGCTCTGCTTCGGCTGGGACGCACTGGCCGGCTGTCTGGGCCTCCACGCGCCGCTGCGCAACGTTGCGCTGGTGCTGATCCCGCTTGCGGTCAGCGGGGGAATCCATCTGGACGGTCTGCTCGACGCGGCGGACGCGATGAGCTCCTGGCGGCCGCGCGAGAAGCGGCTGGAGATCTTGAAGGATTCCCACGCCGGGGCGTTTGCGGTGATCGCGTGCGCCGCTTATTTTTTTCTGCTGTACGGCACGCTTGACATGGTCACGGGAGAGTTGGTGCAGGTGTATGCCTTTACGTTCATTGTGTCGCGCTCGCTCAGCGCGGTTTCGGTCGTGAGCTTTCCGAAGGCCTCGGCGGAGGGAACCGTAGCGGGATTTTCGAAGAACGCGCAGACGCGCGCCACACAGGTGACAAGCGCGGTCTATCTGCTGGTCTGCGCGGCGGCAATGTTCATCCTGCAGCCTGTCTCTGCCGCGGCGGCGCTTGCCGGGGCAGCGCTTACGTTCCTGTGGTATCATCATATGGCGATGAAGCACTTCGGCGGGATCAACGGAGATTTGGCGGGCTGTTTTCTGTCCGTGTGCGAGCTTGCGATGCCGCTTGCGATCGTGACGGCGGATGTGGTGACGAAGGCGCTTGCGTGACCACCCGGGACAAGTCTGTTTTGGCTGAAGTGATGTGAGGAAACGATATGTGGAAATATGCGGCGGGCTCTCTGCTCGCGGTCGTGATCGGATTTCTGGCGGACGTGGTCTTCGGTGATCCGCAGACGGCGCTTCACCCGATCTGTCTGATCGGAAATCTGATCGCAGGGCTGGAGAAACGGATTCGGAACTGTCTGCCGAAGACGAGGGCCGGAGAATTAGTCGGCGGCGGGATCATGGCGACGCTTGTGATCATGATCTCCGCCGGGATACCGGCACTTTTGCTGTATGCGGCGTATCGGCTGAATTTCTGGCTCGGCGTGGCTGCGGAAGCTGTGATGTGTTTTTTCCTGTTTGCGGTGAAGACGCTTCGAAAAGAGAGCGCCAATGTGGCGCGGGCCCTGCGCGGGGACGGGCTTGAGGCAGGGCGCGGAGCGGTGGCGCGCATTGTCGGGCGCGATACGCAGGTGCTGGATGAGCCCGGCGTGATCCGGGCGGCGGTCGAGACGGTCGCGGAGAATTTTTCGGACGGCGTGTTCGCGCCGATGCTGTACATGATGCTCGGCGGCGGCGTGCTCGGCTTCGCGTACAAGAGCGTCAACACAATGGATTCGATGGTCGGCTACAAGAACGACCGTTATCTGTATTTCGGACGGATCGCCGCAAGGCTGGACGATGCCATGAACTACGTTCCGGCGCGGCTGGCGGCACTGTTTCTGATCCTGGGCGCATATCTGACCGGACAGGACGGAAAACTGGCGTGGAAGATCTGGCGAAGAGATCGCAGGAACCACGCAAGTCCGAATTCCGCGCAGACTGAGTCAGTGGCGGCAGGGGCGCTGCATGTACGGCTCGCGGGCGACGCCTGGTATTTCGGAGAGCTTCACAAGAAGCCGTTCATCGGGGATGATCTGCGCCCGATCGAGACCTGCGACATCGCGCGGATGAATCGGATGATGACGGCGGCGTCCGTGCTGTCGCTTGCGGCGCTTGGGATTTTGAAAACGGCGGTGCTTGCGCTGCTGATGTAACTGTGTGATGCAGATAGCGCCGTGGATCATGAGAGTGGCGGCGCTTGCACGGATGAGACATTGCGGCGTGATGGAAATTTGCAGAAAGCAATTGATAAAATGAAAAGAGAACGGAGGAAGTACCTATGCAGAGGGCAAAAACTGCGGGACACCAGATTACTGAGGGCGTGATCTGGAAGCAGCTTCTTGCTTTTTTCTTTCCCATTTTGCTTGGGACGTTTTTTCAGCAGCTCTACAACACCGTGGACATGGTGATCGTCGGCCGTTATGTCGGAAAGCAGGCGCTCGCGAGCGTGGGCGGCTCCTCCGGGCAGACGGTAAACCTGGTCGTCGGTTTCTTCACGGGTCTCTCGGCGGGCGCGGGCGTGATCGTGTCGCGCTATTACGGGGCGAACGATGAGAAGAGCCTGAACGACGCGCTGCACACGGCGTACGCGTTCTCGATCGTCGGGGGCATTGCCGCCACGGTGCTTGGCGTCTGGCTTGCGCCTGTGATGCTGCGGCTCATGAACACGCCGGAGGAGCTGATGGCGGGATCGACGCTGTATCTGCGGATCTACTTCGCCAGCATCATCTTTGTGTTCATCTACAACATCGGTTCCGGGATCCTGCGTTCGCTCGGAGACTCAAAGCGGCCGCTCTATTATCTGATTGCCTGCTGCCTGCTCAACATCGTGCTGGATCTCCTCATGGTGGTCGTTCTGAAGCGCGGCGTCGGCGGCGTTGCGATCGCGACCGCGCTCTCACAGGTGTTCAGCGCGTTTCTGGTGACAAGGGCGCTGATGAGTTCGGACGATATCTATCGGTTGGAGTTAAGGAAGATCTCCTTCCGGGGCGGCAGCCTGAGATCGCAGCTCTTCATCGGGCTTCCGGGCGGTGTGCAGTCGGTCATGTACAGCCTGTCGAACATCATCATCCAGACCGCGATCAACGCGTTCGGTACGGACGCGGCGGCTGCGTGGGCGGCGGAGGGTAAGCTGGACGCAGTCTTCTGGATGATCAACGGCGCGTTCGGCATCTCGATCACGACCTTTATCGGGCAGAATTACGGGGCGCAGCGTTACGACCGGATGAAGAAGGGCGTCTGGATCTGCCTGGGCATGCATCAGCTGTTTTCGCTGGGGATCAGCGCGCTGCTTCTGACCTTCCGCGGGCCGTTGTTCGGCATCTTCACACGGGACGCGGACGTGATCCGGATCGGTATGGAGGTGATGGGCGTGATCGCGCCGTGCTATTTCATATTCAGCTTCGTCGAGATCTTTTCCGGCGCGCTGCGGGCAGTGGGAGACGTGATCCTGCCGATGCTGCTGACGATGTTCGGCGTCTGTCTGTTCCGCATCGCGTGGATCTTTCTGGTCGTCCCGCTGCGTCCGTCGCTGCGGACGATCACACTGAATTATCCGATCTCCTGGGGCTGCACTGCCGCGCTGTTTATCATCTACTATCTGCGCAGGACGCGGAGCTGGGGGAAGGCACAGGCGGACGCCTGATCATAAAAATCTCTATTTTGCAAAAGATACCTCTTGAAAAAAGAGAACATATGTTCTACAATGAAAAAGAACATATGTTCTCTTTTGCGTTTTTCCGAAAAGGGATGAATTTATGAAAGCGAGGGTGAAAAACGATATGGAGATCAGACCGGAGCTGACGCTTCAGGAGAAGCTGCATATTCTGGCGGACGCGGCGAAGTACGATGTGGCCTGCACGTCGAGCGGCGTGGATCGGCGCGGCCGGGAGGGATATCTGGGAAATTCTGTGGCGGCGGGTATCTGCCACAGTTTCGCGTCGGACGGGAGATGCATTTCCCTGCTGAAGATTCTGTTGACGAATCACTGCGTTTACGACTGTAAATATTGCCTGAACCGCAGTTCGAACGATACGCTGCGCACGGCGTTCACCCCGCGGGAGGTCTGTGAACTCACGGTTGAGTTTTACAAGAGAAACTACATCGAAGGGTTGTTTTTGAGCTCCGGCGTGTGGAAGACGCCGGCCTACACGATGGAGCGCATCTGTGAGGCGCTGTACCTGCTCCGGAAAGAATACCGGTTTAACGGTTACATCCATGTGAAAGCGATCCCGGGCGCGCCGGACGAACTGCTGGCGGCGGCCGGTTATCTGGCGGACCGCATGAGCGTCAATCTGGAGCTCCCTACCAGGGAGAGTTTGGGAAAGCTTGCCCCGAACAAGACGCAGAAAGCGATCCTGCGGCCGATGCGTATGGTGAGTGATACGATCGCGGAGCACCGTTTGGCGATCGGGAAGAGCGCGCAGATGGAGCGCAGCGCATCGACAAGGCGGTTGGGCGGCGGCATCTTTGCCGGTGTGGACAGGCGGATCGGGGAACAGACGGAGCAGGGGCTTTTGCAGGAGGAGCGGCAGACCACTGCCGATCGGGAGAGGTTCATGCTCCCGGCGGAGCTGCGGAGACGGGATCTGCAGCGTCCGTTCGTCCCGGCGGGGCAGAGCACGCAGATGATCATCGGGGCGACGCCGGAGACGGACTATCATCTGCTGAAGACCACCCAGCACCTGTACCAGAGCTACGATCTGAAGCGCGTGTTCTTTTCAGCTTATGTACCGCTCAATGAGGACAGCGCGCTGCCGGCGATCGGCACTCCGCCGCCGCTTCTGCGGGAGCATCGGCTGTACCAGGCGGACTGGCTGCTGCGCTTCTACGGATTTCAGGCGGACGAACTGCTGAGTGAGGAGAGACCGGATTTCAACGAGCTGCTGGATCCGAAGTGCGACTGGGCGCTGCGTCATCTGGAGCTTTTTCCGGTGGAGGTCAACACGGCGGACTACGCTGTGATCCTGCGGGTTCCGGGTGTCGGGCCAAAGTCCGCGCTGCGCATCGTTCAGGCGCGCAGGCACGGCAGACTGGATTTTCCGCATCTGAAAAAGATGGGCGTGGTGCTGAAGCGGGCGCATTATTTCATCACCTGCAGTGGCCGGATGATGTATCACACACCAATCGAGGAGCGCTACATCGCGCGGCAGCTCATCGGGACGAACGAGAAGGAGAACTGGCAGATCCGTCACCAGAATGAGGGAATGTTCCGGCAGATGTCGCTGTTTGAAGATTTCCGGATGGGAGCGTGAACAGCAGTTCGCGAAGGTGCCGGAATTGGCAGGGTCCGAAGATTTTAGAATGGGAACATGAGCAGCAGTTCGCGAAAGTGCCGGAATTGGCAGGACTTGAAGATTTCCGGATGGGCGCATGAGCAGCAGAGCCTTTGCAGAGTGAAGATGATATCGCTGATCCGCGTCAGCCGTACGGACGCATTCGCGCGGATTGAATGAGAGGGGAGAGAAGAAGATGACAGTGTTTACCTGTGAGGATACATTTGAGGCGATGATGTCCTGCGTGCACGACGCGTGGGAGAGCCGTCTGGGACACGACAACGTCCGCCTGCAGCTTGAGCCGGTCGTGCAGCCGGGACTGTTCTGCACGTATGTCCATGTGGATGCGGATTTTAGCAAAGCGGCGCAGGTGGTGCGCGCGGTTCAGAGGAAGATCTCGTACGAGGCGTACCGGCAGGTATTTCTTGCGGCGATGTCGTTTGAAACGGATCGTTTGGACGCAATCTATCGCTTTCTGGTGCTTGGCTTTGCCAAGGGGAGGCAGCTAACACAGATGCTGTCCCGCCCGGAGGTCGTATGGATCTTTGAGCTGAGCCGCAAGGCGAACACGGAGGCCAACTATTTTCGGGAGTTTACGCGTTTTTCCCAGGTCGGGCAGGTCTACGTGGCGCACATCGAGCCGAAGTGCAATGTGACCGCGATCTCCGCCGCGCATTTTGCGGATCGTATGCCGTCGGAGTACTGGATGATGATCGATGACAACCGGCGGATCGCGGCGGTGCACCCGAAGAACCAGTCGTTCTACATGACGAAGCTTCTGCCGGAGGAGTTTGAACAGCTTCGCAGGACGGAGGAGGAAGAAGATCTCTACACGGATCTGTGGAGAGAGTTTTTTGAGAGCATCGGGATCCAGGAGAGAAAGAACCGTGAGTGCCAGCGCACGAACATGCCGATCTGGTATCGAAAGCACGCGACGGAGTTTCGAAAAAAATAGGTTTGGCAAGCGCCCGGTTTTCTGATATAGTAATGTTTGAAAATGCAGAGTACCAGGAAGGGGAGCGTCCGCCATGCAGATCTGTCTTATACGGCACGGCATGACCGCCGGGAACCGGCAGCGCCGCTACGTCGGCATCACAGACGAAGAGCTGACGGAGGAGGCGGCGCGTGAGCTCTGTGCGGCACGGGCACAGTATCCGGCTCCGGACTGTGTGTTTGCCAGCCCGATGAAGCGGTGTGTGCAGACGGCGCAGCTGCTTTTTCCCGGACTGCAGCCGGAGCTGTCCTCCGGCCTGAGGGAGTGCTCGTTCGGTGCGTTCGAATATGGGAACTATCAGGAGCTGCAGGGGGACAGCCGCTATCAGGAGTGGATCGACAGCGGCGGAACGCTTGCGTTCCCGGGCGGGGAGAGTCGGGCGGAGTTTTCGGACAGATGCTGTGTGGCTTTTGCGGACTGCTGTGAGAGAGCGTCTGCCCGCGGAGCCGCGTCTGCGGCGTTTGTGGTGCACGGCGGGACGATCATGGCGATCCTCGACCGGTATTCCAAGCCGCACCGGGATTATTTTGACTGGCAGGCGCCGAATGCAGGCGGTTTTCTCTGCGAACTGGAATCGGAAGGCGGAGAAAGGATCCCGAGTTCTCTTCGAGTCCTCTCCGTGTTGCCGTTTGCCGCGGAAGCGGGCAGATGAGGGATTCGTTTTTCACGGGACGACGAGACGATGATCAGGTCTATTGAACCAGAAAGGAGTATGGGACAGGATGAGTGAAAAGAGCAACAATTCTAAAAACAGGAATCAGAAGAACATTGCGGATGAGGTGCAGGAGGCGCAGAAGCTGTATGGCAGTTTGCGGAAAAGAAAAGTTCCGGTCACGATTGCGGTACTGATCTGTGCTGCGGTGGTCGGATTCGGCGTATGGAGCGGCGTTCGGTCCGGTAGTCAGGGCGGGGCGCCAAAAACGGAGCAGACCGCGAATCAAGTCACAGAGCAGACCACGGAGCAGATTACGGATCAGGTCACAGAGCAGACCACGGAGCAGATTACAGATCAGGACGCGCAGCCGCAGGAGCAGACGCACTATACGTTCCGCACGAAAGAGCAGCTTGCGGACCATTTTGAGCGGCACGGCGTTGAGATGGGATTCGAAGATGAGGACGCTTACGTGGAAGGGGCGAACCGCGTCGTCTCCTCACCGGACGCGCTTCACAAGCTGCAGGCGGAGGACGGAGACGACGTCTACTATATCGAAGAGACAAATGAGTTCGTCGTCGTCTCCGGGGACGGCTATATCCGCACCTATTTTGAGCCGGATGACGGAATCGACTACTACGAACGGCAGTGACAGTTGCTTTTTTGCAAAAAAAGAGCGGGATGCGGATAGCAGGAAAATGTACCGATTGAGAGAACAGGCTATTTCAGGGGAGACCGATGAGCAGGACAGAGCTTACACTTGAAAAGACATTGCGGCAGGTTACGGCATGCGATGAGGAGGCGGCGCGGATCGCGCAGAGCCGCTGGGACAGCATCGCCAAGCCGCTGCACAGCCTTGGCTGGTTGGAGGACGTGATCGTGCGGATCGCGGGAGCGCAGCATTCGCCGCAGGTGCGGACGGAGAAAAAGATTCTGGTGCCGATGTGCGCGGACAATGGGATCGTCGCCGAGGGCGTCACACAGACCGGACAGGAGGTCACGGCGATCGTGGCGGAGAATTTTCTGGATGAGAAGTCCTGCGCGGCGATCATGTGCAGGATGAGCGGCGCGGATATCCGGCCGATTGACATCGGGATGGCGACGGACACACTGCGCGTGGAGAAGCGAAAGATCGCTTACGGAACGAGGAATTTTGCGCATGAGCCCGCGATGATGCGCGCGGAGGCGGTGTCCGCGGTGGAGACGGGAATTCGTCTGGCCTGTGAGTTGAAGGAAGAGGGATACAGCCTGATCGCGACCGGAGAGATGGGAATCGGAAACACGACGACCTCCAGCGCGGTCGCGGCGGCGCTGCTCGGCGTTCCGGCGGAGGAGATGACGGGGCGGGGAGCAGGACTCTCCAGCGCCGGGTTGCACAGGAAGATACAGGTGATCCGGGAGGCGATCGAACGCTGGAATCTGACGGAGCAGGATCCGCTGACTGTGCTCTCCTGTGTCGGCGGCTTTGACATTGCGGGCCTGGCGGGCTTGTTCCTGGGAGGAGCGTACAGCCATATTCCGGTGCTGATCGACGGCTTCATCTCGTCCGTGTCGGCGCTTTTGGCAGCTCGGCTCTGTCCGTTGGCAGTCGGTTATATGATCGCAACGCACGTATCGAAGGAGCCGGCGGCGCGCAGGGTGCTTGATGAGCTCGGCCTTTCCCCGGCGCTGGACGCAGGCATGTGCCTCGGCGAGGGCAGCGGGGCTGTGGCGTCTTTCCCGCTTATCGATATGGCGGCTGAGATCTATCACAAAATGAACACCTTTGAGCAGATCCGTGTGGAGGCCTATCAGGAGCTGCAGTGAATTCTGTGCGTTTTTGGCAATATATGAATCGCAAAAAGAGCAGACGGTGTTCAGTCGTTTGCTTTTCGATTGCACAAAAGTCAGGTTTGATTGCATAAACGTCAGGTCAGGCATATTGAGAGGAAAGGATTGGAGTGATATACTATAAAAAATGTGGCAATACTGCTATCATTTTTCCTAACATAAACCATTGCCCGACGTATAAAGAGATGTAGGGCAAACCAACAAACACATTTCAAAAGGAGGAAACAGTATGGAACAGAAAGAGCTTATAGAGAAACTGAAAGCGGCGGAGTCCGCGGAAAAGATCGTGGAAATCCTTAAGGATCAGGGGCAGACAATCACGGAGGAAGAGGCAAAGCACCTTTACGACGCAGCGCACACTGCGAAGGAGCTCTCAGACGAGAATCTGGACGCGGTTGCGGGCGGCAGCGCGCGCACCAGCGACGGTTATCTGATCGTATCGCAGTTTAATGGCTGCCAAAAATGCTCGAGTGGCGCATACTTATGCGCATGTTGTCGTTATTTGCGTATACAAAGAGATGGCTTGATGTTCTGCCAAATGGACAAAATCTGAAATGGGAATAATTTTCCTGACAGAAACCACTGTCCGGCGTATTAGGATATTGCGGTTGCAGTCACAATGGCTTGGACAACAACATATCAGTATGTCTGATCAACAAGCGGTAAAGACAGGTGCTCATTTGCATCTGTGAGCGAGGGGCTGCCTTATCCTGGGGCGGCCTCTTCATGTAAAAAGGAATCGGATAAAATTCTTTCACAATAGGAAATCAGATATGGACAAACAAAATGACACGAATAAGGGCCAGGAGGCCAAAGAAAAAATCATGAAGGGGTTTTTCGCGGCGCTGAAGGATCAGGAGAACGAGCCGCCGAGACCGAACGAGTTGGATTCCACCTGTGGCGTTGGCGACGATGAGTTTATCCGCCGCTTCCGGGAGACGATCCGACAGGAGAATGAGGCGAACCAGCGCCGGGGACTTCCTGTCACGGGCTATGATCGGGAGAGGAAGGCGTCCTACATCGAATACCCGGACGGGAGGCGAGCGTATGGAGATGAAGCCTGAGATCATCGTCTTTGCGGGTCCGAACGGCAGCGGAAAGAGCACGGTGACGAAAACAGCGAAGATCATCAATCCCTACATCAATGCGGACGACATCAAGCGGGCGACGCAGAGCACGGATCGGGAGGCGGCCGAGCTGGCGGAGGATATGCGTGAGTATGTCCTGGATGTTCACAAGAATTTCACCTTCGAAACGGTGCTGTCCACTCCCAGGAATCTTGACCTGCTGCGCAGGGCGAAGGAGCAGGGGTATTTCATTCGTTGCATCTATGTCCTGACCGCGGACGTCAATATCAACATCCACCGCGTGATGCGCCGTTTTGCGTCCGGCGGGCATGACGTCCCTGTCGAGAAGATCAAAGCGCGGTACGTGCGTTCGCTCGGACAGGTACCAGAGCTTCTGAAGGTATGCGACATCTGTCACATTTACGATAACACGGACGTACCGTTCAGGATCTTCAAGAAGAGGAAGGACGAGTATTTCTACTGGGAGAACGAATTCTGGAGTAGGGAGGACATCGCGAAGCTGACCGGATACGTACTTGGCTGATTCGCGATATAACGTATAAAACACTGGAAAATTTTGCGGATTTTCACGGAATTTCGAAAATCTTCACAGCGGGTTTCCTTGACATTTTCGCCGTTACATGGTATGTCAAATATATAAGAGATGCGTGGCCTCTTATATGTGCAGATTCTGTAGGACAAGACGGACTCAATCCTACTGATGCGCAGGGCGAGCTTGCCGATGATGATCTGGACAGCGTAGCAGGTGGGATCAATATACCTGACTGGGCGAAAAAATATGGGACGGATGCTTTAAAGCTGCTGAAATACTTATTTTAAACTGTACAATGCAGTATGAATCGGTATAAAAGCCTGCCGTATATCAAAACAGATATTCGACAGGCCTCTTTTTATCTCTCTCGCCTCTGCAGGCATTTCTGCTCTACAAAATTCAGCGCGCCATACAGCAGCATGGCGATCACGCAGAGAATGACGATGGACATGATTACCCAGTCCAGCTTAAAGACCTGGCTGCCGTAAATGATCAGATAGCCCAGTCCCTGTCGGGCACCGATGAATTCCCCGATTACGACGCCGACCAGGCAAAGCCCAATGTTCACCTTCATGACAGAGATCAGCAGCGGCACGGTGCCGGGCAGGATCACCTTGGTCAGTACGTCTCGTTTTGTCCCCTGCAGCGTGTAGATCAGTTTGATCTTATTCGGATCCATCTCCCGGAAGCCGGTGTAGAGGTTTAGAATGCTTCCGAAGATCGCTACGGACATGCCTGAGACAATGATCGACTTCATGTTGGCACCCAGCCACACGATCAGCAGCGGCGCAAGCGCGGACTTCGGCAGGCTGTTTAGGACGACGAGGTAAGGCTCCAGAATTTCGGAGAGTTCTGTGTTATACCAGAGCATCACAGCCGCCCCGATTCCGAGCAGCACAACACAGCCGAAGCTTATCAGCGTTTCAGCAAGCGTGATTCCCACATGGAGAAAAATGCTGCCATCCTGCCACATACCGCAGAAGGTCTTTGCCACGCGCGAAGGACTGCTGAAGATAAAACCGTCGATCCAGCCGAGCCGGACTGCCGTCTCCCACAGGACGAGGAATGCGACAAAGATCAGAACCTGTGCCGCTGTGATGCGGTGCTGACGGTTGCGCAGGGAGCGCAGATAGGTGTGCTGCGTCGGAGATACATTGCCTTTTTCCGGATCGCTTTCCCGAATCCATGCCGCCCGTATTTCGGCCGTTTCTATTTTTTTATTCACTGTCGTTCATCTCCTCCCACAAAAGATTAAAATAGTTCTGAAATTCCTTGGTGCTCCTGCGTGCAAGCGGGGAGAGTCCCTGCACTTCAAATTCCAGATTCAGCACTTTCCGGATCCGCGCCGGCCGCTTCGTCAGAATGAGAATACGGTCTGCCATACTGACGGCTTCCGAGAGATCATGCGTAACGAGCAGCGCAGTCTTTTTCTCTCTGTGCAGAATCGCCGATACGTCGTCGCAGACGGCAAGCCTTGTCTGAAAATCCAGAGCGGAGAACGGTTCGTCGAGCAGCAGCAGCTCCGGCCCCAGCGCAAGGGTCCGGATCAGCGCTGCCCTCTGCCGCATCCCTCCGGACAGCTCGCTCGGACGTGCGTTGCGGAATCGCTCCAGCCCATAATCCTGAAGCATTTTGTCAATGGTGATCCGATTCTCTTCATTTAGCCTGTGCTGGATCTCCAGCCCCAGCGTGACGTTTCGGTAGACTGTGCGCCACTCAAACAGATGATCCTTCTGCAACATATAACCGATCTTTTCCCGCAGAGCGCAATTTGCGCCGGAGCCGGCAGCTTTCTTCGCGGAAGAATCCCCGGCAAACAAAATCGAGCCGCTCTCGGGAACGAGCAGCCCGGAAATCAAAGAGAGCAGTGTGGATTTCCCGCAACCGCTCGGTCCCACTACAGCGATGAATTCCCCCTGCTGTACCTGAAACGATATATTTTGAAGCGCGGGCGTCTCACCGCCCTTACTGTGATAGGCGTAACAGACATTTTTCAGTTCCAACAATGGTTTCACATTTTGACACCTCCTGTCATCGCCATGTTCTCCGTTATGCGTACAGCGGAAATCATGGTCCTTATAATCCATGATATGAGGCAGAAGAAAGCAGGTGCGCAAAGAAAAGCACAGGCGGAATTATTTTTTCATTGATTTTTTGCGACAGTGTGATATAATACCTGTCTTTGGTATCAGACATTAAAAAATGGCGTTAACCATTGAAAAATGAAAGCTGTTGCAGTAGATTT
>CANQRR010000026.1 GCA_947626285.1 uncultured Lachnospiraceae bacterium
GGCTCAGGCATACGGATATTCATAAGACCTCTTAACAGATCCTTCTGTTCCTGTTCTTCTGACGGTATCTTTACATCAGATACATCCGATCTCTCCGCCAGCAGCTGTTCTATCAGCCATATCCTCTGTTCTTCATGTGTCATTTACATCAATTCCCTTCTGCCCTGCTAATTCCTTCATCCGCTCAAACTTATCCCTGCCTGGATAATGATTATTGATCTCTGCCTCCCAGGTGAATACAGTGCTTCGGCTTGTTCCAGCCAGTTCCGCAAATTTAACCCGGCTCCGCCGTTTTCCGCACCCGGGTCGGGCGTCTACGCGGCGAAAAGCAGGACTAACACCCGAACAGCTCCGCCGTCTTCCGCATTTTCTCTGCGACCGGAACCCCAAACGGGCATCTGGATTCGCACTCCTGGCAGCCGACGCACTCCGAAGCCTTGTGCTCCAGAAGCATATAGTGGGACTTGATCGTCGCGGGCACTTCCGGCTGCATCGCTGCAAGGTCGTAGTATTTGTTGATCATAGCGATGTCCAGCTCCGCCGCGCACGGTTTGCAGTGGCCGCAGTAAGTACACTGCCCGCTGTAGGAGTGGAACGGCGCGTGCGCAAGTACGGACGCGTAATCCTTTTCCTCCTCCGAAGCGCTCTCATAGCGCACGGCCTGGTCGACCTGCTCCTTCGTATCGTATCCGCACAGGATCGAAGATACGCCGGGACGCGTAAGCGCGTAATGGATGCACTGCAGCGGCGTAAGGCTTACCCCGAACGGCGAACGCTTCTCGTCGAACAGCCTGCCGCCGGCAAAGCCCTTCATCACCGTGATCCCGACATTCTGTTCTTCGCACAGCTGATACAGCTCCGCCCGGTCTTTGTCGATCCCGGAAAGCCCCTGGTCATACCGGTATCCCTCGGAGAGCAGTTCATCCAGATCTTCTCCGGCCGGCAGCATGTCAAACGCCGGATTGATGCTGAAGAGAAGCATCTCGATCAGACCCGACCGCACAGCCAGTTTCGCGGTCTCCGGGTTGTGGGAGCTCATTCCGATATGGCGGATCGTGCCGTTGGCCTTCAGTTCCTTCACGTACTCCATAAATTCGGAATCCTGAAGAGCGTTCCAGTCCTCCACCGTATCCACATAGTGAATCATGCCCAGATCGATGTAATCCGTCCCCAGCCGCGCAAGCAGATCCTCAAACGCCGGGCGCACGTACTTCATGTCTCTGGTGCGCACATACTGGCCGTCCTGCCAGGTAGAGCCCAGATGCCCCTGTATGTACCACTTTTCCCGGTTCCCCTTGATCGCCTGCCCGATGATATTTCTGGATTTTGGGTCGGGCATCCAGCAGTCGATGATGTTGATCCCCTGTTCAGACGCATACCGCATCAGTGCTACGGACTCCTCCTCCGGATGGCGCTCCAGCCACTCGCCGCCGAATCCGATCTCACTCACCATCAGCCCGGTCCTGCCAAGCAATCTCTTTTTCATCTTTTTTCCTCCTTCATATACTGAATTCATATTTTTTACCCTGCGCCTTGCAGGGCAATACTATTTCTGTTCATCCGAATCGTTCTTATGAGATATATGGTAATTTCGCCAGGGTACAAACCAATATCGACATTCATAATTTTCCAGATACTCATTTATCGATGGCGATATATTGATGTACAGGCATATAAGATAGGTCAAAATGCTCAGGTTGACGCAAGGCCATCTGTATTGGTCTACATAGTCAAAGAAATCAAAATACAGATGGGTAGCCCAAATCGTCACGGCAGTTGGAAACAGCAGCAGAATACTGGTTCCCAGCCTTCCCACCTTCAATTCTCCTCGAAACCATCTCTCTCCCTCTGAAATGAGAAAATTGAATATAACGATCAGGCCTTTTGCAGTAAATCCCCTTATGGTTGGTCTGTTTGTCTTTGCTAAAACGGTGAAAAACATTACAGAAAACAAGAGCCACCATAATGTAAGTATCACATCTAAAATAATCATGGAGGCCGGTCTGTGAGGTTTCATATTGCCCTCCCAATTTAAATATTAATTATTCTAACATACGTATACTTTTAAAGTAAAGTAATTCCAATCATAACCTTTCCTCAATTTTTCTTATTCCTCCGTTTCCAGCTCCAGCTTTTCGTCCACCATAACCATTCATTTTTTCTGAACTTGATATCACAATCTGTGATTTCAAGTTTTCATATTCTTCTTTTGTTACTTGAAATCGAAATTTTCCTGGAAATCTGGTTATATTTCATTTTACCGCTTACTGTAACCATTTGTTTTTCTTTATCCATTTAGCAACCTCTTTCATCCTTGATATGTCAAATTGAGATACCAATTTTTGACATCTCTATAATTATATATTCTTGGAATCGACAATTTATGCCAAAAAATGAAAAATTTTTAAATTTGTTGTATCCTCTCCCTCCTCGGATACATCGTCGCACAAATTTACTCTACGCAAAAAAGTATATCAAAAAACCGGAACTCCTTTTCAAGAATTCCGGCCTTCTACATTCCCTACGAGAATCGAACTCACAACCAGCGCTTAGGAATTCGCCCAAGAGGGGTCAAACAGAGATAAACTGATATAAAATCCGTGCAAGGTAGTGACGACCAATCTGCGCCTACTTTTTCAAGCATTTTTCTTTCGGTTCCTCTGGACTACAGCACTTCTAAAGGCTTTATACATTGCAGGTGACAGCTCCGGACAATCTTCATCAAATTCAATCGGATATTTCTTTGCTTCCACCACTTCCTGCAGCTGTTCCTCAGTAGGTTTTTGTCCTTTATTGATAGTGAATGTTTTGGTCATAGTAAAGTCTCCTTTCTGATTCAGTTGTCGTCTATACTATGCTCAAAGTCATACATTTCTATATAGTTTTCATCCTCAAAAACGTACGCTGCCGTCTCAAATGAAACTTTTTGTTTCTTTTCTTTATCCACGTACATGCAGGGTCTCTATCTTGCTGTCCAAAACAACCTCTTTTCGCGTCTATGCCTTACTCATATTCCCGCAAGCGATCCGTGATAGAACGGTTCCTCACTATCTTAGTGCAAGCAATTTTACTAAATCCCGCGGTCAAAAACGGAATATAAAGCGTCCTGTAAATCAATCATCCAACGTGATGTCTACCATTTTCAATTCCACATTTTCACTGGAATAATCCCAGTCATCCGCTACCTCAAAATGAGTGATCCATGTGTATGTAAAACAAGCGTCGTCAACGATTGCCTGCGCCGAAGCCTCATCGGACGCAGCTTCAAAATGAAAGCTGTACTCAGAAATTGAACCGTCCGTATCTGACCATAAAACATTTATCGTTTTCCCGCCCGAATATACCCTTCCGCCGCTGACCATCTTCAGTCGATCCGGATACTTTCCGGTCTTCGATTCGATCATAACATTCACTTCATAGGAATCTTCGTCGTCTGGAGGAAATGACTGCTTTTTCCGGACAGATATTTCCTTTGCATAAAACTCATCAGAGCCCGTATCGTCTTCACTCTGCGTATCAAGTATCGTCTTTTCCGTCCTCTGCGAAAGTGAAACGATCAGCGGCTTCAGGTAAACGGTCTCCGGAACCGTATCCTGCTCAAATTGATAGCTGATCTTATTTTCACCGGAAGAGGGCAACACCTGCAGATCCAATCCATTTTCACAGTCGGCATCAGAAAATGCGCGCAGGTCCTCAAAGATTTCAAACTCCTGCCCCGCAAGCTCCGTTGCGCTGTAATCCGCCGTAATGGAATACATGTCATCTTCCGGCAACTCAGACTCCGTTTCCGCCCCTGCCACACCCGCCGGAACGGCCATCGCTACACACAGAACTGTCATCGCTAAAATCATTCTCCGGCTCTTTCTTTTCATATCGGAATCCTCCCTTCCGGATCATGTGTTAGTTTGTACAATAATGTTATAATATCATAATATATGAATATATAATAATTGTCTATTATTTTAAAAGGAAAGCATATTCCTTGCAATTCAAGTTGTTTGCCGTCACTTTAACATCACGCGGAATCTCTCTCCTGTCCCCAAGCAAAAAAGATGGGAGAAATGCCCGCTTCCAGCATTTCTCCCGACATTATCATAAAAACTTTTATTAACAGGCTGCCAAAATATGAATTACTTCCTGTATTTCTTTTCTTTAGAAAGTTCTAGAAAGTTTTTTCTTCTCTCTTTTCAACAACTCATATATATAAGTAGATCCATCTAGATAAAGTCCTGTCTCTACATCACTTAACTTTTCAAAAGTATCTGACATATAAAACTGCTCCATAGCCTGATCCATTGTAATTCCATTATCCTCTACAAGATATTCAATCACTTCCTGTGTGGTGTACTCAATCATTTCTTGCTGCTGATTTGTCATGCATCACACCTACTTTCTTCAAATACTGTAAAGCCTTCTCAGTATGAAACGTATATTGATTTGTAAGTCTCCCAAAATCAAACTCTTTCTTAAGATATTCTGCATCTATTGTTCCACGGCTAAATTGCCGAATTAAAAGACCTACTGTATCATTCGCCACAGGTCCGATCACCACATCATATTTACAGTCAAGATTACATTCCTTACTGCTAAAATTCGTAAATTCTCTGTCTCGATTATTCTTTATGAATATCGCCCACTCGATCGTGGGTTTAGTGTCAAATATACGGCAATTCAAATCTGATTTTTCTGCCAGATCATCCGGTACTTCATACACAGTTACCGTCGGTCTCCCACCATCTATTCTTACCCTGCGCTGTGCCATTCTCCATGCTTGTTCTTCTAACAATGTAGTATAAAATCCACACCCAAAATCTTTATTTGGCATGCATTTTGATAAATCCACTTTTTCGATTTCCATATTAGATCCATGATAAAGTCTCACTAAGCTGCGCCTCCATTTTTTCTGCATATTGCGGCTAGATCATCCAGAGCATCATCAAATGAAAGAGTATGCTCCACATCATAGAATTCTTTTAAAAACTCAATTCCTTTATAACAGTTTAAATAAACATAAGCGTCTCTCATATGCATCTCATATCGGTTTGCAAATTCACTGATACAAACAACAATATAATCTAATAAATTTCTATCTGCTTTTGTCATGTTGCCTTTTCCTTTCCAACATCTAAGACCTGCTCTGATTATAACAAAAAAATATAAATTTTACACTACACTTTTCTATTTTTATCAGCCTTTTTGTCAACACCCTTGATCCCACAGTAAATAAACGCAAAACTCCGCTCCATTCATCCTCCGGGCCGCGCTCGGCGATATTTCTTGCATTTTAGGGAGCGCGCCTGTATAATAGCTCCATTCCGGTTATTTATGAAAATTTGGGGGGGATCTTATGGCATCAGTGAAAAGTATGACCTCCGGCTCTCCGCTTAGGATTCTGTTTTCCTTCGCGCTGCCGCTGATGGTCGGAAATGTTTTTCAACAGCTCTATACGATGGTAGATTCGATGGTCGTCGGAAAGGTGCTTGGGCTTGACGCGCTGGCCGCCGTCGGCAACGGGGAATGGCTGAACTGGCTTGTCCTGAGTCTGATCCAGGGCTTCGCGCAGGGCTTTTCGATCCGCCTCGCGCAGGATTTCGGCGCAAACGACACGGAAAGCCTCAGAAAGACCTACGCCACGTCGCTGAAGCTTGCCATCCTGTGCGCGGCCGGCGTTTTCTGCTTCGCGTTCGCCGCGCTGCGGCCGATCCTGCGTCTGCTGCACACGCCGGATGAGATCTTTCCGATCACTGTGACATATTTAAGCGTGATCTTCGCGGGCGTCCCGATCGTTATGGCGTACAATTTTCTGGCCTCTGTCCTGCGCGCCCTCGGCGACAGCCGAACGCCGCTGTATGCCATGATCGTCGCCTCTCTCTGCAATATCGTGCTCGATCTCTTGTTTGTGATCGTCTTCCGCTGGGGTGTTGCGGGCGCCGCCGGCGCTACGCTGATCGGGCAGCTCCTGTCGGCGCTGATCTGTTACCGCTCGCTGCGCAAGATTGAGACGTTACGGATGATAACGTCCGGGCGCGGCCTTGACCGCGGTCTCTCCGCCACGCTTCTGAAGCTTGCCATGCCGTTCGCGTTCCAGAATCTGATCATCTCGGTCGGCGGACTCGTCGTCCAGTTTGTGATCAACGGTTTCGGCGTCTTATACATCGCCGGATTCACAGCGACGAACAAGCTCTACGGGATTCTCGAGATCGCAGCGATCTCCTACGGTTTCGCGCTCACGACCTACGTGGGACAGAATTACGGCGCAGGCAAACTCCGCCGGATCCACAAAGGCGTTCACACGGGCGCCGTCGTGGGCGTTGCGACCGCGGCGCTCATCAGCGCGGTCATGTTCCTCTTCGGCAGGCAGATCGTCGGCGCTTTCATCTCCGGGAGCCCGAAAGACGCAGCCGCCACGATCGAGATCGCCTATCACTATCTCTGCATCATGGCGGCGTTCCTGCCGGTACTGTATCTTCTTCACATCTACCGCTCCTCCCTGCAGGGGCTCGGCGACACGGTCATGCCTATGGTGTCGGGCGGAGCGGAATTTGTCATGCGCACGCTGTCGATCCTCATCCTGCCGAAACTGCTCGGCAACGAAGGATTGTTCTGGGCGGAAGTGCTCGCCTGGACGGGCGCGGACGCCGTGCTGCTGCCCAGCTACTATGTCCGGATGGCGAAGATAAAAAGGCTGTATTCCGGCAAAAAGGATCTACTCCGCTGATATCCCGTCTGCCTTTATGATGAATTTCACATCCCCGTCCATTTCGTCGGAAATCCCGCTGAACGACTTGTAATCGTTCCCGGCATCCTGGACCAGATGGAGACGGTCGATGAACTGATCCATGTCATCGATGAAGATCTCTCCCAGCTTCTTGATCCCGTCTTCGTTCAACTCTTCCATGCCATCCCGGAGCTCTTCCGCTCCGTCCTTCAATTCGCTCACGCCGTCCGACAGCTCATCGGCTCCGTCGGACAATTCTTCCGTGCCGTCGATCAGCTTCGAGGAGTTGTCGTTCAGTTCCGAAACGCCCGACTGCAGGGAAGACACGCCCTGATCCAACTGAGCGGACCCGCTCACCAGCGCACCTGCGCCGGAAGCCAAGGCGTCCGCGCCGTCCGATACCTTCTTCGCGCCCGACGACAGGGATTTTGCGCCGGAATTCAAGCTTTTTGCGCCGGAGGACAGCTCCGTCATTCCGCCGTCCAGCTCTGCCGTCCCCGAATACAGCTTTTCAATCCCGGATGAGAGCTGGTCTGCCCCCTGTGAGAGCTGGCTGCTTCCCGCTTTCGCGCTTCCTGCGCCTGTGCCAAACGCTGTTATCCCGTCCGCGACGGATACGGATCCGGCTCCCAGTTTGTCCGCGCCCTCTTTCAGAGCCGCAGTGCCCGTCTTCAGATCGTCGATCCCTCCTGCCAGTGTTTTCACGCCTGCCTCCAGTGTTTTGTTTCCTTCATTCAGGGCTCTCGCTCCGCCCAGAAGCGTCCCGGTATCCTCTGTATCCACACTGCCGACAACCGTACATAACTGATCAATCGAATCCTTCAGGACTACAAGAGGATTCGAAACTCCCGCACCGGCCGCAATCGTTGTTGTCTCTGACGCATTGATGCCCGCTGTCTGTCCCGGCGTCTGTTCTGATGTCTGTCCCTCATACCAGGCGATCACCGCCTCATAATCCGCGATCGTCTTTTTGTAGGATTCGATTGCCTCCTGATAATCCTCCGCGGAATCCTGATAGCCCTCCGCAGCAGATCGATAGCTTTCGGCGGCCGACTGATAACTGCCCGCCGCACTCTCATAGCCTTCGTTCGCGGACTGGTATCCTTGCGCGATCGACTCTGCCTTTGCCTGCCCGTCGTCCACATATCCAGCGTATTTTGACAGGCTGGCCGTATTCATCATACTGCGCACCCCTGACAGGATTGGTGCATAGGTATTCATGGTACTCTGATAAAGCTCACCTGCCGAAGCGGCCTGCTCACTTGCCGACGCCCTCTGGCTCTGGGCTTCTGCGAGACCGCTTTTTGCACTGTCGGCGGACGATCCCGCCTGCTCCCGCTTTTCGGCAGCCGTCGCCGCGGACGCCTCCGCGGACGCCTTGGAGGCAGCCGCCTCCGTCTTCAGCTGCACAAGCTGCCCGGGCTCTCCCGACCCAGCTTCCGTACCCAGCTGCGTCTTTTCCTGAGAGCTGCCCAGAGCCGTCCCAACTCCTGTACCCACCTGTGTCTTTTCCTGAGAGCTGCCCAGAGACGGCTTAGACGTCACCATAGATCCCGTGCTGCTAGAGCCGGACGCCAATGAGCCTAACTCTTCTTGAATCGCCGCAAGCCCCTCACTGACTTGTTCCAATCCCTCTGCCAACTTCCCGGACGATGTCGACAAGTTTCCGCTTCCTGTTACAAGCTCCGCCGCGCCATCCTGCAGCGCTGCCGCGCCCGCATCCAGAGTCTTTGCTCCGTCCTGAATTCCTGTGATTCCGTCCTTCATAGCGCCGGTCCCGGAAGACAGCGCCGCCGCCCCGGAGACGAGCGCGCCCAGCCCGGCGTCAAGCGTCTTCGCCCCGTCGGCCAACGCCTTCGCGCCCGCGGCTGCGCCCTGTCCTCCCGCGTATCCGTTCAGAAGTTGTTTCGTCCCCTTCTTTGCTCCCGACACGCCCTTTTTCATGTCCTTTGTGCCGGAGGCCAGCGTTTTCGCTCCGTCTTCCAGCGTATCGGCGCCGGAGGCCAACGTGCCCGCTCCGGAAGCCAACTCCGCCGTTCCGCTCGCCAGCTGACTGCTGCCGTCCTTCAATTCTTCTACTCCGGACTCAACAGACGAAACGCCGTCCGTATAATCCGCGACGCCGTCGCTCAGCTCACGGACGCCTTCGGTCAGATCCGGCACCTTGTCATAGAGCTCGTCGACTCCGTCCGCCAGCTCACTGCTGCCGTCCTCCAGATCCTGCGCGCCCTCCATCAGCTCCTCTACCGCGTCCTGCATCTCTTTTCTCCCGCTCACACTGTCCAGATCCAGTCCGCCGAACAGGTCGCTCATGACCAGGGAGGCCGCCGTCTCCATCGAGAAATTGTCCGCATCCATCGTGACTTCCACGTAATCCGGGATATCCACGTCCAGATCCAGGTCGCTGTCCGCTTCCTGCTCGATCTCCAGGCTCTCCCGCAGCCCCGGGAACGCCGCTCCCACCACGATGGTCATGCCGTCTTTCGTGATCACTTTTCCGCTGTTGACCTCAACATTGCTCACGCAGTAATCCGTGAACACCAGTCCCGTCATGACGGTGAAAGGGACATAGACCTTCTCTTCCCCGTTGTCCGTTTCCTCCGACCGGACCTCCCGGTTCGTATAATCGCAGCGGATCTTCACCTTGCCGCTCTTTCCGGCCAGCTCCTTCGGCTGGATCTCTTTTCCGTCCAGATAATAGCTGATGTGCATGGAGACGGGCAGCTCCTTCTCGCTCGTCCCCTGGTAGTGGATGTCGTTCCCCTCGGCTTCCCAGACAACGTCCCCGCCGTCCTGGGAAAATGTCTCGTCGCCCTTCACATTCTCAATCCCTGACAGGTCCGATTTGTCGTTCAGGGTCTCCTGCCCGGACAGATTTTCGATCCTGTCGTTTACGATCACTTCTTTTTCTTCGCCGGAAGCGTCCGCGATCACGTAGACGGTCTCCTCCTTTTTATCCGTGGCGCCTTCTATCACAGGTCTCTGAGCAGACGACTCCGCCGCCTCTTCTCTGTCTTCGGACTCCGTCGAGAGCTCCGTGCTCTGTTCGGCGTCCGATCCCGCAGCGTCCTTTTCCTGCGCGGCTCCATGCGCAAAGCACACGCAGATCAGCGCTGTGATCCCAAGCGCCGCCGTCGTCAGCGTAAGTTTTTTCCTCCTCATATTCTTCATTTCTCAGAACCCCCTTTTTCCTTTATAAAAATGCCGTCCAGCAAATACAGAAATCCCGGCAGAATAAACACGACCACGATGGAAGAACAGATCGTTCCCTTCCCAAGCAGATACCCGAGCTGCGAGAGCAGTCCGTGCGTCGAAAGCTTTCCCAGCAGAAAACCGGCCACCGTGAGGACAGTCCCGGAAGTCAGGATCGAGGAAGCGACGTTTGAGATCGTCTCCACGATACATTCCTTCTTCGCGAACAGCCTGCGGTTCTCCTTGTAACGTTCCGTGAACAGGATCGCGTAGTCCACGGTCGCCCCCAGCTGAATGGAGCTGATGATCAGGTACGCGATGTAGAAGACCGTCTGATGCGTCAAAAACGGGATCGAAAGGTTGATCCAGATCGCGGTCTCTATGGACAGCACCAGAACGACCGGAATGAGGAACGATTTCATCGCAAACAGCAGCACCACAAACACGGCTCCGATGGCGAGGAAATTCACCTTCACCATATCCGCCGTCACGGTCTCCATCAGATCGTACGTGCTGATTCCTTCTCCCGCGAGATAGTAGGCGTCCGGATAATACGTTCCGGCGATCTCCCGGATCTTCTCCACCAGCGCCTCCGTCTCCGGTCCCTCATAGTCGGCCTCCACCGATATCACCATTCGGTCATAGTGCTCCGATTCAAGCTGCCCCAACAGATCGTCCGGGATCATCTCCACCGGAATATCCGGTCCGATCAGATCGACGAGGGAAGTGATCGAAGTGACCGCCTCCAGATCGTTCAGCTCTTCGGACAGCTTCTCCTCCGAGACGACGTCGCCTTTTGGAACCATCAAAACATAGGTGTCGCTCTTCCCGAAGACGTCCTGGATCAGCTGCGTATCGTCGCCCAGCTGTGTCCCGGGCCCGAAAATATGGGAGGCGCCGTAATAGTAAGCGTTCTTCGTATTCATAAGGTAGGACGGCACGATTGCGACCACAAACAAACACATCAGCGGAAGCGTGATCTTACAGACCAGCTTTCCCATCTTCCGGAAGGAAGGCAGGAAGGAACGATGCGCCGTTTTGTCCATCAAACGATAGGTCCAGAGGATGACCCCCGGCATGAAGAAAAATACGGTAAGCAGGCTGATCCCGATTCCCTTCGCCAGCGCAAGCCCGAGGTCCGGTCCGATGCGGAAACGCATCAGCGCCAGCGCCAGAAATCCGATCACCGTGGTGAGCCCGCTGGAGAGAATCGACGACGTCGAGAGCGCCAGCGCCTCCTTCATCGCCTGCTCCGGCTCCGCCTTCTGTCGGCACTCGTCAAACCGATGGATCAGGAACACGGAGTAATCCAGAGAGACCGCAAGCTGCAGGATATTTCCGGCCGCGTTCGTCACGAACGAGATCTCCCCGAAGATCAGGTTCGACCCGGCGTTGATCACGACAGCGATCCCGAGCCCCAGCATGACCACAAAGGGCTCCACCCAGGAAGTCGTGGTGACCAGCAGAACCAAAAGTAAGAATAGCACCGCGAAGATGGCGATCTTCCGGACCTCCACGACGGTGTCCGCCGTCGCCACCGCTGTGCTCACTGCGGCACCGGTCATCGCGTTCTCCTCGCCGATCACTTCCCGGATCTCCGGAACCGCGGTATTGATGCTCTCCTCCTCGATCGTCACCGTGAAGAGCGCCGCGTTGTTCTTGTAATAGGTCTCCACCAACTCCTCATCGTACATTTCCAGCGGCATATCCAGAAGCATATTGTCGTCCAGCCACATGACGGATATCACGCCGTCGACCGCTTCGATCTTTTCCTTGTAATCCAGGGCCTCCTGAAAGCTCACGTCCCGCACCAGCACCCGCGCGTTCGGGATCGCCCCCTCGAATTCTTCTCCCATCACGTCCAGCGCCACAGTCGACGCCGCGTCCTCCGGAAGGTAAGAATTGATGTCGTAATTTACCGAGACAAATCTCTGGCAATATCCGCACACCACCGCCGCGACCAGGAAAAGAAGCATCAAAAACTTCCTGCACCTGATCACAAACCCGTAAAACTTTTTCATGTGATCCATATCCTTTCCATCACTTGATAAGGGATAACTTTTAGCATAGAAAATAATTTCCACAAATAAAACGGTCATTTTCCTCTTTTTGGGTAAAATACGGACAGATCGCCCAGATTTGACGGTCAAACATTTTCAATTTGACTATTGAACATCCCCGAAAGAACCATATAATAGAATACGGAGGTTAAACGTACATGAAGCACAGCGTCACTTCACTGAACACCAAAAAGATCATGGCCGCCTCTCTGAAAAAAGCCCTGCAGACAAAACCGCTCTCCAAGATCACGGTGAGTGAGATCATTCAGGACTGCGGCGTGAACCGAAAGACTTTTTACTATCATTTCGAAGATATCTACGCATTGCTCAAATGGATGCTGGAAGAAGAAGCGATCGACGTGGTAAAGCATTTCGACCTGCTGGGCAACTACGAAGAAGCGATCACGTTTGTGATGGATTACGTGGATGAAAACGACCACATCATCAACTGCGTCTACGATTCCATCGGACGCGACGAACTGAAGCGTTTTTTCAGCACAGATCTGCACGACATCGTCGTCTCGATCATCGAGACAGCCGAACATAAAGCCGAAAAAGATCTGAACGACGAATACAAAGAATTTCTGACCCAGTTCTACATGGAGGCCCTGTCCGGCATGCTCATAGACTGGATCCGGGACAGAGAAAAAAAGGGCCGCCAGACGGTGATGGAATATACCATCAAGACCATCCAGCAGTCCCTCACAGGAATTCTGGAGAACAATTAAGGCTCCACAATTAAGACTCCATGATCCGTCTCAGCGGTGATCCTCAAGCCAGCGCAGCGCCATCTGCACATAGGCGGCGCTGCCGCAGTACAGCACGGAATCGTCAAACCGGGTCTTCGGATTGTGCTGGCTGTAGAGATAGCCCTCGTTCGAATTCCCGGCCGTCAGGAACATGCTCACCGTCGGCACCTCATGGCTGACGAAAGCGAAATCCTCGCTTCCCCCGCCGGGTTTGCCCCCGGTGATCGCGTTCATGTCGAGAACGCCCTGCCCAAGCAGTTCTTTCATATATTTCATCGCGTCCGCCGAAAGCTCGGGATCGATCACCATGCAGGGACAGTAATCGTAGAATTCCACCTCCGCCTCGCAGCGCAGCGCGGCGGCGACGCCCCTGCAGATTTCAATCATACGCGTGCGGATCTTCTCCCCCACCGCGTTCTCGGCGTCTGTCGTGCGGATCGTTCCCCACATCTCAGCCACGTCCGGGATGACATTGGACGTCTTTCCCGCCTCAAAATGACCGGTCGTAAACACGCCGAACTCATTTCCCTCCAGCTCACGGCTGTTGATCTCCTGCAGCGCCAGATGAATGTGCGCGGCCGCGGTGATCGGGTCGATCGCCAGATGCGGTGTCGAGCCATGTCCGCCCTTTCCCTTGACCGTGATGTGATACTGCTCGCAGGAGGCCATCGAGATCCCGCCTCCCGGAATCATCAGCATACCCGCGGGCAGCGGCATCCCAGCCACCACATGGATCATCATCGCCGCGTCCACTTTCGGGTTCTCAAGAACGCCGGCCGCGATCATGTCCGGGGATCCCTGGAAGATCTCCTCCGCCGGCTGAAATTCCAGCTTAACGGTACCCTGAATCTCCTCCTCGTGCTCCTTCAGGATCCGGGCGGCGCCCAGAAGCATCGCCGTGTGCATATCGTGGCCGCAGCCATGCATCCTGCCCTCGACCCGGCTCGCGAACTCCACGTCCGCCTCCTCCCGGATCTGCAGCGCGTCCATATCGGCGCGCAGCAGGATCGTCCTGCCCGGATGCTTTCCGCCGGCCAGCGCGACCAGACCGCATTTTCCCATCTCCTGCGGGGCATACCCCATCTCCTCAAGTTCCTTTTTGACCAGCGCTTTTGTCGCCGGGAGATCAAACCCGATCTCCGGGTTTTTGTGCAGTTCCCTGCGGATCTCCCGAATTCTCTCCTGCACTTCGCCCGCTTCCTGTAATAATGCTCTTCCGTCCATCCCCTGTCCATCCTTTCTTTTTTCTATGTCAACGTCGTTCTCCTACTCCAATGCGCCGCAGCCAAGCACAGCCGCGCGGATCGGCAGGATGCGCGCCGGATTGAGTGAGAGTTCGTCCACGCCCATGCGCAGAAATTCCTCCGTCAGCGCCGTATCCGCGGCAAGTTCTCCACAGATCCCCGCACGAATGCCGCATTTGTGCGCGTTCTCCACAACCGTGCGGACCGCGCCGAGCACGGCCGGATGATGCGGATCACAGAAAGCGTCGAGGCGCGCGTTTTGCCGGTCGATCGCCAGCATGTACTGTGTGAGATCGTTCGTCCCGATCGAGAAAAAATCGGCCTCCTTCGCAAGTTCTTCCGAAATCCACACCGCGGCGGGCGTCTCGATCATGACGCCCTGTTCGATCTCGCCGCGCGGGATATTCTGTCCGTCCAGCTCCGCTTTGACCTCCTCCGCGATCCGCTTCGCGCGCCGGACCTCCTCCTCTGAGACGATCATCGGGTACATGACGGCCACGCTCCCATAACAAGCCGCCCGAAAGATCGCGCGCAGCTGTGTCCGGAAAATATCCGTGTGGTCCAGACAGTATCGAATTCCGCGATATCCGAGCGCCGGGTTCGCTTCGTCCGGCAGGGCAAAATAATCCGCCCTCTTATCTGCCCCGACGTCCAGCGTGCGGATGACGACCTTCTTTCCCGCCATCTTCTCCGCGACCGCGCGGTACGCATCGAACTGCTCCTCCTCCGTCGGAAAATCTTTTGCGCCGAGATACAGAAATTCCGTGCGGAACAATCCGACCCCCTCGGCGCCCTCCTGCCGCGCGGCCTCCGCGTCCTCCACAGAACCAATGTTCGCGCAGAGCCGAATCCGCCTGCCGTCCCTCGTGACGGTCTCTTTGTCCCTGAGCTCCGCCAAAATCCGGAGCTTTTCATTCTCTTCTTTCTGTCTCGCGCGGTATCGCTCCAGCGTCTCCTCACCCGGATCTACTAGAAGCAATCCCTCATACCCATCCACGATCCCCATATGTCCGTCAAGCTCTACGGCCTCGTCCGACTCTACGCCCGCCCCGGCCTCCACCGCAGTCAGCGCCGGGAGGCCCATCGTCCTGGCAAGAATCGCCGTATGGGAATTCACAGAGCTATCGCGCGTCACAATGGCAAGGATGCGCGACTTGTCAAGCTGAACTGTCTCAGACGGCGTCAGGTCGTCCGCCACGAGGATCACCGGCTCCGCCGATCCGGTGGTCGTCGGCCCTGCGCTTTCCGGCGCCGCCCAAATCCCGGCAGCAGCCGCGCTCCCGCTGTCCGCAGCGGTCCGCTCCTTGGCAGGCCCGGCGTCTGCCGCCCCGCAGTCTCCAGCCGGCGCCGTCTGTCCCAGCTCCAGAAGCTTCGCGATCACGCGCCCGCCGATGTCCCGCACATCCGCCGCGCGCGCCCGCATATACTCATTGTCCATCGCCTCAAACATCGCGGAAAATTTCTCGCAGGTCGCCTCCACCGCTGCCTCCGCGTTCACCCTCTCCAGCTCGATCTGCTCCGTGACCGCATCCACAAAATTCAGATCGTCTAACAGCATCCGGTGCGCCTCAAAGATCTCGGCGCCTGCCTCCCCCAGCTCTTCCAGCGCCTTTTCATGAATTTTTGCAATCTCTTTCTTTGCATTTTCCTTTGCCTGCTCAAAGCGCGCGAGCTCGGCTTCCACGTCGCCGACCTTTGATCGGGTCACAGCGGAAACACTCTTCCGGTAAAGCTGAACGCGCCCGATCGCAACGCCCTCGGACACCGGCTTTCCCGCAAACACCGTCATTGTTCTCCCCTGTGCCATCTTCTCACCTCCCCGCCAGATCCGTTCTCCCGCATTCGGTCTTCCTATCCATGTATCTTCCGGGCAGTCTGGATCTGTCTGTTTTTCGCACGGACAAAAATGTCGTCACCCGGCCATCCCCGAGACAAAGATTTCAATCCCGATCACGATCAGGATCACACCTCCCAGGATCCCCGCCTTCCCAGCAAGCTTTGTGCCCGCCTTCTTTCCGATCGCAAGACCCGCAAAGCAGATGAAGAAAGTGACGATCCCGATCAGCAGACTTGCCAGAAGCGCCTCCGGAAGCCCGTAATCGGCGATCGTAAATCCGACGGACAGCGCGTCGATCGACGTAGCCACGCCCTGCACGAGCAGCGCGGAGAATCCGACCGCCGCCTCATCCTCAGGCTCCTTGCCCCGGACGCCCGAATACAGCATCTCTCCGCCTATGTATCCCAGAAGGCCGAGCGCGATCCAGGGAATAAATTTCTCAAACACACGAAAATACCTGGCGATCGAAGACACGCAGATCCAGCCGATCATCGGCATCGCGAACTGGAACACGGAGAAGATCCCCG
This sequence comes from uncultured Lachnospiraceae bacterium, assembly GCA_947626285.1. Lineage (GTDB taxonomy): Bacteria > Bacillota > Clostridia > Lachnospirales > Lachnospiraceae > Choladousia. The sequence continues at coordinate 16,328 of CANQRR010000026.1, forward strand.
CCACGCCGGCCATCCTGCGCCGCTTCATCTCCGGTTCGTTCAGCCCGTTCGCGAGCGAGACCGAGAACGCGTCCATGGCAAGCCCCACGCCGAGCAGTATACTGTTAAAGAAAAAAGCAAGTGTCAGTCTCATTTTTCCCACCGAAAATACGTTATCACATTCTGTGGCAAAAATCAACGAACCGCTCCTGTGCGGCGCGTAAAAAAATAATAGACAAAATTAACAATTTAAACTTTTATAATTGCAAAAATTTGCAAAATGGTATAGAATAGCGTATTAGAAATATTTTCGTTTTTTTGAAAATTTTTGAGTTAAAAATTCGAAAACTTTCGTCAATTAGCCTGTAAAATGTTTTGAGAAGAGCACGATGGGAAGTGACCGGTATGAAACCGAAATTTGAAGAGATCTCAACAAGCACAGTTCGAGAGGTGATCGAGCTTCTGAGCCCTGCCGCGGACGACTACCTTTATGTGTATGATTTCGCGCAGGACTACTATTATATCTCTCCGCATGCCCGCCAGCGTTTCCTGATGGAGGACAATGCGTTTCATAATGTTGCCGAGAATCTGAAAAGGATGGTGTACCCTGAGGATTTCCCGAAGCTGCGCGCGGATCTGGACGGAATTCTGACGACCAACCGCTGCACCCACAATCTGACTTACCGCCTGTTATCCGCGGAGGAGAAGCCTGTGTGGATCAATTGCCGCGGCACCGTCGTGCGCGACGCGGCCGAAAAGCCCCTGTATATGGTCGGCTGTATCAATGAGATCGGCAAGGACCAGAAGGCGGACAACAGAAGCGGCCTTCTGGGCGCTGCGAGCCTGAAGACTTATCTGAGCCAATACAAAGACGCTTTCCCGGACGGTTTCGTGCTCCGCATCGGCCTGGACGGACTGAAGGGCGTCAACGCCCGTCTGGGCATCGAGTATGGCGATCTGGTACTGGAGAAGACTTCGGAATTTATCTCCGAATGTCTGCTCCCCGGAGAGACGCTGTACCACGTCGTGGGGGACGAATTCCTGGTCGTTGATTTCGAGGGCAGAAATACCGCGTTAGGCAAAGACCTTTACCGGCATGTCCGGGATAAGATCCGCGATTTTATCATGGAGAAAAATTACGAAGTGCTGTTCACGATCTCCGGCGGCATGCTGGACTGCCGGGACATCGATGAGCCTTCCTACTCCCGCGTGATGAAGTACACGGAATTCGCTCTGAACGAAGCCAAGCGCCTTGGGAAAAATACCTGCTATCTGTATATGCCGGAGGATTACGGAAAGTTCCTGCGCCGCAGAAAGCTGAACCTGCATCTGCGCCAGGCCATCAACAATCAGTTCGAGGGATTCGAGGCCTACTATCAGCCTCTCTTCTCCGCCGACAAGCATCGTCTGATCGGCGCCGAGGCTCTGATGCGCTTCCACTGCGAGGAGTTCGGCATGGTATCGCCGGGCGAGTTCATCCCGATCCTGGAAGAGACCTTCCTGATCGTCCCCGCCGGACGCTGGATCATGCACGAAGCTCTGAAGATGTGCAGAGAAGTGCAAAAATACATACCCGATTTCAAGATCAGCATCAATATCTCTCATGTCCAGATCCTGCGAAGTTCGATCGGACGCGAGATCCTTGCCGCCATCGACCAGTACGGGATCGATCCGAAATATGTCACGATCGAGCTGACCGAGAGCGGCCTGCTGGAGACCGACCAGCGATTCACGACGCTCTGGTCGCATCTGAAAGAGGCGGGCATCACGCTGGCTCTGGACGACTTCGGGACCGGCTACTCAAACTTCCACTATTTCACGGATCTGCAGCCGGACATCGTGAAGATCGACCGCTCCTTCGCCGCGAAGGCCGCGACGGACGAGTTCGAGTTCGAGATCCTCTCCCTGTTCAGCAAGATGATCCATGAGCTGAATCTGAAGGTGTGCGTGGAGGGCGTAGAGACCGCCGCCGAGCTCGAGAAGCTCTGCCAGCTCCCGCCGGAGTACCTGCAGGGATTCTTCCTCGGAAGACCGTGCCCGAAGACACAGTTCATCGAACAGTTCGTACAAAATTGATCGCATCATTTATTACATACTTTGAAAATACCGGCCACAAGACAGTCAAACCGCAAGCCCTGTTTTGTGGTCGGTTCTTTTTCATTGATTTTAACATTCCCGTATGGTACACTGTGTGCAAATGTGTAAACCAATCCTATATTTTTAAGGGACGAAAACGATCCCGACCACGGCCATGACGGCTATCTTAAACCGAAAACATCACAGGAGGACAGTTGAATGAAAAAGAAATGGTTTTCCACAATGATCGTACTTACAGCGGCGCTTTTCCTTGCGCCCTGTGCCGGAATCGCACAGGAAGCAGACCACGTCACACTGACCATCATGGGGCGGGAAACAGATCTGCAGAAGCCCTACATGACGAATATTTTCGACCAATACCGGGAGGCCACCGGGAACGAGCTGGACGTCATCGCTTACGAGGACGGCGAGTTTGAGGAGACTGCCGAAGAACAGTTCGCGGAGGGGAACATCCCGGATGTCTTCATGCATTTCAACAGCACGGAGCTGGCGCATTTCGACGTCGCCGACAACTTCTATTATATGAACGACGAGGAGTGGATCGACGATCTGACGGACAGCGCCCTCACCTACTGCAGGGACAAAGACGGGAACGTCCTGGGACTGCCCTTCTGGGAGAGTTCGGTCTCCGGCTGCTATTACAACAAGACGATCTTCGACAGTCTGGGATTAAAGCCCGCCGCGACGCAGGCTGAGTTTGACGCTCTGTGCCAGGCGCTTGCGGACGCCGGCTACACGCCGATCTGCTGGCCCGCCGACGGCGGTTCCTGGATGTACCAGTTCGCGCTCGATCCGATCTTCGCGGACGATCCGTCCCTGCTCGAGAAGCTGAACGGAAATGAGATTTCTTACGCCGATATCCCCGCGGTAACGAACATGACACAGTGGATCGCCGACGCCGCGGCTGCCGGCTGGTTCGGCTCTGACTATCTGAACTGCGGCTGGGATCAGATCAGCCCCGCGCTCGCCTCCGGCGACGCCGCGATGGCGTTCATCTGGGACAGCTGGTTCTACACGAACTTCGAGGCAGATCAGTACACGGTGGATGATTTCGCCCTGATGCCCATCTTTATGAATACAGCTGAGAACGGCACCTACGAGGGCGCCAATCTCAGCATGATGATGGCAAACAAAAACAGCGAACACTTGGACGCCGTGCTCGATTTCTTCGCGTTCTGCGCGGCTCCGGAGCACTACAACATCGCCTTTGACGGGATCGCCACGTTAAACTGCTTTAAGAGGCAGATCACCAACATCCAGGCGCCCATGGTAACGGACGCCCAGGCTTCTATCGCGGCGCTCGAGCGCATGTCGACCGCCGTGACCCGGATCGACGGCTACAGCGGGGACGACACGGCAGACGCGTTCGCCCAGCTGTTCCAGGGACAGACGGATGTGGCCGGCTGTGTGAAACTGCTGGACGAATACCGCCTCGCCAAGACAGCGAACTGACTGTCGTCAGAGCATCTTTTTCCGCCTGCTCCTGCTGCCAATGAGCAATGTCATTGCCAATGAGATTGCCATCAGCAGGAGCATTTTTTCGATCGGCGTCTCATCGCCGGTCTTCGCGGCCGTCGCGCCTGAGCCGACTCCGCCCGATCCGGCGCCTTCCGACTCAAACTCTTCTTCCGTTATCTCAGTTTCCGTCTCTGTCTCTTCCTCCGTCTCTTCGTTCGCCGTATTGGTGATCGTCACGGACTGGCTGCCCGAATTGATATTCAGGCTCAGACTACCTCCGACCACAGAGACCTTATAGGGGAAGCTGCCGGAATTCGTGACCGGAGCTCCGTTTGCATCGACCTCGGTGACATAGAGCTGCGTCACGCCTTCGCTCGGAACCATGACCTGCACCGTCGCGCTCGCGGAGGAATTTCCTCCCATCTCAAAGGGAACGATGTTCCGGCTCACGTGGCCCGCCAGCTGCGTATACCCCGCATCCGCAAAGATCCCCGCATAGAATACTTCGTTCGTCTGCAGTGCCGCGCCGGCGCCATCTGTCACATTCTTTGTGATGATCAGTTCTTTTATATTCTTATAGTGCTGCAGATCCGGCAGCGTGGAGAACACATTCTCAAAGGAGAACGCGGCGCTGCTGCCATTGCCTGCAATCGTGACCTGCTGGCCGTTTGCATACCGGGCGGAATATACGCCGCCGCTGTACTCTCCTCCGCTCATCGGCGTCCCGGACGTGTTCGTCTCCGCCACATAGTAGGTACCCGCCGGCAGATTGCTGAACGTCGCGCTCGCGCTCGAACCGTTTCCGGGGAAGCTCAGCGTCTTCACGTCGCCGACCCGCTGCGTCAGCGTGGAATCCGCAAACAGCGCCACATAGAACTGCGCATCCGTCAGCACGATCGTCTCGTTCGTCGTCGCGTCCCGATTGACCTTCGTGACCGTCAGGCTTCCGACGCTCGGCGGATTCGTCTCCGTCTGCGGCGGGTCAGTCTGCGGCGGATTCGTCTCCGTCTGTTCCGTCTGTGGCGGGTTGCTCTCCGTCTGCTCCGTCTGTGGCGGATCGGTCTCTGTCGGCTCCGTCTCTGGCTCCTTCCACGTATTCGTAAATTCCGCCTGAGACCTTGGGGCGCCGCTTGTGCCAGCCTCATCTTTAGGCAAATATTCCACACTCTCTACAAAGAGCTCTTTAGATTCATTCCACTTCACTACTACTGTCACGTCATAACTGGTCTTATCAAACTCAACGTTATTGACAGTATTATCTACCTGCTCGGTAATCGTATAGTGATATTCACCCGGTTTATCATATACGATCGACCCAAAGTCAAACATTCCCGATCCGCTGTTCATTGCAATGGCGACGCCGTCCTTTGTTCCAGCCGGCATCGGCACACGGTCCGCAGCCAAGCTTATAATCTTTGTCGTCGGCTCTGAAATCTCATTAAGCCCGTCAATTCCATCGGCCTCATCCATATCAGGAACAGACGTAATCTTAACCGGTTCCCCGATCATCTCAATCGTCTGATCCAACTCCAGAATCTCTTCTGTCTCACTCTCTTCGACTGTATCGGTGCCGTTCTCCAGACTGCTTTCCTCAGAGCCCGCGAAGTCATCGTCCGTGCCAGCGTCTACGCCACCTTCCGATACCTCCAGAGATTCGTCGTCCGAAATATCAATGATCTCTTCTTCCAGCACATCATTCTGCTCGAGATCGACCGGCTCTTCCTCCTCGATCACAACATCAAGATCCGCATCGACCACCGTATCATCTGTAATTTGCGGGACAATATCCCCGGTATCTTCTGCCGCCGGATCCGTCCATTCCGCTTCCGGCGTCGTTTCTGCCTCAGACCCCTGCTCTATTTCGGACTCTTCCTCCAGCACATCCATCTCATCTAAATTCACATCCATCTCCGGAATTGGCTCCTGCGCAGACTCTGCTGCCGGTTCCAGGCTTGATTCATCGACAGGCTCCACAATGATGTCATCCGACAGCATCGCCGGGGCGGAACGAACCACGCTTCTCCGTCTCACGGAAGCCGCGCCTGAGAAACTGCGTCCGTTGCTCACAGGTGCCGTACCCAGGAAGCTGCCGCCGTCCAGTCGGGCTGTTCCAAGGAAACTCTGTCCGCCTTTCATCGAAGCGCTGCGTTTCATCATCGACGCATCCGTCTCAGTTGGCGGATCACTCTGTGCCTCCGCGCCTGCCGGAGACGTCATATCGCCCTGCTCCGCTGCTTCTGTCAGCGGCGTTTGCTCACTCTGCTCCACTGCTTCTGTCTGTGACACCTGCTCGCTCTGCTCCACTGCTTCTGTCTGTGGCGTCGACTCACTCTGCACTTCTCCATCTGTCTGAGACGTCAGCCCGCCTTGCTCCGCTGCTTCTGTCAATGGCGTCAGTTCGCTTTGTACTTCTCCATCTGTCTGAGACGTCGGCTCACTCTGCTCTATCAGATCCGTCTGTAGCGTCGTCTCGCTCTGCATTTCTCCATCTGCCTGAGACGTCGGCTCACTCTGCTCCGCCAGATCCGTCTGAGGCATCTGGCCGTCCGGCTCCACCACATCATCCAATTCTTCTCCGATCATTGCAATATTCGCAAGAGCCGGCGTCGTTTCTTCTTCTACTTCGGCGCTCACCGGTCTCAGTTCAAAGGTAAACTGCCCGGACTCCAACGTCCCGTTCTCAAGAACCTTATGCCCCTGCAGGACAACGTTCACCTGTTCCTTATTATAAGTATTCGTGAATTTGACGGTCGCCGGCAAATCAGAGTCTATTGGTTCTGACTCTCCATCGTCAATCATCACCTTAGCGGCAAGCGCACGAGCCCCCGTTGTATCTGTCGTCTCCGTCACGGTGACTGTCACTTTATACACGGTTCCGTCATAGGTTATTCCAGCGTAAGTGCCTTCCGAGTCGGAGCCAAAGTTTTCCCTCACCTCGTACTGATATGTTCCGGCTTCCGTATAAGTTAATTCTGCCAACTCCTTTTCCGCAGTCCAAGTAGGCGGTCCAACCGTCACCGTAACAGACTTTGTACCAGTAGTCGAATCCACATCCTCGCCCGAGCTTGTGCCCAAAAGCATCTTTTTGAGCGGATCCGCATCCGGATTCGCATCCGCTGCTCTGAGCTCAAACGTGAATCCATATGGTTTTTCCGGAAGATCTATGCCCTCCGCAGACGTCAGACTCTTCTCCACATGCAGCGTCACATCGACCGGAAGCACCGCATCCGGATTCTCGACCGGGTTCTCCACCTTGTTCGTCACCGCAGACTGCTCGTTTACTTTCACCATCGCACGATTCTCAATCGTTTTTACAGCGCTTTCGTTTACCTTTACCGTCAAGGTTACCTTGCCGTAGGCTCCGCCTGCCTGCGATCCAAGATTCCAGGTCACGGTACGACTGCTAGGATCATAAGTTACAACGTCTTCACCGAACCCATCAGCTTTCGCAGATACAAACGTCACATTTTCATCCAACGCATCCGTGACCCAAACCTCTGCCGCAGTCTTGTTCGGATTCATCCATGTAATCTCATAAGTAATGTCCTGCCCTGGGTACACTTCTTCGTCTGCGTTCGGAACAGATTCCGTCTTCAACGGGGTAAAGTTAGTAAACTCCGCTTTCTCTGCTGTATCAGCATCTCTTGCCTGATATACCACAGAGGTATCAAGCTTTCCATCCGAATCATCATCGTCAACTGTCACTGTGACATCGTAAATGGTCTTGTCATAGATAATTGTGGGATTCTCCTCTTCTGACCCCTGCACCTCTTCAATCGTATACTGATACGTCCCACTTGTATGGTACATAATCCTGCCAAAAGAAAATGATCCTTCTGTATCATTTGTAGTCGTGATGCTGTTACCAATCGTTCCTTCTGGCATAGGCGCACCATCAACTGCTGTCAGGCGGAATGTGAAAAGTTCATCTGAGAGCGTGCCACCCTCGTATTTTTTACTTCCTTGTAATGTCACCTCGGCCACAGGCTTCATATTGATAAATTCAGCTGTCGCACTGCCATCGACCGGAATCGTTCCTTTATTGCCTTCTTTAAATGTGCCGTATCCGTCCTTATCTGCTTCAGTCTCTTCTACTGTATAACTAAGCCCTGCCGGCAATCCCTTCGCTGTCTTGTGCTCACCGTGCTTTAGTGTAAAGGTCGCGATTCCTTCCGTAAAGTTCATACCATCAATCGAATCATCATATGACCCACTGACCTCCGTCGCCTTATTCTCATCGCTCTTATATAAGGTTACGGAAAAGTTAAAGGCCTTATTTTTATCTCCCTCATCACCTTCAACAGTCTTACTCACAGTCAGATTACCAGTCGCATACCTGTTGGCAAATGTGGCTTCCCCGCTCGTATCTGGTTCACTCTCCTCCGCACCCTTTTTAGCCACAGAAACTTCCGCTTTCAGATCACCCCATGACTCAGCTTCTCCTTCCTTAACAGTCACAGTGACCGTATACTCTGTATTATCGTAGATGATTCCCGGTTTTCTCTCTTCAATGACTTCTTTCAGTACATATTTATAGACGCCCGGCTGTTTAAATTGCAGATCCTGAAAGAAATTCGTGATCTCTTCAGTCAGCGCATCATCTTCTTCTGTACTCTCGGTTGCAAATGTAACAGTTTTCGTGATTGCCGCACTACCCTCTTCCTTGAGCTTTTCTTTCACCGGATCTCCCTGTGTATCCTCAGAGTTCCCCTCCGAATCCACCACCGGTGCAAGAGAGAATGTAAACATATACCCACCTTCCGGCACGGTATTGCCGTTCATATTCAGCTTCTTCGTAACTTTAAGAGTAGCTTTCGCAGGCATTCTCTTATTAGTGAAGGCCTCAATCTCTTTCTTACCAGCCTCAATCGTTCCCTGCACAGTCTTCGGATGCTCCTCCGCGAGCGAAGTGTCAATCGGTTCGCCGGCTTTCTTAGAAATGTCCAGCAACTCACGATTCCCGGTTATCTCCGTTGTCTCTGCTACCCCGGACGTCTCTGTCGTTTCAGGCGTTCCTGTTGGCTCTGAAATCTCAGATATCCCGGTTGTCTCCGCTGTCTCGGTCGTCTCAGGCGTCTCCATGATGATCTCTGTCGTTCCATCTTCTGAATCCACCGCAATGCTGTCCACTTCAGACAGACCTGACACAGAGTCCTCATCTTCTGTCTTATGTACGACATTGACCGTATATGCGGCATTATCTTTTTCCACCACCGTATAGGTAAGACCGGCGGGTAGGAAAGAAGCCGTCTCATTCTCTCCAGCCTTTAAAGTAAACTCAGCCACACCCTCTTTGAACTCCATGCTGCCAAATGTTCCATCGATATCTGTGGCTATATTCCCATCTTCCGGCTCACCATTGTAGAGCGTTACAACAAAGGTAAACTCTTTGTCCGTTTCGCCTGCCTCACCTTCGACTTTTTTGCTGACCTCAAGGCTTCCCGTCTCGAGATCGACCTCCACCATACCGAGACGGTCATCCAGATAAGTTCCATTCGGTTTGTGTGCATCTGGATCCGTGCCAAGATAAAATCCAATCGATGCCGGATTTTCCGAATCTCTAATCTCCTCAGCAATATAATTCTCTATGCCTTCCTTTTCCGAATCTGGGTTTCCAATTGTCTCGTCATCATCGTCTTTGGTCGGATCTTCCTGCCGGGTGGGATCCGTTTCATCAATATCGCCACTCGATCCGATGGTAAAATGATTCTTATAGTCTGTCGTCTCAGGATCCACATATTTAAGCGTTTTGAACAAACTGTTCTCCGCCAGCGTCAGCGTATAGGTGCCGATTGGAAGTATCTGCGGATCATCGTCCGTATACGGATGATTCGCATTACCGGAAGGCACTCCCGTAGACTCACCATCGGCATAGTATGTGAAAAAGCTGACCGTATCATCGTCCGACCCTGCTGTCTCTATTGCCGCTTTATAATCATCCTCCTTAATCGTGACGATCAATGGCTTTATCTCCGGCTCTGTCGGTGTCGCGCCACCATCCTCTGTGTATTCCCTCTTGACATTGACCTGAACTTCCAGCGTATTCTTTTTCAATGTTTCAAACCAATGCTTCAGAAAGCTCTTCTTCGCAGACACTTTCAACGCCAATTCACCGCGGACAATCTTCACCGTGTGAGTGCCCGTGCTCTGTATGGGCGCCTCCGGGGTACTTTCAAGAGGCGTACCCTCAGCTACTTTTCTCCACCTGTATGCATCATCTGCAATCAACTTATCATTCTCTGCATCCCGACTACCTTCGGAATCCATCGACCGACTCAAGTCGATCTCGAGCGCAGACTTCGTGCCCGCTACCGTACTCACGGAAGCTACATCCTCCGGCCACGGCTCATACTCGACAGAAAGAGTATACCTTCTCGTAGCGGTACATCTGGTCTCGTAGGAACCGTCCGTCTCAGAAGCAGTCTCATGCTGATCTGTTCGCACACCCGGATTATCCGGATCTTCCTTCCACTGATATGTCAACATACCCAAAATATCGCCCTCATGCGCCTCTCCGCCGGTCTGAGTCACGCTGTCTTCTCCCACTGCAGGGAGGTACGAATAAGGAATCGAAATCGACTTCGTTTCGCTCAGCCCTTCCGTTTCATCGCTGATAATCATGTCGACTTCCTCATCCGCCTGAGCCGTGGCGATCGGCGCTGTGGACGTCTCACCGCCCGTACCGGAAATTTTTGCTCCGGCTCCACTGTCCTTTCCAAGGATTAATTCACCCAACAGGCTGTCAAGACCCTTTGGATATTTCCCCAAATGCGCACTTGCGTAGCGCTCCAGATACTCCCAGTAGTAGTGGCTGCCATTCTTTTCACCATCGTTGTGCTCCAACTCCTCCATCAGTGCCTTTGCGATCTCCATAGGCTTGACCTTTTCTCCCATGTAGATAACTTCCGTATCTTCTACATCGCGCGGAAGCAGACCCACGTTCACCGTGACACGCGGGAAACCTTTGGAGGGATGCTCATCAGATTCCCATCCTTCCACACTGGCACCCTTATTCTTCTCCTTGTGATATCTGTCCAATGTGCCAGAAGATTTTGATTCGTCTTCTGGATAATAGACATAGTTCATGTCTTTGTCCTGACCGTTGGTGAGCACTGCATTGCCGCCGATAAAATCCTCCTTCGCCCGGAGCGTGATCGTGGATTTCCAGACCTCAAGCGAAGCCGCGCCGATCGCACAGCCCGGGATCTCCTGTCCCGTCCAGCGGATATAGTACATACCCTTTTCATCACCTGTACCGGCATCTCCATCCCAACACAATTGTGCCTTTTTTACTTTTTCTCCGGAGCCGTCCCCCTCCTTGACCCAGATATCCTTACCTTCAGCGGAAAGTGGTTGTGTTTCACCTTCAATCGTAATCTTACCATCCTTGTTCAGACGAATCAGCTTCTCACTGCCACGTTCTTCCGTCCGAGCTACCAAATCGAAGCGTGGGTCGATATAATCCTGCACCGTGTAATTTTCAAGCTTGAAAACAATGTCATCGAGGATATCACTAAACGCTTTTTCCATAGTAATGTCGCCCGTTACCGCAATAAACTCATTGTCTGAGGATATAGCTTTAAGAAAATCTTCGGCATCGTCAAGCGGTTGTCCTGCACTTGGCAACATAACGCAGTAAATCTTCCACCCGGCTGCCTTCAGACTCTTAGCGGCTGCCTTTGCATCCTCTTTATCTCCTCCCTTGTCTGTGAGGGAATCGTCCACACCATCTGTAAAAACTATCAGATATCTGGACGCTTCTTTACCTGCTTCGGCCGCCTCAGAACCCGGTCCGTTTGGTGCTCTGTCCTCTAGATATGTCTGAAATGCCTCCAAGCCTGATTGCACATTAGTGCCTCCGGTCATCACATAATTGTACTGGTCTATGCCGGTTTTCCCTTCATCAGACTTCGACGTCTCATAAGCTGTGGCACTGCCGTCCCCGCGTTTCAGATTCAGAACCGCAGTACTTTCCTTTGGATTATTGGTCCAGTCCAGCATTACCAAATGGCTCAGTTTATTTTCCTGCAGCGCTTTATAAGTGCTGAAACGAACCGCCGACACCTCACTATCTGGAGATTTCCTGTCCAGTTCATTTACGAAATTTCCCAAAGTCTCCTGCAAAACCTCTTTCTTGATTTTACCGGAATCTTCTTTTCTGTAGACATACGAATAAGAAAGCCGATGGCTTTCAGGACAAAACACGCAGCCAAGTTTGTAATTATCAGAGTCATCTTCAATCAAATAAAACTTACATGGACCAGTCTTAGTAAACGCTCCCTCCTCACTTGCAGATGTAACAGAAGGCCCGGACGCTCCGTCATGCCCTATGTCAGATTCAGCTCCCGCCTCACTGTAAAATTGCAATTCGTCTTTCCTACTCGTTTTTTTCTCGTATGCCTCCACCGGTCGGAACTCTTTTCCGGTGCCAAGAGCGCGCACCGTACTCAGCGTACTGGTAGAGTTCACATAATACCACCCTGCTCTTTCTTCCTTTTCTGGACTCAATTTACTACCATTGTTGATTCCCGCGAGAACTCTTGGACTTCCACTATCTGTTATCTTTGCATAATATAAATCGTCAGTTTTCTCTGTACTCTTATCAACTTGTTCACACAAATTCTCCACTTCTTTATCACTCAAAGCACGATTATAGACATATACCTCATCTATCCATAAGTCAGGAACCCCACTTATATCATTTACATTCGGACCTCCAAGGATAATCCGTGGTTTTCCGCTTATGGAAGATTTAATTTTTCCTGTTCCTTCATCATAAGTAACTTTTTTCCCGTCATAATATGGTACAATTTTCCCATTTTCAAAGACAAATGTAAAAATATGCTAGTTATTATTCAACGCTTCAGTCTTTGTCGTTCCAACGTTAATCTTCTTAGTATCTATTTCCAAAACATTACCATTTTTGTCCTCCAATCTCAACCATCTGCCACTATCACCACTGCTGCGAGTACCACGAAACAGGGCATAGTATTCCCCTTCTTCTCTTGACATTTTCTCATCACCTATATAGAAAATGTTTTGATCGTGATCCCTTGCTAAATCAGCATTGTTCCATTTCAAGGCAAAAGAAATCGTAAATGTTTTGCTATTTTCCAACACAGCATCCAATAAATAGTCAGCTTTACTATTATTCTTATATAATTGTATACATGCCTTCTGCTTCCCACTATTAGAATAAAATGTTGAGGTACCATTCAACACTTCTGCTTTATCTTCATCTGTCGCTTCTGGCGCACTATTCTTAAGATTTCGATTATCTGGACTATCCTGGTCCCCAAATGTGTATTTCCCGATTAATCCGTCCTCCAATGTTTTTATCTTCTTTATCTCATCTTCCGATGATATTTCGCCGTCCCAATATCCAAGCGGCACATACTCCTTCGTGCTTTCGCGTCCGTCATACACAAAATATGTATAATCACCATAATCCAATAAGGAATTACTGGTTTTATTACTTTCTAATTCTAATATATAATCCACCTGTTCTTTCGTGAGCCACGGGGTACCATCCCCCAACTCATCAAGTGCACTCTTCTGTTTAGAATCAACCCTGACAATAGCCTTCTCCTTGTCTTTATCACTATTAAAGTCTGATACGAAAGCCATTGAACCAGAGGCATCCAGAATAAGCCCGACATCCGCCAGGTTTGATCCCGCAAACCATGATTCCAGAGTCACATCAAAAGTGCGAGGATCATTTTCTCCTCCCGTTGCCTTGTGTATCTTCGCCGTCTTGTCCGTGTGAAGCCCCGCCGAAGTGTTATAGACTTTATCGTCCTCATCAGGAAACGTAAGTCCTCCCCCCCCGAAGTATCCTTTTCCTTAAGCTCCTTATATTCTTGCTGCGTCAATGTGTCTTTCTGAGGATCTTCCATGTAATCCTCAAAGGCCGCTCCAAAATCCCGCCCTAAAACTTTCTCATCGGAAGAATAAAACACATGGATTTTTACCAGATGAACTAATGGATCATAGCTAACCCGAACGATATTATCTTCGATTTTAGCCGCAGTCTGCCCTGCCGTCAAAGAAAATGCAGTAAATTTCTCACCATCGTAGGGGGCAGGCTGCACCTCCCAAGGCTTTTCTTCAGAGGTCAAAGTTTTATCTTCAGATTCCCTGGTTCCATCTGTATGCCAGTGTTCTACAATAACATGCGTGGATGGAGCCTCTTCAGCCCTCGCTTTCTCAATGCTAACACCGACCCCAGACACCACTATACACAAGCACAGCAATCCCGCTACCAGTCTACTCCACCACATTCCTTTTGCCCTGTTGTTCATCATTCTATTTCCCCTTCTCGTCGTTCTCTTTGTCATTCTTACTTTCCCTTTCATGCTTTCACCCCGCTACAATTTCCTTTGAATTTAGACCTTTTCAAGTCTCGGAATATGATTTTTGTATCTTGCAAATTCATGCTTTGTGTTTTCAGTCATTTTTGCTAATTTTCTTTTTAAAAATGCCAAAAGTTATATAAAATTATACCATATGAAAATATAAAATGTAAATATCTGGACTGACTTATTTTATAAAATTATTTCTCCTCATCACATTTTTCCAATCCTATTTTTCATTCATTCAATACGGTTTTATAAATATTATGAAATGTTATTTTAATTATTTTGAAATATTTCATTGCAAAATGAGCATTTATGTGTTATCCTATGGAAAACAAATGATAAATCAAATCTCAGGAAATCTTCTGCGGAGTTCTCCGTATTTTCCTATTTGAAAAAGGAATCAACTGTGTTATAGTAAAGGAGGAACAGATGAACAAAAAACTAAATAGCGCAATGAACGTACCTATTGCACCGCTTAAGGAGCTGAATCTTTCGGCACGTTTCCTTTTTGACGAGGTGATGGAGGATCCGCAGACGCAACAGGACGTCCTAAGCATCATCTTCGGCAGGGAAATCCCGCTCGTGAAATACGGCACCACGGAAAAAGAGTTTCGCCTGACGCCGTTAGCGCGGTCGATCCGGATGGACCTGTTCTCGATTGACGAGAATGAAATTGTCTACAACACTGAAATGCAAGACAAAAAGAAATCGGATCTGGCGAAAAGGAGTCGGTATTATCAGGCGCTGATGGATACTTCACTTCTCGCACCGGGCGTGCTGGATTACAACAGCCTGAACCAGACTTATCTGATCGTAATTATGACCTTCGATCTTTTTGGCTTTCAAAAGTATCGCTATACTTTTGTTCCGACGTGCAGGGAGGTTGAAGGCTGTGAGCTGGAGGATGGCGCGATTCGGATCTTTCTTAACACGAAAGGGAAGAATGATGCAGAGGTGCCGAAAGAGCTGGTCGATTTTCTGCACTATGTAGAAAACACGACCGACGCAATGGCCACCCGGACGGACAGCGAACGGATCCGCCGCATCCACGAGCGGGTAAGAAGGGTGCGTTCCAGTGAGGAGGTTGGCGTGAGGTATTTGCGAGCATTGGAAGAAAAGAACGAGGAAAGAGAAGAGGGCAGAGAGGAAGGCCGTGAGGAAGGCAGGGAAGAAGGCCGTGAGGAGGGCAGGGAGGAGATCAACCAGCTAGTCGCACGGCTGATCGCGGACGGACGCACGGAAGATCTGCTGAAATCTACGCAGGATAAGGAATATCAGGAGAAACTGCTGGTGGAATATAATATCAGAAAGCAGGCTGAATAGCCAAACAATTGTGCAATAATTATTTCCCTCTTGACCTTCCGCCAACTTTGAGTATACTGTTGTCGGAAGGAGTGATTCTTACATGACAAAGGATCTGACTACAGGCAGACCGATGGGCGTGATCGTCCGTTTCGCGCTGCCTGTTCTTTTGGCTATGTTGTTTCAACAGTTCTACAGTCTGGTGGATACGCTGATCGTCGGCCGGATCCTGGGTCCGGAGGCGCTGGCGGCCGTCGGCTCCACGGGTTCGTTCAACTTCATGGTGATCGGGTTCTGCAGCGGCGTGTGCGCGGGTTTCGCGATCCCGATGGCGCAGGCGTTCGGCGCGAAGAATGAGGAGGACCTGAAGACCTGCATCGGGAACAGTCTGTGGCTGTGCGTCGTGTTCTCAGTAGTGCTCTCGGTCGTCACAGGCGTTTTTTGCCGACAGATCCTGCGCCTGATGAACACGCCGGATGATATTCTGGACCGGGCGTACTCCTACATCGTCGTGATCTTCTGGGGAATTCCCGTGACGTACCTCTACAACATGCTCGCCTGCATGATCCGCTCGATCGGCGACAGTAAGACGCCTGTGATCTTTCTCGGCATCGCGTCCGTGCTGAACATCATCCTGGACGTCTTCTTTATCACGGTAGTGAAGATGGACGTGATGGGCGCCGCCGTCGCCACAGTGCTGGCGCAGGGCGTGTCGGGACTTTTGTGCCTGTGGTACATCAAAAAGAAATTTTCCATCCTGCATCCGCGCAGGGAACATCTGCGCGTGAACGGCTGGTACATAAAGAAGCTCTGCGCGATGGGGATCCCCATGGGGCTCCAGTATTCCATCACCGCGATCGGCGGGCTCATCCTGCAGACGGCTGTGAACTCGCTCGGCACGCTCTACGTGGCCGCCGTCGCGACAGGCAGCAAGACGAGCATGATGTTCTGCTGCGTCTTTGACGCGCTCGGGACGACGACCGCCACCTACAGCGGACAGAACATCGGCGCGGGCAAGGTATCGCGCGTGCGGCAGGGCGTGAATGTCTGTATGCTGCTCGGCAGCATCTGGGCGATCCTCACTCTCCTGCTCTACTTTTTCGCCGGACACCTGCTGGCCGCGCTCTTCGTCGACCGCTCAAACACAGAGCTGATCGCGCTCATCCGCAGATTTCTGGTAGCGAACTCGCTTTTCTACATCCCGCTCGCTGCCGTGAATATCTACCGTTACTGCATCCAGGGGATCGGCTACAGCCAGGTGGCCATCCTTTCCGGGGCGATGGAGCTCATCGGCCGGGGACTCATGGGACTCTTCCTCGTACCGGCGTTCGGCTTTGCCGCGGTCTGCTTCGCGAACCCGATGGCCTGGATCGCCGCCGACCTGTTCCTGATCCCGGCGTATCTGCACTACACAAAAAAGCTGTCGCATCTGGAACCTGCGAACGCAGGCGCATAAATCATCAGATCATCTGCGGTCGACGCAGAGTGTGAGCAAAGGAGGTTTACCATGGCACTGAAACTGACAAACGAATTCAAGGGGGTGCTCTTCGCCCCGAGGAAGAACGAGATCAAGCCGGGAAGCGGCGTGCTCTATCCGCGCGTGATCGAGCTGCGCTGCGCGGGGGAGGAGAACGGCACGCTGCTCTCCGCCTTTGAATACTACGCGGACCGGGAGCCCGCCGTGATCCCTATCTTCAAGAGCACGGACGGCGGGAAGACCTGGGAGCATCTCTCGGACGTCGAGGACACAAAGAACGGCTGGGGAATGCGCTTTCAGCCGGTCCTGTTCGAGCTGCCGCAGCCTAGCGGCGACCTGCCGGCCGGCGCGATCCTCTTCGCGGCCAACTCGATCCCGATGCAGGCCTTTGAAAAGGATAATCCGCCGGATTTCGTCGGCACGGAGATCCTGCTCTTCGCCAGCCTCGACCATGGAAAGACCTGGGAGTACCGCTCCACGATCGCGTACGGCGGCGTTCCCGTGGAATACAACTGGGACTGCCTCGGTCCTGTCTGGGAGCCGTTCCTCTACCTGAACGCGTACGGAGATCTCACGGCGGTGTACTCGGACGAGAAGCCGCACACCGAGCGGATCCTGAACCAGTGTCTCGCGGTCGTCTCCTCCCCAGACGGCGGGAAGACCTGGGGCGAATCCAAGCTTGTCGTCGCGATCCCGGACGGGCAGAAGCGCCCCGGCATGGCGATCGTCACCAGGCTTCCGAACGGAAAATATTTCATGTGCTACGAGATCGTGAACACCCCGGATGAGAGCATCCATTTCAAAATCTCGGACGACGGCCTGAATTTCGGAGATCCCGCGTCCTACGGGACAAGGGCGGAGACCGCGGACGGCAAATACGTCGGCAGCATGCCCTACTGCGTGTGGACGAAGAACGGCGGTCCGAACGGCACGATCATCCTAAGCGGCAAGCGCGACAGCGGCTGGCTCGGACTGCGCGACCCCGGCAAATTTCTCGTCAATTACAATCTGGGCGAGGGTCCCTGGGAGCAGGCCGACATGCTGGTGTCCTACGATTCCCGAATCCACCAGGCCGGGTGGAGCATGGGGATGGCCGTGATTGAGAACGACACGAAACTGATCCAGCTCGCGCCGACGCAGATGGACCCGTCTCTCCTGCAGATCTCTTACGGGATCGCGTCCATGGAGACGGAATAAGCGAATACCCAAACAGACATACGAAAAGCCCGGAGAACTGTGGGAAAGCAGAGTCCTCCGGGCTTTTAAATCTGGACATTCCGGGATCCATTTGTTATAATTTCAGAAAATGGGGAACTGTGACGGAAAAGCTATCGGGAGGGAACGCAATGGCGAAGAAAAACCGTACACCGAACAACTCAGCCAGAAAGGACAGGAGCCTGACGGCCACGGGTATCGTGATCGCCGTCATTGTGGCGCTTCTGATATTCTCCTATTATCAGATCAATCGCACGCTCCGGCAGCGCTCGTTAAGCCGCCTGGAGGAGGGCGCCAACACCGCGATCGAGGAGATCACGGCCAAGCTTGAGCGCGACAGCCTCCTCCTGAACGCCACGGCCAGCATCATCTCACAGGCGGACAATTTCGACATCGACGCCACGCTGGCGATCATGAAAAGCGTGAATCCTCTGCTCGACACGATGAATGTGAGGGTCCTGCTGCCGGACGACCGCATCCTCTCCGCAGACGGCACGATCACCGAGGCCTCAGAGAAAGGGAATTTCTCCTTCGCGGAGGAAGCCCCGCTCGGAGAGCATATCTCGGACCGCACGTACGAACTCAACACCGGCAAGCCGATCCTGCGGCACTTTGTGCCGATCATCCAGGACGGGGAGACCGCCGCCCTGCTCTACGGCGTCACCGATCTGGAGAGTCTGCCCGACACTCTGAACATCGACAACATCTACAACGCGAGCGCTTTCGTCTACATCATCGACACAAAATCCGGGGATTTCCTCGTGGATACCTGGCACGACACACTCGGAAACACCGCCGACTTTTCCAGCGCCAACTACGGCCGGGAGACCAAGGGCGACAAGACCTGGGAAGAATATCTGGACGACCTGGTCAAACTGAAATCCGGCTACGTCGTCTACCGTACGCCGAACACCGACGGCTGGGAGTACATGTACTACGCCCCTATCGGGATCAACGACTGGTCGGTCGCGGTCGATGTGCCGGAGAAGGAGGCTTTCGCCAACGTCTTCGCGGTACGGCGCGTTTGTATCCTTCTCGGACTTCTGATGGCCCTCACGGTCATCCTGTATTACCTTTGGGTACGGCGCAACGCGCGGCAGATGATGGAGCAGGAGGTCGAGCACGCGGTACTCGCAGAGAAGCTGCAGAAGGCCGAAGCCGCCGACCGCGCGAAGAGCACGTTCCTCTCGAATATGTCGCACGACATCCGCACCCCGATGAACGCGATCATCGGCTTTACGACGCTCGCGCAGACGAACCTGGACAACAAAGAGCGCACGCAGGAATACCTGACGAAGATCCTCTCTTCGAGCAACCACCTGCTCTCGCTCATCAACGATATCCTGGATATGAGCCGCATCGAGTCTGGCAAGCTGAATATCGAGGAGAAAGAGTGCTCGATCTCCGACATCTTCCGGGATATGCGAAACATCATCCAGACGCAGATGCAGTCCAAACAGCTCAACTTCTTCATGGACACCGTCGACGTCGTGGACGAGAACATCTACTGCGACAAGCTGCACGTGAACCAGGTGCTTTTGAACCTGCTCTCGAACGCGATCAAATTTACCCCGGCGGACGGCACGGTCGCGCTGACGATCCGCCAGAAGCCGCGCGCGCCCAAGGGCTACGGCTCCTATGAGATCCGTGTCAAGGACACCGGCATCGGCATGAGTCCGGAGTTCACGAAGCACATTTTCGAACCGTTCGAGCGGGAGCGCAACACGACCGCCAGCGGTATTCAGGGTACCGGCCTCGGCATGGCGATCACGAAAAACATCATCGACACGATGGGCGGCACGATCGAACTGCAGTCCGAGCAGGGCAAGGGCACAGAATTCATCATCAATCTTGATTTCCGTCTCCAGGAGGATGCAAAGCATATTGAAGTGGTCAAGGAACTGCAGGGACTGCGCGCGCTCGTCGCGGACGACAGCTTCGCGACCTGTGACAGCGTCACCAAGATGCTGCGCCAAATCGGCATGCGCTCCGAGTGGGTCCTGCACGGCAGGGAAGCCGTCCTGCACGCAAAGCAGGCGTATGAGATCGGCGACGAATACCACGCCTACATCATCGACTGGCTGCTGCCCGACTTAAACGGCATCGAGGTGGTGCGCCAGATCCGCGCGGTCATCGGCGACAGCACGCCGATCATCATCATCACCGCCTACGACTGGTCCACCATCGAGGACGAAGCGCGCGCGGCGGGTGTGACCGCTTTCTGCAACAAGCCGGTCTTCCTCTCTGAACTGCGAAACATTCTGGTCTCCGCCACGAGCGATACCGTGGAAGCACAGCAGACCAGACAGAGCCGTCCGATTCCGGACATCACCGAGCGGCTGAAAGGCACGCGCCTTCTGCTCACCGAGGACAACGAGCTGAACCGCGAGATCGCCAAAGAACTTCTCGAGGCAAGCGGATTCATCGTGGATACCGCCGAGGACGGCACAGTCGCGGTCGACACGATCAGAACGTCCGCGCCGGGATACTACGCGCTCATCCTCATGGACGTCCAGATGCCGAAGATGAACGGATACGACGCCACGAAGGCGATCCGTGCGCTTCCGGATCCCGCGCTTGCGAACATTCCGATCGTCGCCATGACGGCCAACGCTTTTGAGGAAGACCGGAAACAAGCGCTGGAGAGCGGCATGAACGCCCACATCGCCAAGCCGATCGACATGAAAAAGCTGCTCGAGGTGCTCACAGAAATCTTATCCTAAATGCGTCCGGTTCAGCTTCGCCGCCTTGCCGAAGATCAGATAACCGAGCAAGAACAGCACTGAGAGGATCGAGACCCCGGCGTTCGCGCGCCCGGTGAGCTGGGCAATCAGTCCGACCAGCGTCGTGCCGACAAACGACGCGCCCTTGCCGCAGATGTCGTAGATACCGAAATATTCCCCGGACTTCTCCGGCGGAATGATGCGTGCGAAATACGAGCGCGAGAGCGCCTGGATCGCGCCCTGGAACATGCCGACGAGCACGGCCAGCAGCCAGAACTCCCATTGCTTATCGAGCTGGATCGCGAAGAGCGCGATGCCCAGATAGGCGAGAATACACAGCTTGATCAGCGTATCGGTCCGATACTTTTTCGAGAGCCGGGAAAAGAGCAGCGCGCACGGAAACGCCACGATCTGCGTCACCAGAAGCGCGAGCAGAAGTCCCTGCGTATCCAGGCCGAGCGCGCTCCCGTAGGCCGTCGCCATCTCGATGATCGTGTAGACGCCGTCGATGAAACAGAAGAAAGCCAGCAGGTACAGGAAGATGTGTTTCTGTCCGCGGATGTCCTTAAGCGTGGCCGCGAGGCGGGAAAAGCTCTCGCGCACCGGGTGTTCCGGCATGTCTACATAATGCTTCTGTCTGTAATTTTTCAGCAGCGGAAGGCTCACGAGCAGCCACCACCCCGCGTTCAGGAAAAAGGCGATCGTCATCGCCGTCCCCATGCTGATCCCGATCTTTTCATTCATCAGCACAAACACCAGGGACACGACAAACGGAACGCAGCTTCCGATATAGCCCCACGCGTATCCGTGCGAGGATACCATGTCGAGGCGCTCCGGCTCCGTGACGTCCGTGAGCATAGAATCATAGAAGACCAGGCTCGCGCTGTAGCCGACCTTCGCGACCACAAAGACCGCAAGGAACACGACCCATGAGGTCGGAAACGAGAGCGCGGCGCAGCCGATCACGCCCACCATCATGCTGACCGTAAAGACCGGCTTCTTAAAATTTTTCGTGTCCGCGAGCGTGCCGAAGATCGGCCCGATGATCGCCACGATCACGGTCGCCACGGAGGCCGCGTAGCCCCAGTACGCCAGATAATCCACCTCAGAGAGGCCCGCGCTTCCCGCGAGGGAATTGAAGTAAATCGGCAGGATCGTCGCGATCAGCAGCGTGAACGCGGAGTTTCCCACATCGTAAAGGATCCAGTATTTTTCCAGTTTCGTAAGCTTTGTGTCCGCTCCCATTTTTCCTGCTCCTCCCTTTCTCTCCTGCGGCAAACCGCCCGGATCGGTTCTCTCTCGGCGTGTCAGCGCCTCTCACAGTTCTTATTCAAAGGTCCGGTCGAAGCGCGCGTCCAGCTCCTGCTCCGCGTAGAGGCTCCCGTCAAAGCTGCGGATCATCTCCACCGCAACGCCGATCGCGCCCTCATAGCGCTCCATCAGCCCCTCGTCGGTCTCCCGGCACGCGGGATTGTCCGTGCGCTGGTGCATCAGGCCTTTCATCTCATCGTAATGCCGCAGAACCTTCATCGTCGTATTGATAAAGCCCTGCTTGAGCGCGCCCGGCGCGCAGAACAGCTTCTTGACCATCTTCAGATCCTTCAGCGACTGGAGGACTATCTTTCGGTCAATGCCCTCGTAGAACGGAGCGATCGCCGCGGCGGTCCGGATATCCGTCGGAACCAGCGTCGCCGTCGGAAAGCTCAGCGCATCTTTCCCGTCCCTACGCAGGAGCAGCTTCTCGAACTCCTCCTCAATCTCCAGATGCGCCACGCCGATTTTCCCGACCATCTGCGTCACATACGGATGGCATTCGCTGTCCAGTATGAAATGGCAGATAAAGCCCAGCAGATACGAGTATTCCGCGCTCTCGCGCCCGTACTGCTCCACGATCTTCCGTGCGTGCTCAAAGAACGGAAGCGCAGAGACCTTGTGCAGGTGCACCCCATACTGGTTCACGCGGTTCTTCCCCCACGGGCGGTAAAAAAAGAGCAGATCGGGACCCTGCAGGCCGATCGCGTATGGCGCGGGGTTTTTCTCAATGATATGTTTCAGTTCCGGCTCCAGGCGCTCTGATACCTCCGCGCCGAACCGGTCATGTGCATAAATTGCCGGCATAGTCTTCTCTCCATTCTGTCTGATTCATTTTGTCTGGTTCGTTCTATTTGGTTATTATTTGTCTGGTCCGATATCTGTTTTCCTTCCACAGCAGCCTGTTTCCCGTAAGACTGCTGCGCTCAGTCCGCTTTCTCTAACAACGCCGCGTAGATCTCCCGCTTCGGGATCCCGCGGTCCCTCGCCGCCTGTCTCATGGCTTCTCTGTGGTCCATGCCGCGGCTCTCGTAGAGCTCCACGTGCGCGCGGATGTCGATCCCGGCCCAGTCCTGCCGCTCCTCTGCGCGCATCTGTTCCCGGCTGCGCCCTTTGAGCACGATCACGCACTCGCCCTTCGGCTCGTGCGCCTCATACCAGGCAAGCGCCTCGGACAGGCTCGTCCGCTGAACCGTCTCATGCTTTTTCGTGAGCTCCCGGCAGACCGACGCCTGACGGTCGCCCAACGTCTCCAGAAGCTCTCCCAGCGTGCGCACCAGGCGGTGCGGCGCCTCATAGAGGATGATCGTGCGTGTCTCTGTCCGCAGCTCCTCCAGGATCTGCTGCCGCTCTTTTTTCTCCGCGGGCAGGAACGCCTCGAAGCAGAAGCGTCTCGTCGGAAGCGACGACAGGGTCAGCGCGGTCACGCACGCGCAGGCCCCCGGCAGGGAAGTCACCTCGATCCCCGCCTCAGCGCACATGCGGGCCAGCTCTTCCCCGGGGTCGGAGATCCCCGGCGTCCCGGCGTCCGTGATCAGGGCCACGTCCTTCCCCTCCTGCAGCTTCGCGATCAGCGCGCAGGCTTTCTCGATCTTGTTGTACTCGTGGTAGCTCGTCATCGGCGTCCGGATCTCGAAATGGTTCAACAGCTTCCGACTGTTGCGCGTATCCTCCGCGGCAATCAGGTCGACCTCCTTCAGCGTGCGGATCACGCGCAGGGTGATGTCCTCGAGATTGCCGATCGGCGTCGCGCACAGGTAGAGGGTACCCGGATGCGCAGAGATCCCGTCTTTATGAGTCTTTTTCGCCCCCTGCTCCATCGCTCTCATCGACACACTCCATCCCTCTCATTGGCACACTCTATCTCTCTCATCGACACGCTCCATCGCTCCCATCGACACATTCCCTCAACGCCCATCGTAAACCAGCTCACGGACAGTCGACATCCTCTCTTCCGTTTCCTCTCAATGTCCATAGATCTCATGGATCTCCCGCGTGTACACGCCCGGGCTCTCGTACACGATCAGCGGTTTTTCCACCGTCATCCTCGGTCTTCCGCCGCGCACCGATTCGATCAGGACCATATTGGGCTCATGATCCAAATAGGGGTAGACCAGGCGCATGCGCTTGGGCTCCAGCGCGTACTGCGACAGCGTCCGGATGATCTCCGCCAGGCGGAACGGACGGTGCACCATATAAAAATGGCCTCCGACGCGCAGAAGCTTCGCCGCCGCGCGCACGACATCCTCCAGCGTACAGAGGATCTCATGGCGGGCCGCCGCTTTCTCAAGGTCGGGATTCACCAGCCCGTGCCGCGCCGTCATGTAGGGTGGGTTCGAGGTGACGACGTCAAAAGAAGCCGGGGCAAACAGCGCTCCGGCATTCCTGATATCACCCTGAACGATCTCGATCCGCTGTTCCAGCCCATTGAGCGCAACGCTTCTGCGCGCCATATCCACGCAATACTCCGAAATCTCCAGCCCCGTCAATTGCTTCGCAGAGGTCTTCGCCGCGAGCAGGATCGGCAGGATACCGGTTCCCGTGCCCAGATCGAGCACCCGGTCGCCCTCCTGCGCCTGCGCGAAAGCGGACAGCAGGACCGCGTCCATACCGAAACAGAAAAGCTTTTCATTCTGGATGATCCGGTACCCGTCCCGGTGCAGGTCGTCCAGACGTTCTCCTTCTCTGAGCTCACTCATCATCCAGTTTCGATTTCCCTTCTTTTTTGTCCAGCGCCTCCATCTCCTCGAGCTCCTCAAGCTCTTTCATCTCTTCGTCGGAAGCGTTCCCCTTCCGGGCTTCTTTTCCGCCGCCCTTGCCTTTTTCCTTGTTCTTCTCGCCCTTGTCCTTCTCTTTGTCTTTCTCTTTCTCTTTTTCCTTATTCTTGCCCTTTTCCTTACGCTTTCTGGGCTTGAACTTCAGATCCGCCACGTCGAACTCCTGGATCTCCTTCTCATCCTCCACGTCGAAGAGCACCTTCACGCGCTGGCGCAGGACGTTTACGCTGCTGACCACGCCCTTCTGCCCGTCAAGCGTCGTCACGGAATCTCCGATGCCCGGAAGCCGGCTGTTCAGATACTCATACGTGTCTTCCTCGTTCTTCAGGCAGCACATCAGCCTGCCGCACGCGCCGGAGATCTTCGTCGGGTTCAGGGACAGATTCTGCTCCTTTGCCATCTTGATCGACACCGGGGCAAACTCCGACAGGTAGCTGTTGCAACAAAGCACTCTCCCGCAGATCCCGATGCCGCCCAGGATCTTTGTCTCGTCCCGGACGCCGATCTGCCGCAGCTCGATGCGCGTCTTGAACACCGAGGCCAGATCCTTCACCAGCTCGCGGAAATCGATCCGCCCGTCCGCCGTGAAATAGAACAGTACTTTATTGTTGTCAAAGGTGTACTCAGCGTCCACCAGCTTCATGTCGAGCCCGTGCTTATTGATCTTTTCCTGACAGACCTTCAGCGCGTCCTTTTCCTTCTCGCGATTGCGCTTTGCCTTCGCGTCGTCCTCCTCCGTAGCCACGCGGATTACGGACTTCAGCGGCTGGACGACCAGCTTCTCATCCACCTCGCGGACGCTGCCGATCACCGTGCCGTACTCGACGCCGCGGGCTGTCTCCACGATCACGTGATCTCCTGACTTTACTGTATAATTCTTCGGGTCAAAGTAATAGACTTTCCCGGCATTTCTGAATCGTACTCCGATAATCTTAACCATGTATGTTCTCCTTAATGACGAGGAACAGAAGCTCCATCGTCAGATCAAAATTTACGTGCGCATCCAGACGCGCCTTGGCGCATTCGATCGCCTTCATAACCTCCTCGACGCCCTCGTAGGAACAGTAGCCGACCGTGTCCCGGATCGTCCGAAGCTCGTCCCGGAACACGATGCCGTCCGCGTCGCGCGTCGCTTTGAAATATACCATATCCCGGTACCAGAGCGCAAGGATATCCAGGTAATCCTGCATGGTGACCTTATATGCCTGCACTTCTTTGATATAATCGATCAGCTCGCTGATCTGCATCTTTCCGGCGTTTCGAATCAGCATCATCGCCGAATCCCGGATCGCGGCAAAGTCCTCCGAGGAGGCGAGCCGCACCGCCTTGCCGATGTTGCCCTGCGCGAACGCGACACAGATGTCCGCCTGATAATCCGGCACATGGAGCTGCTCCATCAGGTACTCTTTTACCTGCTCGTTCGGCACCGGCCGCAGATGCAGGATCACGCAGCGGGAGCGGATCGTGTCGAGAAAGATCTGCTCGTTCGTCGTCATCAATATAATGATCGCATATTCCGGCGGCTCCTCGATCGTCTTCAGGATCGCGTTCTGCGCCTGGACCGTCAGCTTCTCCGCCTCCGGAATGATGTAGATCTTGTATTTTCCGTTGTACGGGCGGATCTGGATATCGTCAGTCAGCTGTGTACGCACGTCGTCGACGCCGATGCTCGCCACCTTCTCATGGCGGAGATAGATGATGTCGGGATGATTCCCACTGGCCGCCTGATGGCAGGAATGGCACTCTCCGCACGGCTTCCCTTCCGGGGCGTCGCACTGTAGCGTCATGGCAAACGCGTCCGCGAGACGTTTCTTGCCCGTCCCCTTCTCACCGGAAAAAATGTATGCATGGCTGATCTTTCCGGTCTCTATCGCGCGCTCCAGATGCGCGATCTCCTGCTTGTGCCCGATCATGTCCTTAAATCCTGCCATAGCCTGTCTCCTTAGACTTTTGCAAACAGTATATCATATTTATGAATTTTTGTGAAGCATTGCCGCCCGGCTGTTCTCTTAAAACTTTCTTAGGAATGCGAGATCTCCTTTTCGATGAACGCCGCGACCTCGTCCATGCAAATCTGACGGTCGTCGTCGTTGCGGAAACGGCGCACGATCCCCGCCTTGCGGATGTTCTCCTCCGAAAAATCCTTCTGGTCGGCGAGGAAACGCCGGCATACCTCCTCGTAGTTCGGGACTGCCTGTTTCCGCTCCCTCTTCATCGAGCGCGCCAGGCGGTTGCCGTCGGCCACCTCGATGTAGATTGGCACCACGCGGTCCGCCCCGTAGTAATCGCGCAGCTTTTGAAACGACACCAGCGTCCCGAGCGCCAGATAATTATGGCGATCCATGTCGATCGTATCGCCGTCCGCCGTGAAATAGTACCACTTTCCGTACACAGTGTCATACTCCCTCAGCTCGATGACCTGCCCTTTCTCCTGCATCTCGCGCAGCTTCTCTATCGTCACGAAATGGTACTGCACGCCGTCTGTTTCACGCGCGCGGATCGGCCGCGTCGTGTACATGATGAACGGTTTCAGCCCGAGCTCCTTTCTCTCGAGCATCTCCGCGTAGATCGTGTCCTTACCCGATGAACTTTTTCCCATCACATAAAACAGTTTTCCCATTTGTCTCACCTTTCTCGCCCTGCTTCGGTCTGCCTCACTGTCCGGATCGTCTCTCCGGCAGGACCGTTTCACCGTCCGAATTATCTCAACGGCAGGATTATCTCACTATCCGGATCGCTTCACTGTCCGAATCGTCTCCCCGGCAGGGTCCGCCAACCCCCGAAGTTTCAGCCCGGCCGCCTGCTCCGCCCTGAGCCGCTGCAACAGTTCTTCCGTGATCCGCTCGCCCGGGACGAGCAGCGGGATCCCCGGCGGGTAGAGATAAACATACTCCGCAGAGATTCTTCCCGCACTATCGACGAGGGCAGCCTGCTCCGCCGGGCGCTCCTCCGCCTCCCGGATGCTCAGGACTTCCTCATTGCGCGGATAGCACGCCCATCTTACTGCGGCATCTTTCTTCTCAGATATTTTTTCGTTTTCAGAAACTTCTAAATCCGCCCACAGCTTTGCGTCGATCTCAAGCAGCGCCGCCGTCAGCCGGTCGAATCCCTCCTGCGTGTCCGCGACAGTCATGATTGCCGTCACATAGTCCGCGGCAGCCATCTCCGGCTCCAGATGATATTCGTTTCGCAAAAAATCGGCGAGCTCTGGCCCGGTCATCGCGCAGCGCGCCGTGGAGATCAGCACCTTTGAACGATCGAGGTCGTATATGGGTACATTTCCCAAGATTCCTTCATTCTCCGGATCCGTCGTTCTCTGTTCTATTCCGGTTATCCCCGCATTCTGTTCTACCATGCGGTTCTCTATACTTTTCAAATTTTTTGATGTCCCTTGAAGCTTTCCCTTTGCAAGAAACGTCTCTTTGTCCAAGAGCTGCAGCACACGAAGCTTTCGCCGCAGCTTGTCCCGCATCTGCTCCAGCCGCTGTATGAACGTCTCAAACAGCTCATCGCCCCGCTCCTGCAGCAGCCGGACGCAGGCGTCCATGCCTGCCATCAGGACATAGCTGGGACTGCTGGTCTGATAGATGTCCAGATATTTCCTGATCTTCTCCCGGTCCACACGGCTGCCCTGCACATGCAGGAGCGCTGTCTGCGTCAGCGAAGGGAGCGTCTTGTGCAGGCTGTTGATCACGATATCCGCCCCGCACGAGAGCGCCGATTCCGGAAAATACGGGTGCATCCTGAAGTGCGCCCCGTGCGCCTCGTCCACGATCAGCACTGCGCCCGCTGCGTGCGCAATCCCAGCGATCGCCCGAATATCCGACACTACGCCGTCATAGGTCGGCGAAGTGACAAGCACCGCCTCAATATCCGGATTCTGCCGCAGGGCTTCCCTCACGTCCGTCGGGGAAATGCTCCCGCATATCCTGTACGTCGGTCCTTGCCACTGTCCGCTACTGCAGGTTTCAAATGTTATACTCTCCCGCTCGGCATTCACATGCACCCCGCGCCTCGCGCCCTCCGGCTGAACCGCTTCGCAAACGCTCACAGGAGGATACAGATACGTCACCCGCAGGTCGTTCAAAAACGCGGCGTGATAACACGAGCGATGGCTGTTGCGCGCCATCAGAATCCGCCCGCCCCGTTTCACGGAAGCGGCGACCGCCGCGAGGATCCCGCAGGTGCTCCCGTTTACCAGATAATAGGTCTCCTCCGCGCCGTAGAGCCCGGCCGCCCTGCGCTGCGCTTCCAGAAGGATGCCCTGTGCATGGTGGAGGTCGTCAAAACCTTCGATCTCCGTGATATCGATCGCGAACGGGTCCGCGAAATGCCGAATCTGCCGCTTGTGCCCCGGCATATGCAGGGGATAAAAGTCGGACGCGCCGTACTGTTTCAGTTTTTCGATCAAATATTCGGACATCGTCTCTCCTTCATTCTTCGCCTGTATTCTTCTGCATCGTGCCTCGTGTTTCGTTTATTCCATCATAGCGGCCTAACTGTAATAATTCGCCGTGTTTCGTAAACTTCAGACGAAACCGCGCGGAATCTTTCCTGGGAATCTCTCAGATCAGCCACACCGGCACATACCAGTTTTTCTCATCGATCGGCAACAGATCGCCGGACATGCAGACGACGCTGCCGGTTCCAATCTCCACCTTCAGAGTTTCTAATTCGCCGAATGCACCCGGCTTGTTAAGCGAATCCAGAACATGAAAATTTTTGATCGCCGCCTTGCCCGGTGAGGCAGCCTTTTTTATCTCGATCGGAGAGAGCACCCCATTTTGATAAAGCAGCAGGTCGATCTCCTTTTGATCTTTGTCCCTATAATAAAAGATCGGCGGCTCTTTTCCCGCGTTTAGGTAACTCTTATAAATCTCGGAAAATACATAGTTCTCAAAGAACACTCCGGACATCGCGCCCTTTTCCAGAGCCTCCGGATTTCCCCATTTCAGCAGATAAGCCGCCAATCCGGTATCTGTGAAGTGCAGGAGCGGCATTTTCACCACCCGCTTCAGCGCATTGTTGTGGTATGGCTGCACCAGCACAATGATATGCGACGAGGCTAAAATGGACAACCACTTTTTTGCGGTCGGCGCCGATATGCCTGCCTCGGCTGCCAGTTCCCCATAGACAACCGGTCTGGAGATCTGGGCCGCGACGATCGTCATGAAATTAAAAAACTGCATCTCATCGGCAACCTGCGCCAGATCACGAATATCCCTCTGAAGATATGTGTCCACATAAGAGCGATAGTATGTCTCCCAGTCGATCGCCTCATCCGCGTAAAGCTCCGGCATGGAACCTCTGAAGATCCTCCGGTAGATCTCATTCAGCCCACGCGGTTTCGCGACAGCCAGACGCTTCATCAAATGATCCGCATCCGTGGAAAACGCCTCGCTTGGCGTCTGATAAATCTCCGCGTCCGACAAACCCAGCAAATTCACGATGCCGACACGTCCGGCCAGACTCTCGCTGACATGATTCATCAGACGGAACACCTGGGAACCCGTGAGCCAGAAATCCCCTTTTCGTCTGGAACGATCAACGCTCATTTTGATATAGGGAAGCAGTTCCGTCGCATATTGGATCTCGTCAATCAATACCGGGGGCGTGTATCTCTGCAAAAACAGCGCCGGGTCATGCTTAGCAAGATATCTTACATCCGGATCGTCGAGCGTCACATATTTGCGTCCACCACCGGACTCTCCCTCTGCCAGCTTTTGCAGCAAGGTGGTCTTGCCAACCTGTCTCGGCCCTGTCACCAGAAGCACCGGAAACATTCCGGAAACCCGGCGGATCGTATCCTCAGCGGCCCTTTTGATATATGTCATGGCAATCTCCTCTTAAAAGCACCCTTATAAATTGCCGGGCAAAAGTCCGGCTAAACGAAATTGTCAATTTATTATAGCCAATAAATCCTCTCCCTGTCAATACCTCTCCCTCTGGTTTTCTTCTGAAAAAACTCTTTTACTCGTGGACAAAACGAACAGAACGACTATAATGAATTTATGGATCTGCATAAGCAGTTTTTTGAATTGCACTTTGTCTGATAGAATATCAAAAATACGATCGTAAAAGAAAGGACGTAATCGGTTATGAAACTTGGTTTTATCGGCTGCGGAAATATGGCGAGCGCCATCATCGGCGGCATCTTAAAGAAAAAACTGGTCCCTGCGGATCAGATCATCGTCTCCGCCCTGCATCAGGAAACGCTCGCGCGGGCGGCAGAGACCTATGGCGTGCAGACGACGCGCAGCAACCGCGAAGTCGCCGGGGCTGAGATCGTCTTCCTCGCAATCAAACCGCAGTTCTATGAGGAGGTCATCCGCGAGATCAGCGACTGCGTCAAAGAGCGCCAGATCGTCGTCTCCATCGCCCCCGGCAAGTCGATCGACACGATCACCGGCTGGTTCGGCAGGAAGATCAAGCTGGTCCGCACGATGCCGAACACTCCGGCTATGGTCGGCGAAGGCGTCACCGCCGTATGCCCCTCCGACAACGTCACGAAAAAAGAGCTCCAGAAAGTTCTGTCGCTTTTCAACGCCTGCGGCACGTCTGAAGTCATGCCGGAACGTCTGCTCGACGCCGTCGTCTCGGTTAGCGGCAGCTCACCCGCCTACGTTTTCATGATGATCGAGGCCATGGCGGACGGTGCGGTCCGCGACGGCATCCCGCGCGCGCAGGCCTACCGTCTGGCGGCACAGTCCGTGCTCGGCAGCGCGAAGATGGTGCTCGAGACCAGCAAACATCCCGGCGAACTCAAAGACATGGTCTGCTCCCCCGCCGGCACCACGATCGAGGCCGTCGCCGCGCTCGAAGAAGCCGGCTTCCGCCATGCGATCCTCGCCGGCATGAAAGCCTGCACCGACAAGACAAAAGGGATGGCGTGACATCATGCAAAAAGCCCTCACCCGGCTGTTTCTCAGCCGGAGCGAGGACTTAAAAAAACTTTATAATGGGAATCAGTCTGCCGTCCAGTACCGCTTTACATAAGCCTGTGCCTGCTCTGTAGAAAGCAGGTATTTTTCCTTGAGTTTTCTCACAGCTGATTCTTCTGTCTGCCCAAATTCCCTGCAGGATTCTACCAGAACCTGAATTCCATGATCCCTCTCAGATGATGCTCCTTGCTCCAGTCCTTCCTGTTTCGCATTCTCTCTTTCTTCGATCACAATCTGCTCAAAGCCACTGATCATCTTCTTCTCTCCCTTCTGGAAACATTCCCGGATGAACGCCTGCTCTTTCTCTCCAAATTTCCCTTCCAGGACATGGGCAAACCAGGTCTCCAACAGGTTTTTCTCTTCCGCCGGCAGCTCCGCTACCCGATCCATCATTTCCTCCACCGCGCGCAGGAAATCCTCTTTCTCTTTCGCACGGTCCAGATAAAAAATGTTATCGATCACCGTGTTGCTGCTCAGGATTAAATCCTTTCTCAGTAAAACCTTATCATCAGTTTCTTCCCAAGTCCTTCTGCCAATGTCTGTAAGGTGGCGATGGTAGGACTGCATGTGCCGTTTTCAATCCTGCTGATATTTGACTGGCGTATCCCTGTCCGTGTTGCAAGTTCTTTCTGCGTCATATGGGATTCCGTTCTCGCTGCGATCAATGCCCTGGTAACTTCAAATTCAACGCGTGTTGCTTCATGTTCTGCTCGAAATTCCGAATCAAGCATCTGCTTTTCCCTATATTTTTCCAGATCATCCATTTGTGTACTCCTCTCGTATAATAAGCCTATGCCCTAGATATACAGGGGATTAGGCTTATTCTTTTTGTGCGTATAGAGGGCTC
>CANQRR010000027.1 GCA_947626285.1 uncultured Lachnospiraceae bacterium
GTCCCCACGAACTTGTCACAGATCGGCACGTTCTTCCCCAGGCCCGATGCTACCACCCTGTGCCCGGAGCGCAGTGTTTCCTCGCATGCAGAGATCAGCCCCTCCAGGCTCGTCCTCGAGATGGACTTCAGGGCGTCCTCTATGATCGTGTCATTTCTCTCAAAATAAGAGAATGCGCTGTCATCCGACAATGCCTCCTCCAGATAGTACAGCCCGTTGTAGAACGCCCCGCAAATGGAATCATAATCCTCCCACGCGTAGGTGGTGAGCGAGAGCCAGATCAGCGCGTGCAGGATGTGCATCTGCGCAGGTGTCACCTCTCCGTCCAGCAGCTGGAAGAACTCTTCCTCCATATCCTCCCAGCCGTTCGGCTCGATCTCCAGCCACACGCCATCCCCGCTTATGTCCAGGCGGAAATGCTTCAGGTTGAACCGGTCATAGTTCCCCACGATGGAGTAGTATAACTTCGCCCAGTCATAGGCGGCATCCCCGTAGAGCTCTGTATTCCCGAAATAGCCCCGGGGGTCGATCAGCACCGGCCTGCCGTCCTGCGTGAGCATCAGGTTGCTGAACGTGCAGTCCCCATGGATCAGCCGGAACTCCCCTGGGAGATAGTTCATGACAAGGGACTCCACCTCCTCCCTGTGGAAGAAGATGTTGCGGCACTCGCGCCCGTTGACCGTCACCGTGGCGTCCCCCGCAAACGGCACCAGCTTCCTCACTTTCTCCAGACGGTCAAAGGTCTTGCCGATGTACGCTTCATAAAAGCTGTCCCTGTCGGCAGGGATGGAGCCTGCCGCATGCACCTTCCGCAGGCAGCCTATGGCCTGGGACAGGATACCCTTCTTCTCTTCATACGGCAGGCCGTCATACTCATAGATATTTCTTCCCTGCACGAGCTCCATGCAGAGCGGGCTGTAGCTGTAGACCGCAGGGGTATTCACGATATCCTGCCCCTGTATCTTTTTGTACCATGCGGTCTCCATTGCAGCCAGGGCACGTCCCTGTTCGTCGACCGGCTCCTTATAGAACCGCCCGTCTTCCGTCCACGTCCGGTTGAACGGCCTGCAGCGCAGCTTCGGGAGCCTGTCCCACTCGGAGAACAGGCCATACTCATGGGTCCTGTACAGCGGCTGTTCCTCAAACCGGATATCCTGCCCCTGCAGCCAGCGGACAAACTCACCGTCTTCCGGGACCCTGTCAAGGCACGACCGGTCACGGAAGATAAAATGTCCGGCCACCCCATGCTCCGAGCTCCGCTCTTCCTCAAACCTTCCTGCCTCATACTTCCAGCGGCAGGGAAAATCCTTCGATATGCCTATGACATTTCCTTCCGTCTCCGGCAGTTCATAATCCCCTGGCAGGACGAGGTCACACCAAATCAGCAGGAAACGTTCCCCTTCCGGCACCAGCGATACTGCCTCTCCGAGTCCCGCACAGGTCCCGCTGTGCCCTCCCGCGTTCACCATCCGGTAATCCACTGTGGCAAACGCCGCCAGGTAACGCTCCAATACGTCATATTTGTAGTCGCCGATGACGATGAACTTCTTATCCGGATATTTCCGGAACAGGTGGAACAGCATCGGCAGGTTGTCCACCGGCACCAGTGCCTTCGGCTTGTTCTTCGTCAGCTGCTCCATGCGGGTCCCCTTGCCGCCCGCCTGGACGATGATGTAGTCTGTCATCTCCCGTTGTCCCTCAGTCCCTGTATCTTTTCTCGTTGTACATCTTCATCTGCCGGTACAGTCTCAGCTGTCTCCGCCCGGCTGCCACATCGTCCATCAGTTCCTGCAGCTCTGCGCGCAGGTCCTCCCTCTGCGCCTCCAGGATCTCCAGCCTCCCCTGGCAGTCCCTGTGGAACTCCGTATCCACGTCATCCCTGGCGTTCTGTTCTTTCATATGGTAGATCTTCAGCTCATTGATGCTCAGCTTGTCGATCAGGCTCCCTACCGTCTCCATCGCCTATCTCCTCCCTGCTGCCTTCTGTACCTGGTCCAGCACGATCTCGTCAATCTCCTCGATCAGGTCGTTCCTGTGCTGGTTCAGCGGGTTGATGTTGCGGATCGCCTTCAGGACCACCGCGTCCTCCATGCTCCGCACTTTGTCCTCCTCATGCCACATCTCCGTGTTGGTGGCGGCAAGCTCCCTGATCACCTGCCCCATGTCGTCCCGGTGGACGTTCAGCGGCCGGATCCTGCGGATCTCGTCCGTCACGATCTCATAATCCGCTCCGCGGCCCACACTTTCTTCATGCCAGTCCTCGATCGCGGTCTGAACCATCTTTACGATGTCGCCAGATGATAAACCTCTCATCTCCCTCTCTCCTCGCTTTCCTCTGTCTCTCCCTTTCCCTGCTTCAGGATCCTCTCCCGCCGGTAAAAACGGATCTTTACCGCCGGTCTCAGGTACGCGAACGTCTGTAGAAAAGTGTTCTGCGACTCCCCTTCCTCCCGCGCTGCCCACTTCGTCGGGATCTCATGCATCTCCACGCCCAGCCGTACCGGTTTCAGGGCCGTCTCAATAAAGAACGGATGCCGCAGCTCTTCCCAGGCGATACGCTGCATCAGCTCCGTTGGGAAGATACGGAACCCGTAAGTCATGTCCGACATCTTTACGCCGTAATACAAAGAAAACATATGCTGGAAGATGAAGTTCAGGATCTCTTTCTTCCTGTCGTACCCGCTGAAGGAGCCGCCCTGCAGCCAGCGGGAGGCCGTGGTGATGTCTCCCGGATGTTTCTTCTCTTCCTCGATCAGCTCATGGACCGCATAGGGGTCTGTCTCGAGATCCGTCGACATGATGACCAGATGTGAGCCCCGGCATATATCGATGGCATCCTGGTAAGCCCCTCCCGCATACGGACGTTTCTGCCAGAGGACAGTGAATGGGATCTCCTCCGTCCTGCACCTGTCCTTTGCTCTTTCAATAGCTGCCAGGCATTCTTCTGTCGTCCGTTCACAGACGACTGCGATCAGCTCACACAGGTCCTGCCTGCTGCAGGTCCGCAGAATAACATTAACTGTCTGTTCAAAAGAAAATGTCTCATTGATCGCCGGAAGGATAATACTTGTATTCTTAAATGTCGTTTCCATAGATCTATATCTCTCCCTTCAAGTTATGAAGGCCCGATATCGCGTTATGTATCAAACATAGTATCTATGTATATAGTAACTGTATATAGGCGATTCGTCAAGATGTTACTTTTCAGATAGGATATATATAGGGGTGATCTTATTATGGAAAAAACACTTTTTACTCCAAAGGATTATGGACATATAGAAATAAATATCAAAAAATACATGGATAAAAAGCAGATTACCAGAAATGCTCTGGCACGTGCCATCAATACACGTTTTGAAGTGATTGATAAATGGTATCAGGGACATGTAGAAAAAATCGACGCGGACGTTCTCGCACGAATCTGCTTTGTCTTAGACTGTACACCGGGAGATATTATAAGGTTAGTCGAATAAGCATTTCGCTTTTGTTTCACCTTACACCTTGTTTCATCTTGTACCTCCAAAAAGAAAGGAACCACCATTTTCAGACGGTTCCAATAAACGGATGCGTTTTCAGTTCTTCCTATTTTTCGTATCGTTCCTCCGCCCCAGATTTGATAATCTCGATCATCTCCTTCGGCGTTACGATGCATATTCCACTATAATTTCGTCATCGTATAGCGGCACAATCCTTCCAGCAATGGCTTCGTCCAAAACTGGGGCGGGAACAGATTTTCCCGCAAGAAGAGCGGAAACTAATACGTTCGTATCCAGAACAGCATAATATCTCATATCGCTTATTCCACACACCTCGCTTTTCGCACACGGCGCTCTTTTCTGGACGCGGCGATTTCCTCATTGATCTCGTCGAGGCTCATCTCAGAAAGACCAATCTTTTCCGCCGACTCTCTCATGCTCTGGATCGCCCGGATTCCCTCGATGGCTGACATATCCTGACGCTCCCCGAGTGTCATGCCAAACGGCAGCCCGTTTACCATCACGGATCGTTTCAGAAAAATCCGCACGGCAGTCTGTAGGTCAATCCCCAGCTCTTCATAAATCGCCGCTGCCTTCGCACGAAGTTTTTCGTCTACCCTTACCTGCAATACATTGGATGCCATATTTTTCACTCCTTTGCAGCATTCATTTGTATTGTCATTGTACGCTATTGTATGCAGAATGTCAACAATTTTTCAAATAAAAAGAGGCGGAGCCCCATTCTATACACTCGCCTGCTGCCTCCGCAGAATCGCCCATGTTCCTGCGATTCCCGCCGCGCAGAGCGCGACGAATAGCCCCCACTGCAGATAGCCCGGGATGCCGCCGATCAGCCGTCCAACCGCGTTCCCGATCCTGCCCCAGAAGGAACCCGGAGTCTCCTCCGCCGCGTCGTGTATCCGCGGAACGCCGATACAAAGGAACATCCACGCAATCCAGGCCGCCACGAGAACAGGTCTGCCAAAGTACAGGAAAAGCGCGCCGACAAGGCCTGCCACGATCACCAGCAACACAACGATCGGAACTCCGATCCGAATCAGCTCAGGCAGCAGTTTTATCATCTCGCCGCCTGCACTCTGTACCCGGTTCAGTGCTTCCTCCGCCGTGCACAGCACCGCCGTCAGCGCAAAAATCTCCACTACCGCTAACAGAGTCATCACAAGATACGACACAAAAAACTCTTTCCGTGACGAGCCCATCGACAGCTCAACATTGAAATAGACGACCACTTCCCCGAACACGAAAAACAGCATCATGACTCCTATAGCCAAGAGCGCGCAGCTCGCCCCAAGCGGAAAATAGGCCTTTTCTTTTATAAAGTGCATCGCGATTGCAAGCGCCGCAGCACCCAACACCCAGCACCCAAGCATGATCCCCGCGATCACAGCATAGATTTCCCTCTGCACATAGATCTGCCGTTTTATTGCTTTCCACATACCCTGCTTCCCTCCCATTGCTCTCTTTCTACACCCGCGCTTCGCTCTTCCGTGTGAGGAAACGCGCGAACCCCGCAGCGCATAGATCCGTCACAAGCCCTATCACAAACATTCCCGTGCAAACAAGCGGCATGAGCAGCTCTGTTCCTATGTGAGTCCTCAGAAATGCCATCAGAAATCCTGTTTCCGAACGATCGGTCGAAATAAGGCTCCAACCGATCATGCCGCCGATCAGCGCGCTTATGAGCATCATTGCCACCGCGCCCACGGTTCTCCAGCGAAGAGTCACCGCCCCGAGCGCAGTGCCGAACGCCGCCCCAAGCAACTGTATTCCAAACGCTATCAAGAAAAACCACAGCAGTCCGAGTCCGAACAGTTCCTCCTGCGGCGGGTCATTTTCCACATAGCGACCAATTCCCCATGCAAGCCCTGCAAGCAAAGACGTAAGCAATGCGGTCGCGCTCTGGCTCAGAAAAAGGGTGCGAATGATCTCCTTTCTGGTGCTCCCCATGGAAAGCAGCACCGAAAAGTAGACCTGGAACAACCCGACTCCGGACATGATCTGTATCAGCACCCCCGAAAGCAGGAGCATCGTGCAAAACTGGAACAGCATTGTCAGCCAAAAACCTGAGCGCACCCCTCCCGGCAGCCCAGTCAGCAAAATCATCCCCAGTGTGATCGCGGTCTCGATGACCACATAAGTGATCGGCGCCGAACTCCACAGCTTTACTTTTTTCATCCCCATCCTCATACGTGTTCCTCCCCGCAAAGCGCTACGAACAGTTTCTGAAGGCTGAGTTTCTGAACGCTCACGTCATATCCCTGCGGCAGCATCTGTCCCGGGGACAGCAGCACCGCGACGCCCTTGCTGCGGCCCAACCTCTCCTCATGGTGAACCTCGAGCCCTTTTGTCGCCGCGTCCACCTCTTCCTCGTGTCCGCTTACGTGGTACGCCCGCTCCAGCAGCTCCTGTGTGTTCTCCTTCAGGAGGATCTGTCCCTCATCGAGGATGATGACCTCTTCAAATACATCCGCCGCCTCCTCGATGATGTGCGTCGAGACGACGAAGGTTCGCCCGGTCTGCGTGAACTCTTCCAACAGAATCTGGTAAAAACGCTCGCGCGCGATCACGTCCAGCCCCGCGACCGGCTCGTCGAGAAAAGTGAACTCCGCTTTGCTCGCCAGCGCCACAATGATCGCCACCATCGAAACCATGCCCTTGGAGAGCTTGTTGATCCGCTTCTTTTTCTCGATCCCGAATTCCTGTATCAGA
Source organism: uncultured Lachnospiraceae bacterium (assembly GCA_947626285.1). Taxonomy (GTDB): domain Bacteria; phylum Bacillota; class Clostridia; order Lachnospirales; family Lachnospiraceae; genus Choladousia. The sequence continues at coordinate 6,207 of CANQRR010000027.1, forward strand.
CGATCCGCCATCTCCTGATCCCAGTGCGCGTAATAGGTCGCCGCGATCTCCAGATACGCCTTCACCTTCATCGCGCCCGCGCCGCTTGTACCCGTCTGGCTCAGCTCCCGCGAAAAACAGAAGTGCTCCAGCGCCCTCGGATTCTCCCACACCGGCACTCCATCGAGCTCTACCGTGCCCCTCGTCGCCGGGTTCTGCGCCGTCAGGATCGACAAAAGCGTCGTCTTACCCGCTCCGTTTCGCCCGATCAGCCCGTAGATCTTCCCGGACTCCAGCTCCAGATCGACGCCGTGCAGCACGTCCTTGTTTCCATATGTTTTCACGATTCCCTTTGCCGTCAATTTACTCATCTTCGCTATCCTTTCTCACTTCTCTTTATCCTGTCCGATCATCGCGATCAGCTCCTGTCTGCTGATTCCCAGGCTTTTTGCCTCCGCCAGCAGACTCTTCACATAGTCCTCATAGAAATGCTTCTTCCGCTTCTCCGTAATCTGGCGCTTCGCGCCCGTCGCCACAAACATCCCGATTCCCCGTTTCTTGTAGAGAATGCCCTCATCCACCAGAAGGTTGACGCCCTTCGCGGCCGTGGCCGGGTTGATCGCGTAGAGCTTCGCCAACTCGTTCGTGCTCGGGACACGCTCCTCCTCCAACAGGATGTCACGAAGGATGTCGTTCTCGATCATCTCGCGGATCTGGATATAGATCGACTTTTCCTGTGTCAGGATCTCATTCACTCGCTCTCACTTCCTTCACCTCTTCGTCTTCTCCACGATTTTCTGTGAAAATAATCTTTTGGTTCGGTTTATTGGTTCATTACTTATGTAATTAACCATAGCACCAAGAATATTGTTTTGTCAAGCGAAAAAACACAAAAAAATCTTTGGATCCATCAAGCTCTGTCGACGAGACGCTTGTGTGATCCAAAGACCTCTTTATCCAGTCATTCTCCACTCAGCTATTTTCTATTTTATCACTCTCTATCCTGTCATCGAAGCATATCTTAATTCTGTCCTGCTACGCTCATATCTTTTACAGCCGCACCCGCGAACTTGCGACCACCGCCGCACAGACCGCTCCGCCCGCGACAAGCGCGTCCCTGGTCTGATCCGGCACCAAGACTCCCTTCATCCCGAAGCAGTAAACCAAAAACAAGGCCGTCGCCACAAGGAAGATCACCAGGTGCCACAGCGCGAAGCGTCTCCTTGCGCCCGCGCCGGCTTCCGCCGCCTTTTCATAGGTAACGCCGCTGATCCAGTAGACGCTCTGCGTCGCCAGCATCAACACAAAGAGCAGGTCCAAAAACACGAGCACGATAATACCCAGATTTTTGCCCGGTCCGATCACCGGAAAATACCGCCGCCCTCCGTATATGTAAAAAAGAACCACAGCCACCAGCAGGGCAAGCCACGCCCAGAACAGCGTATATGATTTTTTCTGATACTGCTCTTTCATTCTACCTCCATGTATATACAAAGTATATCCCGCATATGATCCTTCTGTCAACTAGTTAATTCGTGAAAATTCTCTTTCAGGCAAGCTCGCAGCTGTCCCGGCTGCATCTGTTTTTCCTTCGCGACAAATTTCAGATTCTTTTCCAGCACTGCCGGAATATCTCTGAAGGATACTGCTCCCATCTCCTGCCCACGCATCCATGCAATCGAAGAGAGACCGTCCGTCTCCAGAAACAGCCGCTCTGCCGGGATCTCGCGCAACATACGGCGATACAAAGCGGTGCTGTAAGCCATCGCATCCTGTCCCGCCAAAGACGCAGCTGTTCTTTCGCTCCAGAGCTCTGTATCTTCTTGCGAAGCATACCTCTCCGCCAGGTCCGGCCCCAGCGTGAAATAACAGCCGGCTTCGAGAAACTTTTCAAAATCCGCCTCGCTGCCGGAATACCAGTGCACGCAAACCTTTCCCGGAAAGTCGCGGATCATCTCCGCAATCTGGCTCTCCTGCCCCTTCGTGTGCAGGACAACCGGTTTCCCGAGCTCCGCCGCAATCTCAAGCTGCTGCGCAAATGCGCGCCTCTGCACATCGAGCGGAATCTCGCACCAGACGGAATCCATGCCGATCTCCCCGATGATCGGGCAAGCCTGAAAATATTCCCGGCAGTCCCTCGGATCAAAGCGGTCGCTGTACCATGGGTGAATGCCGAAGCTGAGCGTGAAATTCCCATTTTGTTTCGCTGTTTCGCTTTGCGCAAGGCACTGCCGCATGAATTCCCACTCCCGCGGCGTCCCGCAGCTGAACACGGTATCGATCCCGTTTGCCCGACGCGCCTCAAGCTCCTGCCCGGCGAGCGCAAGCATTTCCTGCTCTGTCAATCTCCCCCGATATTCCTCCGACAGGCAGAGCAAATGCGCGTGCATATCCAGCATGCCTATACAGTCCTTTTTCTTGTCCTGTACATCATAGATTTCAGAAGAATCAGATTGAACTTTTCCGTTTTCCATCGTGTTGATCCTTATCTCTTTTGTATGTATTTAAATCGACCCATAAACCACGTACGGTAATTTCTCTAGCGTTTGTTTCCTCTCTCTCCAATCCGGCATCAGCACGGAGAGGAAACTGTAAAATTGTTTCGAGTGATTAGGATAGAGAAAATGGCAATATTCATGCATAACCACATATTCAATACAGTTTCTCGGAGCTTGAAGAAGACGTTTATTAAGCGTAATGATCCCTTTCTTCTTCAGACAGGTTCCCCAACGAGTATCCATATCCCTGATATGCAGCGAAGGTACTCCCACCCCGTATTTCCGGAATACTGGATACAATTCTTCTACTATTTCACCAAAAACTGTTTTACATTGCTGATCAAGGAATTGCTGCACCATCTTTTGTTTTTTTAACGTATTATCAGTTTCCTTGACGGCCAGAATAATATATACCCCATCTGACGTGACAGAATCCCGGATATCCTTCAGAACTCTGAGCCGGAGCGCGCGCCCTTGTATATAAAACGTTTCGCCGCTGACATATTTTTTCGGCTGAGATTGATACCGGGCCATTTCCTCAAATCTTTTGACAGCCTTTTGTATATATTTGTCTTTCCTGCGAACAAACTCATCAATCTCAAGAACCGATACATCAAAACCGGCAGACACAAAAACCCCGCCGTCTCTGCAAATCCTCAGGTTCAGGTTCTTTACCGATTTTCGTTCCAGATAATATCTGATCTCACCACCATTAGAAGGAACGGTTCTGACAACATTTTCCATACGATTAAAATCTCCTGAGTGCAACGGCTTTCACATTGTCTATGATTTTATCAACCAAGTCAAAAGACAATTTCAGACCCCGTTTCTTCTCATACTCGTAAAAGAGGTCGTCGATATCCTGGGAAATTCGATCATGAATCGTTTCGTTATTCGTCCAATCCACTTGGCTGTGCATTGCTACAATTTTCATAATTTCTTCTGCTATTTCTGCAACAAAATCAGGCGTAATTATGTCGCTCTCCACTTCTTCGAAAATCGGAATTAAGACGCCGTAAAAAGCCTGCGCATGAACATTTTCCCGAATTCTGTCCGGATAATTTACCGTACTCCTCCCGGCACAATAATCCTCCATAATAGATTTCAATTTTGCAAAACGCTCCGCTTCAGAAATGACTTTTTCCTTATAAAGGTCAAGCACCTCTTTAATGCGTTTTGAGAAGCTGTCATAATAAGCTGGATTTTCATTTCGCCTTTCGCTGATGCTTTTAATGAGTCTGCTTACTATGGCGTCCGCTTTCGCGCGCAGCGAGCCCAGCTCTCCCAACTCCTTCTCAAAGTCGTCTTTGTTGAGAATATCAACCGGACTGGTAATCTGCTTCAAGCCTGCAACCGAGAGATGCGTATCGAGCAGGTTCTGCATCTGTTTCTCATATTCCCTGTTATCAATCGCGTCGCAATATCGGATTTTTACACTGCGGCGGACTTTGGAAAAATAGGCAAACATATCCTGATACTTCTTTCGTTCGTCTTTTGGAAGCGCATTGTATGCCTGCTCGGCATTCAGCACAAGGTTCAGCGCACGCCCATAAACGCATACCCGATCGTAGAAATCTTTCCGGATCCCATCATCTGCCAGCAATACCTCCACTGCCTCAGAATCATCGGTATCCGGAATTGTCACAAACAGATCCGTCAACTGAGTATATGCATTTCGAAGGTCTCCAACGGCAGTTATCACATCTGTAACAACCCCTTTGAGGTCACCGCCGTCGAAGTTCTCCAGTCCTGCTCCGCTATACATATCCACCGCGATATCAAGATTCTCAATCAATCCCCGGTAATCCACGATCATGCCATAGTCCTTGCCTTCGTACAGACGATTCGTCCTTGCAATTGCCTGCAAAAGCGCATGTTCTTTCAGTTCCTTATCAATGTACAAAACCTGACAGATCGGGGCGTCAAAGCCCGTGAGAAGCTTACTGCACACAATCAGAATGTCAATCTCGCCATCGCAGAATTTATTTTTCATTGCCTCTTCATAGCGATCTGCGGAGCTGTACTGTCTCATCATTTTATCCCAGTACGCAATAACCAGATCGTCTGTGCCTTCGTCCATATCGTCAACGCTCTCCCGCATGTCTGGAGGAGAGATCACAACCGCACAGTTCAAGTCCCCAAACCGTTCAAAACAGTCCAGATAGCGTACCGCATCCCGCTTGTAATTTGTCGCGAGCATCGCCTTAAATCCGGTATTCTTGTATCCTTCAATGAAATGTTCGTTGATATCCAGAGCAATCCTCTTGATACGCGCATCTGTCGACGTCAGTCGGCGAATGCTGCTCCATTTTCTTCGGAGATCCTCCTTTTGCGCATCTGTCAAACGTTTGGTTGTCTGCCGAAACCACAGATCAATATTCTCCTCGTCTACTTTCTGATCCACGAAGCGGCCCTCATAAATCAACGGGACAATCGCATGATCCTCCACGCCGTCCCTGATCGTATATTTATGGATCAATTTTCCAAACCGGGACATCGTATTCTTTTCACGCTTCATCAACGGTGTGCCTGTAAACCCTATATAGCAGGCGTTTGGGAATACGTTGCGCATCTCAACCGACATAAGCCCGTTATTTGAACGATGACTTTCATCCACCAGGACAAAAAGATTGCGGGAGGGATTTTTCGCTTCCTGCTTTTCCGCTGCCTGAAATTTGTTGATGACGCTGGTAATCACATCCACTTTCTCACTGTTGATCAGTTCAACAAGATGACGACCGCTGGTCGCCCGAACCGGCTTCAGTCGTGTATGCGCAAAAGTCGCCGAGATCTGCCTGTCCAGTTCCTTGCGGTCTGTGACGATGACCACTCGCGGATGATCCGAAGCAAGCTCTAACAGGATATATTTTGCCAGCATAACCATTGTCAGGCTCTTTCCGCTTCCCTGACTATGCCATATCACTCCGCTTTGGCGGTTGCCCCTCTCATCCGTCTCGGCAATTGTCTTTATGATCTCTTTTACCGCAAAGAACTGCTGGTACCGGCATACCTTTTTCACATTCGCGTCAAACAGAATAAAATACCGCATCAATTCGTAAATACGTTCCGGGCTGAATAATGCGATGATATTTCTGTCCTGTTCGGTCGGCAGACGATCTAAAACCAGAGAATCCAGTTTTGTCCTTAACCACCCGTGATCCTGCTCTTTCCAAATGCTCCAGAACTTTTTCTGTGTGCCCGCTGTCGCATACTTTACGACATTTCTATTCGACGCCATTACAATCTGGGCAAACTTGAAAAGCTGTGGAATGTATTCCGCCTGCTGATTTCGAATCATCTGTTCCACTGCCTGATCGACAGGAATCTGAGGAGCCTTACATTCAATTACAGCAAAAGGAATCCCATTGATAAACAATACCAGATCCGAACGAGCATTATGCCGCTTGTCAAGACTGTCTACCGCGAACTCCTCCGTCACATAGAGCAGATTATTTTTCGGATGTTCCCAGTCAATATATTTCAGATTAAAGCTGAGTGTTTTGCCGTCGCCGACAATTTCCGGATAACTTTTGCCAAGTAACAGTGCATCGTAGATTTTCTCATTCGTAGTCACAAGCCCGTCAGTCAACGACTCATCAAGATCCTCCATCGCACGCTCTATATTCGACAAAGAAAACTCATTTTCAACTCCGGCGTAGGAATACCTGTTAAGCCGGCGAAGCTGTCCCCGCAAAATATCCTTCAGCAAAACATGGTACCTGCTCCCGCGCTGTTTTTCACAGTCTTCCGGAGACAGATAAGTATAACCCATATCCTGCAAGAGTCTGAGCGCCGGACGCTTACTGGCGTTGCTTTCCAGATACATATCTTTATTCATAGATTTTCTCCTTTGTAAAAATGCCCCTGTAACCCGGTTCAGGACTTCACTCTCACGATTCCCGTCATCAAGAGCTTTATCAACGTCTTTTTCAATTTCTTCATCTCATCCAGCTTACGCTGGTGAAGGGTGATGAGGTTGTCAAACTGAGTAAAACAGTTTACAATTTTATTCTGTTCTTCTGTAGTCGGTAAAGCCAAAGGCATATCTAAAAAAGTTTCACCGTGTACTCGCTTTGCTTTCCTGCTTCCATCAGCAATCATACCATTAGCTAAATAAAAACTCGGTTGAATTGCTCTATAAAACATAAAATATGGGTTTATGCCAATACAATCGAAGGCGGGCAAATCAGCTGTACTTTCGTAATTTTCAAGTTCTTTGGGTACAACACCAAAAGCTGAATTTAAGAAGTCAAGTTTACTGTATATAAATTGCCCAGCATGGCGTGTAAAATATTGAGTTGCCACACTACCCTTATCATTTTTTGCATATACTCCTTTGCCCCATAATTTAACTGTCAGCTTTTTCGCGATGTCCCCCGAATGTCCTATATCACGACTTTCATTTAGCACATCTCCAACCTTACGCTGTTCCCAAGGATTGGAAAATTCACGGAACCGTATCTCCGGTACATTGCTGCCGCGTTTCGGGAACATCTTCCCCAGATACGCCTTTTTCAGCTTTTTTATCTCATCAAGTTTTCGCTGCTGAAGCTCTATCATCTTGTCCTGGGTAACAAGAATTTCAACAATTCTTTGTTGTTCCTCCAGTTCTGGAAAATCGACTGGAAAAGCTGCGACAATCTCTGAACTGAGATTCTGTTGCTTTGTACCTTGCGCAAAACGAGTACCAATTTTTTGTCCGTTTAGCATATACCAATAATAAAAAAATTCGTTGAGTACAGACCTGAACCGGGTAAATGCCATGCATGCCTGACTTATTGTACATCTCTGTGCAATAATGGAAGCCGTTCCTCTCACGCCTTCTGCCTCAAGACCATAAATAGCGATCACGACTGTCCCTGGATCATACAGAGTCAGTTTGCCTACTGTCACTGCATCACTCGATATTTTCTCCAACGTATCAAGCAAATACTTTGATTTTAATTCCCCGCTTGTAACCCATAAAATATCACCCGTATAATAATTGGGATTGTTACGACTTGGCGTACTGCCGGAGCTGATCTTGCACAATTCGCCTATTGTCTGCCGAGACCACGTTAATGGGGCAACTCCCCATTGAGTTTTTCTGTATCCTTCCGGCACTTCTCCACGCCGAATCTGTTGTATTCTATATGCAATCACTTTCTCCATGTTCCCTCCAAGGCTTCACGCTCATATATTTACCCTTTTAATCGCCTTACTTCTTCTGTCAGTTCATCTATATCTGTAATTTCCATGCTTCTGCGATGTGCATCATACTTTTCATATTCTGCCATCGCAAGTGTTTCTGCGACCTCACGCTGCACTGTGCCAAAGTTCTCCAGTACCTCCCGGCCGTTAAACCGCAGAAATTGGTTCAGTTTGTCCTCCCAGTCAGCCATATGCATAACCTGACGCTGTTTGGCCTGCAGCTCCGCGTAATCAAGATACATATTCACGATCAGATTCAGCGTGCTGAGCTCCTCCTGAGTCATATAGTTCTTCGCTACAATTACATCATTTCTGCGGACCTTTGTTCCCTTAAAAGCAGTAAGTCCCATGTTATCCTTGGAAGAATCCGCTCTGGCTGCGATCATTTCGGCTGCGGTATACCCCGTCGCAGCATATTCCAGCTTGTTCTGCACAGTCTTGAAAAACAGCTGCGCGGCATTACTTTTGCTGTCATAATCCACTGACAGGGCAAAAATATCCTTTACTTTCTGATATACTCTTTTCTCACTGGCCCGAATATCGCGAATTCGTTCCAGCAGTTCATCAAAATAATCCGCCCCGAATTCTTTCGGATTTTTCAACCGTTCGTCGTTAAGCACGAATCCTTTTTTCATATATTCCGTCAGAATACCGCTCGCCCATTTTCGAAAATGAATACCTACATTGCTGCGGACACGATAACCGACAGCGAGAATCATATCAAGATTATAATGCTTGATTTCCCTGCTTACTCGTCGTTTCCCTTCTGATTGAACTATCCGGAAATTCCGGATAGTTCGGTCTTCGTTCAATTCGCCGTCTGTATAGATGTCAATAATATGTTCGTTGATTGTTCGGACATTTACCTGATACAGCTCCGCCATAGTCCTCTGCGGCATCCATACTGTCTCACCGTCAAAATATACGTCTATTTTCGTATCGCCCTTTTCATTCTGGTAGATCAGAATTTTTCCGGTATCAGCCAGTTCATTATTCATAAACCCAGTTCCCCCAGATACTTTGCCATCTGCGCCTGCACCTGTGTAAGTTCAGCCTCTATGTCAGCGATATTTCTTCTTATTTCGTCGATATCCGGCAACTCCTCTTCCTCATAAGTGTCCACATAACGGGGAATGTTCAGATTATAGTCATTTTGGCGAATCTCATCGCGCGTAGCCCGATAGCTGTACTTATCTACTTTTTCTTTTCTCGCTTCGTAGGTACTGACGATCCTCTGGATATCACTGTCACGCAGAATGTTCTGATTTTTTCCTTTTTTGTAGTTGCCTTCTCCTGACGCGTCAATAAACAAGACGTCGTCACGTGTGCGATTCTTCCTGAAGACAAGAATACAGGCCGGAATACCGGTTCCATAAAACAGATTTGCAGGAAGTCCGATCACTGCATCCAGCAAGTTCATTTCGATCAGCTGTTTTCGAATCCTTCCTTCACCAGCTCCCCGAAACAAAACTCCATGTGGAAGTACAACTGCCATCCGGCCTGTCTCTGCATCAAGGCTATGAAGCATGTGCAGGACAAAAGCGTAATCCCCCTTGGACGAAGGTGGAACGCCCCATTCAAACCGTTTCCAGGGATCCAGATCCGCGGTCATCTTCTCTTTCCTTTTTCCTTCAGAGTCGTGACTTACATTAGACAGAAAACCACTGTCCCATTTATCCATGCTGAAAGGTGGGTTTGCAACCACCACCTGGAATTTCATAAGCTTATCGTCCTCAATATTCTGAGGATTAGAAAGCGTATCTCCCTGCCAGATGCGAGCGTCGTCTATTCCATGCAGGAACATATTCATCGTGCAGAGCGCCCACGTCTGTGCGTTCAACTCCTGTCCGTAAACAGCCACTTTTCCGTTCGGCACCTTTTTATACGCTTTCAACAGCAGGCCTCCGCTCCCGCACGTAGGGTCATAAATACGGTCATTTTCCCTTGGTTTTACAAGCTCTGCAATCAATTCAGACACCTGACCAGGAGTATAAAATTCTCCGCCCTTTTTTCCTGCGTCAGAAGCAAAGTTGGCGATCATATACTCGTATGCATCCCCAATAATATCGGATGAATCCAGCTGGCCGGGGCGAATATCCAGTTCATGAAAATCTTCCAGCAGATTGCGAAGCGTTGCATTCTTCTCCCGCACGTCGCCGAAATCTACCTGCGAGTTAAAATCGATTGCCCGAAAAACATTGCGAAGCTTACCACTGTTGTGTTCCTCGATATGGGACAAAGCAACGTTAATCTTCTGCCCGATCTCGTTGTCGTTTCTGTATTCATACAAAAAATCGAAGGAAGAGCTTTCGTCAATTGTAAACCGCTCCCTTCCCATCGCCCGTTCTACACGGCGAACATCGCCATCGTACTGCTTCATATAAATTACTCGCTTTTCCTTTGTAACATCACTTAAATACTTCACGAAGAGCATCGCCAGAATATAATCCTTGTAGCGGGAACTGTCTATTTTCCCGCGAAAACTGTCACATGCTTTCCATAGTACACGTTGGACATCACTGCGACTTGTCATTTTTTACTACCTCTCTTTGTCTCTCTTCATTTTTTCATATACAGTATATATCATAGAACTATAGTAACGTTCTTTTTCAATCGCCAGTTGTCGGAGCAAATACATTTCCCTCTTTGCCAACAGATTCATCGCGGAAATCCGCCTCTGATCGGCAATCGACAATAAGTCTATTTCAAATTCTGCAAAATATCTCGCTTTGGCTGCTCCCAGCATATTGCTGCTGCTGTTTTCGTATATTTCCTTCCTTACTTCCGGTGTGTTAATCAGCCAGAAAAGATATTCCGGCAGGAGCTTGTCCCCGCATCGGATAATCGCAAAATTCGACGAAACAACTGCTCCGGCAGTGGCTTCATCAATAAGAACCGCCGTATATGGCAGACTCAGACGGACAATGATATCCCCAATCTGGGATAAATATTCCGGCGGTAACTTTTCTGATGCATCAAATACGTCCATCTGCTTCCTGTCAATAGACCCGTCGGAATTAACCGAACGCAAATTGAGCAGCGGATAACGTATTCCGGCTGGTTCCCGAGCCTGCTTCCGCGAGAGAACCAGCCCGCTTCGAACCAGAGTCAAATTCCCAAGTTTCATTTATTCACCTCGTCTGTCATGATGTAAAAATAACATAAAAGTTATTAATAAATAAGCCTGTTGGCTTTGTTTTCATAATATTACATATTTTGACAAATGTCAAGCAATTTTGTCATGTTTAAAAAATAACATTTTATCCATTGTAATCTGCGGTGCAGAAATCATCCGCACCGCAGTCAGTTCATTCTTTGATCACCCGGTAGATCTCCGCGCGAAGCTCACCCTGCTCGTACAGCCACTCCCGCGTACGGTTCTGTTCCGTAACGGCAAATTCTCTGCGGATGCCCTCACCGGGCATACCGAAGATCAGGATCCGGTCGGAGAGATAGATCGCCTCGTCCGTATCGTGCGTCACCAACAGGATCGTCTTCTTCAGACTGCCGCAGAGCTCCCGCAGCCAGTCCTGCATATCGCCGCGCGTGATCACATCCAGCGCCCCGAACGGCTCGTCGAGCAGATAAATATCCGCGTCGCACATCGCCGTGCGCAGAAACGCCGCACGCTGCCGCATGCCGCCTGAGAGCTCAGACGGATACTTGTCCTCACAGCCCTCAAGGCCGAAACGCGCCATCTGCTCCCGCGCGCGCTCCCTGACCGCATCCTTCTCATGATGAATTTCGCCGTAGAGGCAGACATTATCAAGGATCGTACGCCATGGGAACAGCAAATCATTCTGTGGCATATACGCAAACTGATGGTTCACACCATCCGTCTGCACGCCGTCGATCAATATCTGCCCGCCCTGCGGCTTCAGGATCCCGGCCAGCACGTTCAAAAGCGTCGATTTCCCGCAGCCGGAGGGACCGAGAATGCTGACAAACTCGCCCTCCTTCACCGCGAAGGAGAGATCCCTGAGGATCGTTTTATCCGTATAAGAGAAATTCAGGTCGTATACGCTCAGTTTCATTGCTGAATCCACCCTCCAGAATCCGGAACTTCTATTTCCATTACAGCGAAATACGGGAACAGAACTCACTCTCTTTTCTTATCCCTACAAGCGAGTGTACAAAAGCGAACCCATGGTCTCCCTGGCATGACTGCTTTTTACTGAGCCAGGAATTCGTTCGTATAGCACTCCGCCGCCGGGATCGCCTCGTCGATCACGCCGTACTCCTGCAGGAAAGCGCTGTAGTTGTCCCAGACCTCGTCCTTCATCATGCCCCAGACGTCCGTGTCCTCCATGAATTTGTCCGCAAGGTACTCCTGCGAGATCTTCAGCATCTCCAGATCGTAGTTCGGCGCGTACTTGGAAAGAATCTCCGCCGCCGCGTCCGGATCTGCGATCGTGTCCGCATAGCCCTTCTCCGTCGCGCGCAGGAACGCGGAAACCATCTCCGGATCCTCCTCGAGCACCGCGTTGCTCGCGATGATGATCGGCGTGTAGTAGTCCAGACGCTCGTCCAGATCGCGGCACGCCATATAGTTGATCTTCACGCCGTTCATCTCCGCCATCACAGAGTCCCACGCCTCAAAGAACCACATCAGATCGCAGCTCTTGCCGAGCGCCTCGAAACCGCTGCCGTCGGAGATCACCATGTTCAGCTTCGAGAAATCCTTACCTTCCTGCGTCATGCAAGCCTCGAGCACCGCCGACTCACCCGGACCGCCCCAGCCTGCGTAGGTCTTGCCCTCAAAATCCGCCGGGGACTCGATGCCGCTGTCCGCGAGGCTCACGAAACCGGAAGTGTTGTGCTGGATGATCGTCGCGATCGCCTTGATCGGGAGCGGATCCTCCGCCGTGAGGGCGATCGTCACATCCTCCTGATAGCTGACGCCGAACGTGCCCTTCTGCTGCGCCACGAGCGTCGCCGTCGCGCCGTCGGTCGGCTCGATGATCTCCACGTCCAGCCCCTCTTCCTCATAGTAACCCTTCTCCAGCGCCACATACATGCCCGTATGGTTCGTGTTCGGCACATAGTCCAGGATCACCGTCACCTTTTTGAGTTCTGCGCCCTCGTCCGCCGATACCGGCACCGCCATGCCAAGCGTCATCGATGCCGCCGCCACAAGGGCAATTCCCTTTTTCCATGTCTTGTTCATTTCTGTCTCCTCCTGCAATTTTCAATTTACATGCTGCCCTCCTCTTCCCCGCGAGGGCATGCGGGCGGAAAGCCGCTTCTGATCATGATTCTCACGCGCCTTCCTTTTCCGACATACGCATGAATCTGAGCGCTCGATTCCTATTACATGCACATGCCTATGCCGGCTGCCAGCTTTCTTATGTTCTCCGGCTGCCGGCTCTATGGAAATCCGTACGGGATTTACATCGCTGTGACTCTTCAGATTCTCGCGGTTCTTCTCCTCCGCGCCGGAAGCATGAGAAATCCGAACAGCTTCACCAATCCGTTCATCATCAGGCTCAGCAGAATGATCATCAGCACGCAGGCAAACACCTTGTCCAGCATATAACCGTTCTTTGCCCGGATCAGATAATAGCCGAGCCCGCTCTGCGAGGCGATCCACTCCCCGACCACCGCGCCGCTGATGCTGTAGGTCGCGGCCACCTTGAGGCCCGACAGCAGTGAGATGACCGCCGACGGGATCTTGACGATCCGATAAATCTGAAACTTCGAGCCGCCATAGGTGCGGACGAGATTCAGGTAACCCTCGTCCATCTCCCCCAGCCCGTCGCTGAAGCTGACGACGATCGGGAAGAAGCACATCAGCACGACTGTCAGAATCTTCGGCGCGTAGCCGAATCCCATGTAGATGATAAAGATTGGCGCGAGCACGATGACCGGAACCGTCTGTGTCACGACCAGGATCGGATAAATGCTCTTCTTGAACGTCGGCATCGCGTCGATCAGGACGCCCATGAGAATACCGATCACAAACGAGATCGCCATGCCCGCGAGCGCCTCCATCACCGTCACGCCCGCGTGGCGCAAAAGCTCCGGCAGCTCTGTAAAAAACGTCGTCAGCATGTCGCTCGGCGCCGGCAGCACATACAGCGGGATCCCCGCCAGCTGTACCGCCAGTTCCCAGATAAGCAGCAAACCCAGGATCACAAAAATTGGGGCCGCTTTCGTAAGGTTCTTCATAATTGCTCCTCCTGGCACGGCTTCCGATCCGTGCCCCAACCGCGAAAAAGGCTGCCGACAGAAATGCCGACAGCCTGATATACTCACAAGAACCGCAAGAACTCAGTTGTTCCCGCGATCTGTTCCTATTTTCCTGCGCCAGCATTATCTGTATCAGGTTCGAAGGGTCAAAACCGTAAGGTTTACTCTCAGGCCCAAGGCCTCCCCGTTTTCATACGCTACTATACCACAGTCGTCTCCATAATACAAGACGAAAAATTATATTCTATCTTTTGTCGAGCAGATTTGTCTTCCTTTCTCGTCCTTCCGGCAGCCCGTTCTTCTGCCCCCACAGGATCACCAGCGTGCCGTCCTTCACCTCGATATAGCTCTCCTGCCCGGTGAATTCATTGCTGACGCCGCGCGTGATATCGCAGGTGAGCGTCATATCGGTGAGCGAATACTTGAGGCCGCGCTCCCAGACACCCCTTGCAGGCTCGCTCAGACAGAACACCGAGATCATCCCCTGTGCCTGCGCGCCGAAGCAGATCCGCTCGTCCGTGATCGCTGTGATCACATTGCCGCCGCCGATCAGGTATGCCTCCACGCCCGCGCGCGACAGTCCCATCAGAAGCTGCAGGTTCGCGATCGTGTGATCCAGCCTTCCGCCAAGTCCTCCGTAGAGCATCATTCGCGTGCAGCCTTGCTCCTGCGCGTACGCCGCCGCGAGCGCCATGTCCGTGTCGTCCTTGATCGGCGAATGCCGAATGATGTGCTGATGTTCCGGCGCGACTTCCAGCGAGTCGAAGTCACCGAGCAGCACATCCGGCTCGATTTCCATTTCCTTCAGATACGTATATCCGCCGTCCGCCGCGATCACCAAATCGCCTTCGTCCGGTCTTTCCATCATTCCGTCGAAGCTGCCCGCCCCGACGATCACGCATGTTTTCCTGTCCATCTGTATCTGTCCTCATCTTCGCCACTCATTTTATCTCTTCTCCATAAAATCCATTTGTGCTGTATGCCGCCCATTTCAAATACATTTCCTGATAATTCTTTTTTATAAACTTTTGAATTTTATGGAGTTCTCTATCATTTAGCTTACCTCTGTTCTGAACTACAGTATCCCCATCCGCTTTCACAAAAAATTTAGCAGAGCTCGATTCTGTCAATTCCCTGTCGCTGGCATGTACATGCATACATTCAATCGTGCAGAATGATGTAAAATACAAATAATAACCGGCAACCATATAGTCGTAATACTTTGGCATATCAATCCTCCAGAAATTCTGCATTATTGTGTAAATACTCTTTTGCAATCCGAATTTCGATGTCATTCATACTGGTCTCGAGTACCTCGCCATTGCTGTCAAAAACAGTTGCCATATCTGGATTATTCAGATTTAAAACCCGCACAATCTCACCCTCTTTTGTAAAGGCATAACCGTTGATAATCATTCCTGCGTTTTCTGCTACTTTCATACGATCAATCATATTGAATCCTCACCTTCTTAATCGGTTTCAAAAAATCCTGCGGATCATAATACAGTTTTTCTAATATAGGGACTAAATCTATATACTCTTCTTCGGCTTCCTGATTATGTGCGTACTTTGCCATGACGACCAAATATCCTGCATCCCATTTCTTTATCTGTGTGTACCTTTCCAAAGAATACGGTGCGCGGAATCGAATCACATATTTTCCATATTTAAAAATAGTATACGCATTGCTGCTACTCAAAATCGCCTCATCTGCCATATGGTCTTCCTCCTTCCATACCTTGTGAAACAGCGAAGCTGTTTCCCCATCCCAAAGGGATTTGAATTACGGGGTGCCCTAGGGGTATGTTTAGGGGAATTTCAGCTTCATCCTCCGTTTAAGAGCACTCGTCATTGACACTAAGCTATGCCGAATACACTTTTCGCGATCCTTCTGCCGCTCTCCGTCCGCATGGTCTTCTTGATAAAGTTCTCGATGTTCTCCCTGCTGTACCCGCTCTCTGCGGCGTTGACAAGATAATCTGCCTCAATCAGGATCTGGTAATCCAGTCCTTCTATGTTCTGCAGCGTATGGTGGTGGCTCACCAGATAGGCGACACGGTCTATCTGGTTTTTCGTCATCCCCGTATCCGCCAAAAATTCAGTCACCAGCGGACCGCCCTCTTCCTCCTGATATTTTCCGTTCGTATTGCCATACTTCTCACGGCAAAGCGGGCAGGCAATATCGTGCGTGATAGCGGCTACCTCGAGAATATACTGCGTGTCCCGATCCAGATTTTCCAGTTCTCCGATCGTCCTGGCGTACGCCCACACTTTCATAAAGTGCTCAATGTCATGAATGTTCCCGTCCGAAAAGTCGATCATTTTCTCAAGCAACTGCGCAATATTCATGTTCTGTTCCTCTCACTACCGAATGTTGAATCAATTATAATCCGTAACTGTGCATAAATCAATGAGAATCGCTATCCTCAAATTCCAAAACAAGCGCCCTGCACATTGCCGCAGAGCGCCTGTCTGAAATCATTTTTCGAAAATATTATACCGGATACGCCTTGTTCTCGTTGTCCGCGACGGTCGGGTCTACCTTCTTCTCCTGTGCCTGACGGTACTTGAAGAAATCGGTCGCCACCTGCGGGAACAGCGCGTAGGACAGAACATCCTCCTCCTGCTCGGACCACTGTGCCATCTCGCCGCGCAGCGTGTCGAGCTCGTCCGGGATCAGGTCCGCCGGACGGCAGGTGATCACTTCCGCGTCGCCGATGCACTTCTTCTGGACTTCCGGATTGAACGGGTTCACCGTAGCGCCATACTTGCCGCTTAAGATATCCTTCGTCTCCTTCGTCACCATCTTGTAGCGCTCGCCCTGGATCACGTTCATGACCGCCTGTGTGCCGACGATCTGCGAGGACGGCGTCACGAGAGGCGGCTCGCCGAGATCCTTTCTCACCTTCGGGACTTCCTCAAGCACATCGTAGTACTTGTCCTCCGCGTGCATATCCTTGAGCTGCGAGGTCAGGTTGGACAACATACCGCCCGGTACCTGGTACAGCAGCGTCTTGATGTTGACGCCCATGTTCTTCGGGTTGAGCAGACCGCTCTCCAGCGCCTCGTCGCGCATCGGACGGAAGTAGTCCGCGATCTCGTCGAGCAGCTTGGAATCAAAGCCGGTGTCGTACGGCGTGCCCTTGAAGGTCTCCACCATCACCTCGGTCGCCGGCTGCGACGTGCCAAGCGCGAACGGAGACATTGCCGTGTCGATGACGTCCACGCCCGCCTCGACTGCCTTGAGGTAGGTCATGGAAGCGACGCCGGACGTATAATGCGTGTGCAGCTGAATCGGAAGGGAAACCGCTTCCTTCAGCGCAGTCACGAGCTCAGTCGCCTTGTACGGGACGAGCAGGCCCGCCATATCTTTGATACAGATCGAATTCGCACCCATATCCTCAATTCTCTTCGCGAGGTCGACCCAATACTCCATCGTGTACGCGTCGCCGAGCGTGTAGGACATTGCCACCTGCGCGTGCGCCTTCTCCTTGTTCGCAGCCGTGACCGCGGTCTGGAGATTGCGAATGTCATTCAGGCAGTCGAAGATACGGATGATATCGATGCCGTTTGCCACAGATTTCTGTACGAAGTATTCTACGACGTCATCTGCATACGGACGGTAACCTAGAATGTTCTGTCCGCGGAACAACATCTGCAGCTTCGTGTTCTTGAAGCCGTCGCGCAGCTTGCGCAGTCTCTCCCACGGATCTTCCTTCAGGAAACGCAGGGACGCGTCGAACGTAGCGCCGCCCCAGCACTCCACGGAATGATAGCCAACTTTATCCAGCTTCTCGACGATCGGCAGCATCTGCTCCGTCGACATTCTGGTCGCGATCAGCGACTGATGCGCGTCACGAAGGATCGTCTCGGTAATTTTAATCGGTTTTTTGGTTTGTTCTGCCATTTTATACCTCCTGTTTTACTCTCTATTCTCTCATAAGGAAGTTCCGCATGCCAGAGCTCAGCCTTCGCCTGTCGGCTCGCTCTCGCTAAGTCTGCGGAACGGCCTCGGTCTCGCGCTGTAACCTCGAACAATGCTTCGCATTTTCCTCGGTCGCAGGGCATTCGCCTCTGCTCGTAAAGCATCCGTCAGACACTCTGTCCTGCAAGCAGTCCAATTGTCTTCGGCTGCTTTGTTTCAGCGCTCATTTATACACCGAATATGGCCATAAACGTACCGGCCGCCACTGCTGTTCCTATAACGCCTGCCACGTTCGGACCCATCGCGTGCATCAGCAGGAAGTTCGTCGGATCCGCCTCCGCGCCGACCTTCTGGGACACACGGGCCGCCATCGGCACCGCGGACACGCCGGCCGAACCGATCAGCGGATTGATCTTTCCGCCGGACAGTTTGCACATCAGCTTGCCGAACAGGACGCCGCCTGCCGTACCGAACGCAAACGCCACGAGACCGAGGATAACGATCTTGATCGTATCAAGGTTCAGGAATGCCTCGGCGCTCGTCGTAGCGCCTACAGACGTGCCGAGCAGGATAACGACGATGTACATCATCGCGTTGCTCGCCGTCTCTGTGAGCTGTCTCACCACGCCGCTCTCACGGAACAGGTTGCCGAGCATCAGCATACCTACCAGCGGAGCCGTGGACGGAAGCAGCATACACACAACGATCGTAATGATGATCGGGAACAGGATTTTCTCCAGCTTGGACACCGGGCGGAGCTGCTCCATCTTGATCTTGCGCTCCTGCTCCGTCGTCAGCAGCTTCATGATCGGAGGCTGGATGATCGGGACAAGCGACATATAAGAGTACGCCGCCACTGCGATCGGGCCCATCAGAGCCGTCTGGCTCAGTTTACCTGCGAGGAAGATCGAGGTCGGGCCGTCCGCGCCGCCGATGATGGAGATCGCCGCGGCCGCCTTGCCGTTGAATCCCATGAAGATTGCGAGGAAGTATGCCATATAAATACCGAGCTGCGCCGCCGCGCCGAGCAGGAAGCTCCTCGGGTTCGCGATCAGCGGGCCGAAGTCCGTCATCGCGCCGACGCCCATGAAGATCAGGGACGGAAGAATACTCCACTCGTCCATCAGGTAGAAATAATGGAGAAGGCCGCCCGCGTGCTCGATGCCGTTCACATCCGTATACGGCTGCGCCATGATATCCGGGTAGATATTGACGAGAAGCATGCCGAATGCGATCGGAACGAGAAGCAGAGGCTCAAATCCATGCTTGATTGCCAAATACAGGAACACACAGGCCACCGCGATCATGACATAGTTGCCCCATGTCAGATTCAGGAACGCCGTCTGATCCAGCAGGTTGGACAATGTATTTGTAATGTAAGACATTTTTTAACCTCCCAGTTCGTATTCTCAGACAATGCCTGCCAGCAGAACCTTTCATCGCCGCAGAACCACACCGCAAAAGCGCAGTTCCAAAGCTATGAACTGCTGCCGACGCTTAGTTCAGGGTCGCAAGAACGTCCCCGGACTCGATTGCCTGTCCTACGGTTACGTCGATGCTTGCCACGGTGCCGTCCTGCGGAGCCACGACCGGAATCTCCATCTTCATTGCCTCAAGGATCACGATGTTGTCGCCGGCCTTCACCGTCTGTCCTACGCTTGCCTCTACCTTAAATACCTTGCCCGGCACGGAAGCCGCCACCTTCACCGCGCCTGCGCCGCCCGCTGCCGGAGCTGCCGCCGGTGCCGGTGCTGCCTTAGGAGCCGCTTTCGGCGCTGCCTTAGGAGCCGCCGCCGGTGCCGCGGAACCGCTGCCTTCTTCTACTGTGACCTCATATACATTGCCGTTTACTGTAATCGTATAATTTTTCATGAATCTTTCCTCCTGTATTTAGGCTCTCTGCCAGTTTCTTTTATTTGCTTTTTTGATTGAACGAACTACAAAACCGTCTCCGGACGTCGTACCGGATGCTGCGATCGCCGCCGTGATGACCGCTACCAGCTCCAGATCGTCCGTGAGATCTTCCTCTGCCACCGCCGGAGCTGCCGCCGGTGCCTCCATCTGGGCCGGTGCCGCCGCTTCCGGCGCTTCCTTCTTGCCCATCTTCTCGATCATCTCCGGGATATAGTGGAGTTTTCCGATCAGCCAGCTTAAGAAAAACAGGGTCAGGAACACGATGCCAAGCCCCATCACGGTGTTCAGCGCTGCGCGCTGCATCAGCGTTCCGAGCGGATAATCGATCTCCCAGTTCAGCGTGACCGCCTGCGTCGCCACATCCGCCTCATAGGTCACGACTACATCCGTCTTGTCGCTCAGCTTGTCATATTTCGCATGGCCAATGATCTTGAAGGTCTCTTCCGCCATCTCCATCTCAGCGTCCGTCACTTCCACGAATGCGCCGAGTTCGTCCTTCACAGACTTCCAGTTCGATGCGATCGCCGCGCTCGAAGCGTCGTTTCCGTCGATGTACGCGTCGATCTGCTCGTCAGTCCACGCGCCGATCTGCGCCAGCATGGTGTTCAGCTGCGACTTCAGCTGTTCCTCCTGCGACTGAGCCTCTGTCTCGGCCGAAGTCTGCGTCTCGGCGTCGTCCGCCTCCTCCTCAAGAGCCGTCTCCTCCTGAGCCATCTCTTCTACTGCCTGCTGCAACTCGCTCTCCGTCTCATCCGCGAACACGCTCATGGAAAAGACAGACACGCAAAGTCCTGCCGCAAGCAAAACTGCACTTAATCTATGCCTCATGTGATTCACCTCGCTTAAATGGTTCCGTGCTTTTTGGCCGGGCGGTCATCTCTCTTCGTGAACAACATCTCGAACGCGCCGATCACATATTTTCTGGTATCCTCTGCCTCGATAATATTATCGACATAGCCTCTCTTCGCGGCCGCCATCGCGCTGGACTGGAGCGCCGCGTACTCTGCCGCCTTCTCGTTGATCGTCTTCGCGTCCGCGTCCGCGTACATGATCTTCGCCGCAAGCTGCGCATCCATCATGCCGATCTGCGCCTGGCTCCACGCGAACGTCACATCCGCGCCGATCGCCTTGCTGTTCATCGCCACGTAAGCGCTGCCGAACGCCTTGCCGATGATCACGTTCACCTTCGGCACCGTCGCGTTCACAAACGCCGCCGTCAACTTCGCCGCCGCCGTCGCCATGCGCTTTTCCGCGCACTTCGTCGCCTTGAAGCCTGCCACGTTCGTCAGGGAGAGTACCGGAATCTCAAACGCGTCGCAGAAATTCACAAACTCCGCCGCCTTCATCGCGCCGCGCGCGCTGAGCGCACAGTCGTAAGATTCCTTGAGCGTCCCCTCCTCGTCGTACGCCTCGGTGCGATTCGCCACCGCGCCGACCGTCGTGCCATTCAGGCGCAGGAAACCGGTCACCATATCCGGCGCGTAAGCCGCCTTCACTTCCACGAAATGATTGTCATCTGCTATGTTGGAAAGAAGAATTGTCGTGTCGCCCGCCGCGTTCGCCAGGTCCGCGCACGCGCGGTTCAGATCGTCCGTGCACTCCTCGTAGGAGAGATCGTCCTCATTGTTCGCCGGGAGCATGCACACAAGATCACGAATCTGCGCCATGATCTCGTCCTCGGTGCCGACGAAGTCGACCAGACCGGCCTCCTCGCTCTGGAACTTGGCGGAAGCCGTATTGCACTTTTCCTTGACATTGCCGTCCAACGCGTTCGGCGCGTTCACGAACAGCTCCGCCTTGGAACCTTCCATAAAAGTAAAATCGGTCAGGCCCGGCACGAGCGCCAGTCCGCCGCCGCATCTGCCGAACACCGCCGTGATCTGCGGAACGATACCGGATGCCAGCGCCTGCTTTTTGTAGATCTCTCCGAACGCGTTCAGCGCGTCCGTCGCCTCCTGAAGTCTCAAGCCTGCGCAGTCCAGAAGTCCGATCACCGGAGCGCCCATATTCAACGCCATGTCGTAGAGACCCGCGATCTTCTTCGCGTGCATCTCGCCGATCGTGCCGCCGAGCACGGACGAATCCTGGCTGTAGACGTACACCAGATGTCCGTCGATCACGCCGTAGCCTGTGACCACGCCATCCCCCGGCGTCTCTGCCTGCTGCATGTTGAAATCAGTACTTCTGGCAGTGACGTATCCGCCGATTTCAACAAAACTGTTCTCGTCGAGCAAGGAAGCGATCCTCTTGCCCGCTAAGCTTTGTGCTGTATTACTCATTCTTCAGCCCTCCATCGCTATATTTTAAAATAGAATCCTGCTCCGCAGGATTCTCCGCCTGCGGCGGGTTGCTTAAGCAACCTGTCCCTCTCCGCCGCAGTGCGATCCCGCGGAGCGTTTCTATGTCGAAAGAGACTGTAAAGTCTTTTTCGACATGGAAACCAATTTCTGCCGAGTATATATTATCCTCTTTCTCCCAAAATTGCAAGCTTTTTCGTCAAGAGGATTCCGGCGGAAAATTCGGCCGCAGGACAGGCTGCCGCAGGGCCATACGGTCTGTGCGTCTCAGGTCTCACAAGAGAGCCAGCCTCCAGATCGTCCTCAAACAGTAGCGATAGTCGCGTTTCATAACCTGTTCTGCCGTGACGACCGGCCAGGAAGCATACACGTCTCCGTCCAGCAGGTAGCTTACCGTCCCCACCTGTTGTCCCGCCGAAACCGGTGCCTCAAGCGACGCCGTCAGCTCCATGCGCGTCTCGATCTGCTCTTCGGGGCGCATCAGAATCCGGATCGGTTTCTCTTCTTCCGCATTTCCGGTTCCCGATAGGGCTTTCGCTTCCCCGTCCCACGTCCCGACCCCGATCCGCGCGCTCCCCTGCTGTCCGTCCGCCACGGCGATTCGGTCGATCTTCAGCTTCGGCGCCGCGATCTCCCGCAGTTCATAATGCTCCAGTCCGTAGTTCATCAATGTCTTCGTGTCCGCCCACTTATAACCTTTGTGGTGCGGCCAGCCGCAGGCCAACAGCGCTACGATCAGCAGCTTACCGTCCCGCTCAAGCGCTCCGACATAACAGTATCCGGCCTTTGCCGTGAATCCGGTCTTCCCGGACAGCGCCCCGTCCATGATCTGAAGGAACGCGTTGTGGTTCGTACAGCTGTAGCTCCGGCTGCCCGCAACGTTCGTAAACGTACAGGAGGGCGTCCGCGTGAT
The DNA here is from genome assembly GCA_947626285.1 of uncultured Lachnospiraceae bacterium. GTDB lineage: Bacteria > Bacillota > Clostridia > Lachnospirales > Lachnospiraceae > Choladousia. The sequence goes on from CANQRR010000027.1 coordinate 29,112, forward strand.
CTCCAGAAATTCCGCGCTTTTCGGCGACTGTGTCAGACAGTAGCGCATGACCAGCGCAAGCTCACGCGCCGTCGTGCGGTGCTCCCCGCCCTCATCCTGCCCGTCCAGCCCGTTCGGCGTGACATAATGCGTCTTTTCGCATCCGATCTCCTGCGCCTTCGCGTTCATCTGCGCCGCGAAATCCTCCACGCTTCCGCCGACCGTCTCCGCGATGCAGACCGCCGAATCGTTGTGCGACTCCAGCATCAGCGAACAGAGCAGATCGCGCAGATAGAACGTGTCTCCCGCCGTCAGGCCAAGCTTTACCTTCGGCTGGGACGCCGCATGCTCCGACACCGTGCAGACCGTGTCGGGCGCCGCGCTCTCCAGCGCAAGAATGCAGGTCATGATCTTTGTCGTGCTCGCCATCGGAAGTTCCGTCTGCTCTTCTTTGCCATAAAGAATACGCCCGCTGTCGCCATCGATCAGGACGGCGCTGCGGGCGTAAAGTCCCAGATCCTCCTGTGCCGCGGCATTTAAGCTTCCAAACAAAAACGCTGCCGCGGTCAGGAGTCCTGCCGCTATTCTCTTCACTCTGTCCGCCATAGATATGAGTCTCCTTTTCTTCGTCTTCCGAATCGTCTCCACACACTCTGCGCCTGACTCCGGAATGAATCGTAACAAATAGAGTTCTTCTTATTATATCTATGCGGACATCCGTTCCTTTATGTAGAACGTTTGGCCCGGTATGATCTCGCAGGTCGATCAACTGCAACTCATCGGGCGCCTTCTGTCGGTCACACATCCAGCTTCATCTGGATCTCCTCCTCGGCCTCGGCTTTGAAATCCTCGATCTGCACCGGATTCATCTCCGGCAGTTCCTCCAGAGAATGCATGCCGAAATGCCGCAGGAATTCCTCCGTCGTCCCGAACAGCAGCGGACGCCCCGGCGCATCCAGGCGGCCGAGCTCTTTCACGAGATTGTACTCGATCAGCTTGTTCACCGCGTGGTCGCACTTGACGCCGCGGATCTTTTCGATCTCCAGCCTCGTGATCGGCTGCTTGTACGCAATGATCGAGAGCGTCTCCATCACCACGTCCGTCAGCACAGGTCTGCGCGGCTGCTTCGCTACGCGGATCAGATACTCATAAAGCTCGCTCTTCGTGCAGAGCTGGTAGGAATCCTCAAGCTCCATGATCTGGATGCCCCGGTCCTCTTCCCGGTACTTCTCCATCATATGACAAATGATCTTTTTCGTCGTCTCCTTATCCTGTTCGATCGCCTGCGCGATCTTGTCCGTCTCCACGGAATCCCCCACCGCGAACAGGATCGCCTCGATCGCGGCCTCGGCCTCTCTTCTGTCCATCTGTATTCTCCCTCTGGTCTTCAGTCATAATCCTGGTCAAGCGTCAGCTCCGCGCCTTCCTTGCCGGTGTAGGAGATCCGGATGTCCGCGAAGGTCTCATCCTGCTCCACCTCGACCGTACCCTCCTTCATCAGCTCAAGCAGCGTCAGAAACGTCACGATCGTATACATCCTGCCCTTCCTGAGCGTAAGAAGCTCGCGGAACGTGCAGCGCTTCCTCCCGGTTATGTATTTGCCCACAAAACGCATCGTCTCCGTCAGGTCAACCTCCTCGCGCCGGACGCTGCCGAACTTGCTGCGCACCGGGTCGATGCGGTTCTCCTGCCGCTTCAGAAGCTCCTGGAACAAAGCGTGCAGCTTATTCAGCGTCAAACCGTCCAGCAGCGCCTCCACATCCACCGGCTCCCGGTAGGCCAGCACCTCCTCCGGCATACTTGCTTCCCTATAGAGATGCAGCGCCGCGTCGTCCTGCCGCTCCCGCAGCTCGTAGGACATGTATTTGTACATCTTGTACTCCAGCAGTTTCTGGACCAGCTCCTCGCGCGGATCGATCTCCTCCCCCTCCTCCGTCACCTCCGGCGGCAGGAGCATGCGCGATTTGATGTCGAGCAGCGTGGCCGCCATCACAAGGAACTCGCTCATCACGTCGAGGCTCTCCTCAGGCAGCTGTGAGATGTACTCCATATACTGGTCCGTAATCTCTACGATTGGAATGTCATAGATGCTTACCTTGTTTTTTTCAATCAGGTGCAGGAGCAGGTCCAACGGCCCCTCAAACGCCTGCAGTTTCACAGGTATTCCCATATGATCTCCTCGTTTCGTTCATTTCTCACATAACGTTCAGCACGACCAGCTCCGGCGGATTGTTGACACGCAGCGGAATCGAGTGACAGCCGAGTCCGGCGCTCACCACCATCTGTTTTCCGCATCGCTCGAATACCCCGCGGTCGTAGCGCGGAAACAGCTGAAACTGCGGCGTGATCACACCGCCGAAGAATGGCAGACGCACGGCGCCGCCGTGCAGGTGTCCCGCGAGCGTGAGATCCGCTCCCCACGCCGCGTACGTCTCGAAGTAGACCGGATTGTGCGCCAGCAAAATATTGTAGCGCTCCTTCTCCGGTTCGCCTAAAAGCTCCCTGACCTGCGAGACCGTCAACTCATTTCTCTGAAAGCGCCTGTAGCACTGCCACGGAAGCTCCAGTCCCCAGACTGTGATCGGCATTCCCTGAATCTCCGTCCGCTCGCAGGAATTTTTCAGCAGATGCACGCCAAAACGCTCCAGCTCCTCAAAGTAGCGAACGCCGTCCGCGCCCGCCTCCGCGCCGTAGATCTCCGCAAAATGCCGCACCTTATACTCGTGATTCCCCTCTACATAATAGACGGGATACTGCTTCGTCAATTCTTCCATCAGCGCCAGCGCCGCATCCATCTGCGGCACCTGTGTGGAAGTGAGCATATCGCCCGCGGCGAAGATCGCCTCCGGTTTCTCACTACGAATCGCCTGCAGCAGCGCGCAGTTCGCTTCCCCGAATACCGCATTGTGGAGATCGCTCAGCAGGATCGCGGAAAACGGCTGCAGCGGCCTCCCGGGGCCGTCGCCCGTCTGTATCCGATATCTTGTCAGCTTGAATTTTGCCATGGTACCTTCCCCATTGCATCCCGGCTCACGGTCAGCGCCGCCCGGCAATCCCGCGCCATCGTCTGTTTCGTTTTTCTTCTATAAAACCCAGCGTTCCCACATCTCGTCAAGGTAATCCAGATACCCCGCCTTCTTCACGGCATCCGCCGTGACGATCGGGACGCTGCCCAGTTCTTTCCCATTTAAAGTATAGACATACTCGCCTACCTGCGCACCCTGCTCCAGCGGAGCACAGATCTCATCCTGCCAGCGGACCATCCGCTCGATCGCGGAGAAATCTTCGTTCGTGGTGCTCAGGTAGGAAAACTCATCCGCATAGCGTACCGGAATCAACGGCTCTGCCGCGCCGCGCACCGCGATCTGCGGGAGCTCCTCCATCGCGTCGTCGTGGTATAGTGTACAGCAGGCAAACCCGTAGCCCAGGATCTTTGCCGCCTCCGCGAAACGCGTCTTGGAATCCGGCGCCGTCATCACCGTGCCGACCAGACGGATCCCGTTTCGCTGCGCCGTCGCGCTCAGGCAGTACTTCGCGTAGCTGGTGCTCCCGGTCTTCAGCCCGTCGCAGCCGTCAAACGCGCGCAGCAGCTTGTTCGTATTCGTCAAAGTGAATTTGCTGCTGCCTTTTGCCGTCACATGCGTGATGTCCTCCATCCAGATCCTGGAATACTCTGTCACCTGCGGGAAGCGCGCCAGCAGCTCCCGCGACGCCAGCGCCATATCGCGCGCCGTCGTATAGTGCTCTGTGGAGTCCGTCAGCCCGCAGCAGTCCACGAAATGCGTGTTCACCATGCCAAGCTCGGCGGCGCGCTCGTTCATCCGCGCGACAAAGGCCTCCTCCGAACCCGCGATGTGCTCCGCCATCGCCACCGCCGCATCGTTCCCCGACGCGATGACAATGCATTTCAGCAGCGTCTCGACCGTCTGAGTCTCCCCTTCTTCCAGAAACACCTGCGAACCGCCCATAGACTTCGCGTGGGCGCTCGTCGTCACCTGCTCGTCGAGCGTCAGCCGCCCGTCCTCAAGCGCCTCGAAGATCAGAAGCATCGTCATAACCTTCGTGACGCTGGCCGGATGCACTTTCGCGTCGGCGTCCTTCTCAAAGAGCACCGTCCCCGTGGACACTTCCATCACCAGCGCGTGCGGCGCCTGAAGCTCCAGCACCGGGGCCTCCTGCTGCGCGTCCGTACTCTGCTCGGAAGCCCCGGTCTGCTGCGCGTCTCCGCCCTGCCCGGAAGCCCCGGTCTGCTGTGCGTCCGCATCACCCTGTACGGTCTCCGTCTGCTGCGCGTCCGCACCACTCTGCGCCGTCTCCTGCACGTCCACCGCTTCCTGCGCCTGAAGCTGCGCGCTCCACATCGGCAGCGTCAGCATCCACACCGTCATCAAACAGCCTATTAATCTTTTCATTAAAACCCGTCCCTGAATTCTCTCTATAAACTATATTAAAACAGGGACAAATTCATGCATGTTTCATTTTTCCTAAAGCAGCGGCGCGAACAGCCGCAGGACGCTCTGCCAGATGCGCGGCCAGATGCCCTGGCCTCTCCAGTCCTCCACGGTGATCTCGCGGCACTCCCGGAACAGCTCCATCGCGTCCTCTTTGATCTGCATGACCGCCTCGGTGCCGTACATCCAGACGCCGCACTCAAAGTGCAGGTACAGGCTGCGGAAGTCGAGGTTGACCGTTCCCACCACCGCGATCCGGTCGTCGCTGACGAACGACTTCGCGTGCAGGAACCCGGGCTCGTACTCAAAAATGCGCACGCCCGCCTCCAGAAGCGCCCCGTAATAGGAGCGCGTCAGCAGGAACACCAGCTTCTTGTCCGGGATGCCCGGCGTGACGATGCGCACGTCGATCCCGCTCTTCGCCGCCAGCTTCAGCGCCGTCGTCACCTCGTTGTCCGTGATCAGATACGGCGTGAAGATATAGACGTAACGCTTCGCGCGGTTGATGATGTTCAGATAAATATTCTCGCCGACCGTCTCGTGGTCGAGCGGCGTGTCCGCATAGGGCTGCACGAAGCCGTCGTCCTCAAACTCCTGCTCATGCCACACATGCGGGCGAAACTTCGCATAATTTACCTGCTCGCCGGAAAGCGCGCTCCACATCTGCAGGAACATCACCGTGAAATTCCAGACCGCCTCGCCCTTGAGCATGATCCCGGTGTCCTTCCAGTAACCGAAGCGCTCGCGCTTGTTGATGTACTCGTCGGCCAGGTTGATCCCGCCGGTGAAGGCTGTATAGCCGTCGATCACCGTGATCTTGCGGTGGTCGCGGTTGTTCAGGAGCACGGACGGGATCGGTACCAGCGGATTGAACACCTCGCAGCGAATCCCGCGCCGCTGCAGCTGGAGCTGAAATTCCTGCGGCATCGTGCTGACGCAGCCCCAGTCGTCATAAATCAGGCGCACATCGAGGCCCATGCGGACCTTATTCTCAAGAATGTTGAGGATACTCTGCCACATCTCTCCGTCGTCGATGATGAAATACTCCATGAAGATGAAGTGCTCCGCCTGTTCCAGCTCCTGCAGCATCGTCGCGTACAGCTCCTCGCCGACGCGGAAGTACTTCGTCTTCGTCCCTTCGTGAAGCGGAAAGCCGGCAACGTCGCTGATGTAGGCGGACTGCCGCGCAGCAGACTCGCTGCGCTCCCCCAAATGCTCTCTGGCGATATCGTCTTCTCCTATGTGGGCTGCGGCGTCCTTCGCGGCCTCGTCCAGTTTCTGCTGCGTCTCCTTGCCGATCCAGGTCCTCCCGAACAGCAGATAGATCACGGCGCCCACGATCGGCACCGCAAGGATCAGCGTCGTCCAGGCAAGCTTGTAGGAAGGATTGATGTCCTTGCTGGTGATCCAGAGGATCGCCACAACGCTCAGAATACTGATCAGTTCTGCGACAATGGGAAAGCGATTCCGAAGCACCGCCACCGCAAAAATGATCCAGACCACCTGCGTCAGCACGGCGACGCCGACGGTCAGCACACGCCCCAGCAGACGCTTTGACGGCTTTTTCACGCTTCTCACCTTTCCTTTAAAATTTCTTTTATATCAAAAGTGTGCTTTTCGAAGCCCCGCAATTTTCTTACTGTATCAGAAAGCACACTTTTGCCGCGCGCAAGCAGGCTGCAAAGCAGCATCTTCCACTCTGCGAGCTGCGCATCGGCATTCTTTCAGTAAACTCCGTAGGAGTTTACTGAAAAATCCCTGACCTTACGACCAGGGATTTCACATTCATCAGTTGAATTTACGCTTACGAGCCGCTTCTGACTTCTTCTTGCGTCTTACGCTCGGCTTCTCATAATGCTCTCTCTTACGAATCTCCTGCTGGATACCAGCCTTCGCGCAGTTTCGTTTGAAACGGCGCAGAGCGCTGTCCAGAGTCTCGTTTTCTTTCACGATCACATTTGACATTCTCTCACACCTAACCTCCCTCCAGTTGCAGATTGTGCATAATACAACTGTCTGGGTATATTATTTATTGCACTATCACGAGTATATCATATTTTCTGAATTCGTCAACCATTTTTGCAGAAATCTGTGCAAAAAGATGAAAAAATCAGGAGATCTGCCCCGCCAACACTTCCTTCGCCTTCGCAAGCGCGTCCCCGATGCCCGCCGGATTCTTGCCGCCGGCCTGCGCCATGTTCGGGCGTCCGCCGCCTCCGCCGCCGACCAACGCCGCAATGCCTTTGATCAGATTGCCCGCGTGCGCGCCCTGCTTCATCGCTCCGTCCGTCGCCGTCGCCATGAGGTTGACCTTTCCGTCGATCACCGAAGCCAACAGCACCACGCCCTCGCCGAGCTTCTCCTTCAGCTGGTCGCCAAGCTCGCGCAGGCCGTTCATGTCCACGCCTTCCAGCTTCGACGCGAGCAGCTTCACGCCGGACACCTCGCAAACCTGATCCATCACGTCACCGAGCGCGTCCTTCGCGAGTTTGCTCTTGAGCGACTCGTTCTCGCTCATCACGCTCTTCAGCTCCGCCTGCAGAGATGCGATCTTCCCGGACAGCTCCGCCGGAGTCGTCTTCAGCAGCTTTGCCGCCTCCAGAAGCTCTTTCTCCACATTCTTATAATAAGCAAACACGCCCTTGCCGGTCAGCGCCTCGATCCTGCGCACGCCGGCCGCGATGCCGGACTCGGACACGATCTTGAAGGTTGCGATCTCCGCCGTGTTGCCCACATGCGTGCCGCCGCAGAGCTCCTTCGAAAAATCGCCCATCGACACGACGCGCACCTCGTCGCCGTACTTTTCTCCAAAGAGCGCCATCGCGCCCGTCTTCTTCGCGTCCTCGATGCCCATGATCTTCGTCTCGACCGGAAGCCCCGCCGCGATCTCTGCGTTGACGATCGCTTCCACCTTCTCGAGCTCTTCCGGCGTCATCGCCTGGAAATGCGCAAAGTCAAAACGCAGCCGGTCCGGCGTCACCAGGGAACCCTTCTGCTCGACATGAGAGCCGAGCACCGTCTTCAGCGCCTTCTGGAGCAGATGCGTCGCACTGTGGTTCTTGCAGGTGTCTTTCCTGCCCTCCGGCTCAACGGAAAGCGTCACCGTATCGCCGGTCTTGATCATGCCCTCAGCCATATAGCCAACGTGCCCGTATTTGCCTCCGAGCAGATGGATCGTATCTTCCACGATAAACTTGCCGGCCGCGCAGGAGATCGTGCCTTTGTCTCCCTCCTGACCGCCCATCGTCCCGTAGAACGGCGTCTTCTCCGTGATCACAGTGCCGCGCACGCCCTCCGTGAGCGCCTCGGTCAGCTCCATCTCCGTCGTCAGCACGGTGATCTTCGAGTCGCAGATCAGAGAATCATAGCCGACGAACTCCGTCGTGATCTCCGCCGGAATCTGATCGTAGACCGTCGCGTCCGCGCCCATGTAGTTCGTCGTGCCGCGCGCCTTGCGGGCCTTTGTCCGCTGCTCCTCCATGCAGACCTTAAAGCCTTCCTCATCGATCGAATAGCCCTTCTCTTCGAGGATCTCCCTGGTCAGATCGAGCGGGAATCCGTACGTATCGTAAAGCACGAATGCGTCTTTACCCTCGAGCGTCTTCGCGCCCTTCTTCTCAAGCTCCGCCTCCATATCGGAAAGGATGCTTAAGCCCTGGTCGATCGTGCGGCTGAACTTGTCCTCCTCCTGGGAAAGCACCTTAAAGATGAACTCCTTCTTCTCCTCCAGCTCCGGATAACCGTCCTTCGAGCCCTCGATCACAGTCTCGCTCAGCTTCGAGAGGAAACCTCCTTCGATGCCGAGCATTCTCCCGTGGCGCGCGGCACGGCGGATCAGACGGCGCAGCACATAGCCGCGGCCCTCGTTCGTCGGCATGATGCCGTCTGAGATCATGAACGTCGCGGAGCGGATGTGGTCGACAATCAAACGGATCGAGATGTCCTTCTTCTCGTCGGTCTTATACTGCACATGGGCGAACTCACAGACCTTGTCGCGCAGCGCCTGGATCGTGTCCACGTCGAAGATGGAATCCACCTCCTGCACCACGACGGCCAGACGCTCGAGCCCCATGCCCGTGTCAATGTTCTTCTGGGTCAGCAGCTCATAATTGCCCTTCCCGTCGTTCTCAAACTGGGTAAAGACGTTGTTCCAGACCTCGATGTAGCGGTCGCAGTCGCAGCCCACCGTGCAGGTCGGCTTGCCGCAGCCGTACTTCTCCCCGCGGTCATAGTAAATCTCCGAGCACGGTCCGCACGGGCCCGCGCCGTGCTCCCAGAAATTGTCCTCCTTGCCGAAACGGAAGATGCGGTCCTCCGGGATCCCGATCTGCTCGTGCCAGATGTCCCAGGCCTCGTCGTCCTCTAAGTACACGGACGGATAGAGACGGTTCGGGTCCAGTCCGACCACCTCCGTCAAAAATTCCCACGACCAGGCGATCGCCTCTTTCTTAAAATAGTCGCCGAACGAAAAGTTTCCGAGCATCTCAAAGAACGTGCCGTGGCGCGCGGTCTTGCCCACATTCTCGATATCCCCGGTACGAATGCATTTCTGGCAGGTGGCGACCCTGCGCTTCGGCGGAATCTCCGCTCCCGTAAAATAAGGCTTCAGCGGCGCCATGCCCGCGTTGATCAGCAGCAGGCTCTTGTCATTGTGCGGCACCAGCGAAAAGCTGTTCATCACCAGATGGTCCTTGCTTCTGAAAAAGTCCAGAAACATCTTTCTCAGTTCATTTACTCCGTATTTCTCCACGATCTTTCCTCCAGCTTTCTATTCTCTTATATTTTTGCCACAAAAGACTGACGCAAAACAAAATTTCGCCGGGCAAAACCTGGCAAATGGTTCACGACAGTCTCTATTTTACGCCTCTATTTGGTCTCCTGCTGCGGCTGATCCGCCCGCTTCGCGTCCTTGCGGTCGCGCAGCTTCTTTCCACAGAAGATCGCGCCGATCGCGATTCCCGCCAGGATCACCAGCTCAACCAGCTCGACGATGAATTCACCCAAAAATGCTGCCATGTCGGCCTCCCTCTTTCTTCCATTCGTTGAAATACTTGTACATCTTACCACATAGCGATTTGATTTTCAACTCAAGTTTATGCCGGACGGAACCGCACGGTACCTCACACGCAAACTTCATCCTCAATCAGATCCTCCCCGTCCGCCGCGCTCGTCGCGAGCTTGTCGCAGCGCTCGTTCTCCGGGTGGCCGTCATGTCCCTTCACCCAGATATACTGAATGTCGTGCGGCTTCGCGGCCTCCAGAAGCCGCGTCCAGAGATCCACATTCTTGACCGGCTCGTTCTTGCCGCGCTTCCAGCCCTTTTTCACCCAGCTGTCAATCCAGTGCTGGTTGAAAGCGTTGACCAGATACTGGGAATCCGAATACAACTCCACCTCGCAGGGGCGCTTCAGCGCTTCCAGCCCGACGATCGCCGCCATCAGCTCCATGCGATTGTTCGTTGTCTTCCGATATCCCCTGGAAAACTCCTGCTCATGCAGGTTGCCGCGCGGGTCCACATACTGTAGGATCGTCCCATAACCGCCCGGCCCGTCCGGGTTGCCGCGCGCGGCGCCGTCCGTAAAAATTTTCACTAACATTGCGTCTCCTCCGGCGTTTGCCTGTTTGCTCCTCCCAAAAGGCAGAGCCCAATCAGATACGGCGCTGTGTAAAACAGCGGCATGATATAGCGCTTGTTTCCATTTGCCGGGCAGATCAGCAGGACCGCAACAGACAGGAGCGCCGCAAGCCCGACCACAAAAAACAGATACTTTCTTTTGCACGCCATGTGAAAGAAATAGTAAAATATGATCCATGGATAGATTCCGACAGAAAAGAACAGTCCAACCACCGGCAATCTCTGTAACAGTTTTAAAACATAGCTTATTATCTTTCGCGCGGGCTGTGTCTTTGCTGACAGTTCTATATGAATCTCCGCATCCTCCTTGTAGACTGGTTCCAGCTTAAAATCCAGATATACGATACTCTTCCTGTATGATGGGTAAAAAAAGCGGTAACTGTTATTTAAAGTCGCTTCCACATAAATATTCGGATGACGCAAAAACATCCGAAGCCAAACGGAAAAGTATGCTTTAAGCTCCTCCTGTGTGCTTGCCTGATTAAAACGATATTTGATCGGGTCTGACAGATTCGGATCATAAAACTGCGCAAGCTCCTCATAGGGAAGAATTCTATTGATCACCTCTTTTTCTTCCTCTGTCACATCCTCCGGATAATATTTGAGATACCGCGCGGTCTGCTGAAAAAAGCTTCCCAGCATTTCCTGTCTGCCGGCCGGCGCCACCTTCCACGCGGGCAACAGGATCTGCGTCCACACCAACTGAAACAGGACGATCGGCAGTACAAATGAAAGGAGAACCGAACGCCATCTGCGGCGGTAGACCAGCAATATCACAAGAGCGATTACCGCCATGATATAAACGCCCTGACTCCGAAACAACATCATCAGGAGTGTATTTAAAAACAATATCACCTGAAACCCTTTTTTTCGAAAACACTCTCCCTCTGTCCGCACGATCTCAAACAAAAGCATTGTTGTCATCAGACAAGACACGGAAAAAAGCGTGTCTTTCAGCATACAGATCGCATATAAGGGATACACAGGAAACAACGCGACAAGCAAAAGCCCCGCCTTCAAAAGCTTCTCCGGCAATCCGGCTTTCCACAGCTGAAAACACATACCGGCGAGCACTGTAGCGATCAGGATCATCTGCAATATCGTATACAGGGCGATCCCATAGGAAATGTTCCCGAGCCAAACGCCAAGTTTCGCAAAACTTCCCCAGAGAACCGTCGTGAAAAAAGGAAAATGATTGGTGAGATAAATATCGTCGCCCTGCACCGGCGTCATAATAAGAGACCATGTGCGACGGCCAAAAAACTGAGCAATCTGATCGTGCGTATCCACATTGCCCGTTCCCGGATAATAGACCACAAAATACGGCAGCCAGCAGAGCAGAATAAACAGTACCGCCAGACCAAAGCGCTTCGCCGACAGCACTTTTTTCTCCTTATCTTCATCGGCTGTCTCAGAGATCCGGTCCGCCAGATGAAAGAGTGCCAGAAGCAGGTAATACGCCGCGATCGACGTCCCAAAAATGACGAACATCGCCCTGAGCAGAATAAAGCGCGAACCGAAAACCTCCACCCAGCTGTCGGAATCGGAATAGGATCGGCAAAACAGCTGTACAGCGGAAAAAAAGACAGCAAAAACTTTCGCCAGACCCCGTTCGTGCTTTTCAAATGTCCAGCTCGATATAAGCGCGATCAAAACCGCGATCAACACCGTAAGCACGGACAAAACAACCGTATCCTTTGAGATGGAGTTCGTGATGCGGACCAGACACTGGAGCCCTGTGGAGAGATTTTTCTTCACTCGTTCGGACAACGCGGCGGATTCTACACTCGTGGAGCAGGTCAGCGCGATCGCAGAAAGAAATGCCATGCCCCCGTTTCGCAGGGCGCGGCTCTTCGTCTTACTTTCCATCTCCGCTCTCCTCCGTCTTTTTCAAGTACCGATACCATCTGTCCGCTTTCAAAAGTTCCATCTCAAACTCCTGCCGTTTCTTCTGTACCATGTTCTGAAGGATAAGGCCGGCGGACAACGCATGCAGCGCCGCCATTCCCACAAAACCGCACACGATCAACGTGGGAAACTTCGGCACCTGCCCGGTGACCAGATATTCCCCCACGATCGGGATAAAAAAGATCACTGACAAAAACCCGAGAACCAGCGCGATCAGTCCGAAAAAGTAGAACGGCCTATAATTACAGTATAATTTCACGACCGTCTGCAAAACCTTCAGTCCGTCCGTGTAGGTATTCAGCTTCGACGCGCTGCCCTCCGGCCTGTCCCTGTAGTTTACCGCAACCTGCTCCAGCCGCATGTTTTTATCGACAGCATGGATCGTCATCTCCGTCTCTATCTCAAATCCTTTGGACAGCACCGGAAACGTCTTGACAAACTGGTAGTCGAACGCCCGATATCCGGTCATGATGTCTTTGATCTCTGTGCGAAACATCATATTGATCGCCTTGCGGACAAGCACGTTCCCAAAGTTATGGAATTTTCTTTTGTTTTCATTAAAATAAGTGGCGGACAGGCGATCGCCGATCACCATGTCGGCCCTTTTATCCTGTATGAGCTCTACCATCTGCGGCGCCGCTTCCGCCGGGTAGGTGTCGTCTCCGTCCACCATGAGATAACAGTCGGCGTCTATCTCACGAAACATTCTCCGAATCACGTTCCCCTTCCCCTGCGAATATTCGTGCCGCACGACCGCTCCCGCCGCGCGGGCCTTTTCCGCCGTATGGTCTGAGGAGTTGTTGTCGTAGACATAGATCACCGCGTCCGGGAGCGCCGTTCTGAAGTCAGAAACTACTTTTGCAATTGTTTTTTCCTCATTGTAGCATGGGATCAGAACTGCGATCTTATCCATTCCCGGTGTCTCCTTTGCGTTTCGTTTCACTTTATTATAGAGGGAAACATTTTATTATTCAATACTTTTTAAAGGACAGGTTCGCAGAAAATTTAAATGACAGGTTCACTGAAAATTGTGTCGACATTTTCCGGGATATATATTATAATGTGCATTGTTATGTGCAAAGACATGCCGCATTCCCTGTTCAGGCAGGCTTTTTTGCGGCGCGCGGACAGGTAGTCCGCATCTTATGTCAATCTAAAACACAGATCGAGGTATGGAAATGGCAATAAATTTTGTGAAAAAGCTTCTGATCCCGGCGGAGGTCAAAAAACAGTATCCGCTCTCTGAAAAGGTAATCTCCATTAAGAAGGAAAGAGACGCCGAGATTCGCGACGTCTTTACCGGAAAATCGAACAAGTTCATCCTGATCATCGGCCCATGCTCCGCGGACGATGTAAACGCAGTCATGGACTATATGCAACGTCTGGCAAAAGTGCAGAATAAGGTCGGCGACCGGCTGATCCTGATCCCGCGCATTTACACAAACAAGCCTCGCACGACCGGCGAAGGCTACAAGGGCCTGATGCACCAACCGGACCCGGAAAAGAAGCCGGATGTGTTCGCAGGCATCGTCGCGATGCGCAAACTGCATGCGGCTGCGATCGAAGAGACGGGCCTGACGGCGGCCGATGAGATGCTCTACCCGGAGAACTGGCGCTATCTGGACGATCTGCTCTCCTATGTGGCGATCGGCGCGCGCTCCGTGGAGGATCAGCACCACCGCATGACGGTCAGCGGCATGGACGTGCCCGCCGGCATGAAGAACCCGACGAGCGGCGACCTCTCCGTCATGCTGAACTCTGTCGTAGCGGCGCAGGCGAAGCACAACTTCATCTACCGCGGCTGGGACGTGAACACGGATGGCAACAAGCTGGCGCACGTCGTGCTGCGCGGCGCGACGAACAAGCACGGCAATTCGATCCCGAACTATCACTACGAAGATTTGAAACTGCTGCTCGACCTGTATCAGCAGAGGGATCTGAAAAATCCGGCAGCCATCATCGACACGAACCACTCAAACTCCGGCAAACAGTATCTGGAGCAGATCCGCATCGCCAAAGAGGTGTTGCACAGCCGCAATTACAACCCGGATCTCAAAAAGCTGGTGAAGGGCTTCATGATCGAGAGCTACATCGAGGACGGCGCGCAGCCCGTCGGTTCCGACTGCCACGTCTACGGCAAGTCCATCACCGATCCCTGTCTCGGCTGGGAGAAGTCCGAAAAGCTGATCTACGACATCTACAAAGACTGCTGAAACTCCGTATCTACGACCATAGAATAATCCGGCGCCGCATGTGCTGATCGGCCCGCCAGGCCAAAATCGGCGCCAAAACGCAAGTGAGGCAGGACCAATCGGCCCTGCCCCATCAAATTCAACATCTCTATCTTATAGATTATTCCAGTTTTACGATCTTTCCCTCATGAACAGAAAACCGCCTCATCGGCAGACAGCACCCTTATCCATCAGCGTATGATTTTACGCCCGCTTTGATATTGGTTTAATAGAAAGGGTGTATCCAAGCGGGGTAAGAATTTTAAATAATGTGTCAATCTGCGGGGACGATTTCATGCTTTCCAGTCTGGCAATCGCAGGCTGCTTAACCCCACTCAATTTCGCCAGCTGCCTTTGAGAAATCCCCTGAGCTTCTCTTGCCTCAATCATCTTTCCGATCAATGCCGCCTGAAAAAGGATCCGTTCCCGCTCTGCATCGCTGACTCTGGATTCATCAGACATATATTCTTCAAAAGTATTAACTATTTTCTTCATTGTAAACTATTCCTTTCCATATATTCCTGCATGTTTTTTCGTGCCTTTTCCAGTTCCTTTTTAGGAGTCTTCTGGGACTTTTTTATAAAATGATGCACCATTATAAACTTATTATCCTTCCAGCAAAAGAAGAATATCCTATTTGACAACGGCCTCAGTTCCCAAAGGTTTCCTTCGATGTGTTTGACAAACGGCTCTCCTATCCGCGTTCCATATTCCGTCAACACTGCCATATATGCAAGAATCTTTTCCTTGTTTATTCTGGCGTTTTTATCAGTATTCGCTTTGTCCTTTAATTCATCTAAATAATCTACAATCTCCGATTTCCCATTCTTATCCCTATAAAATACAATTTCGAACATACTTGTATGTTTTACTCTCGCCCAAGTTAAGATAACATATTTGTTATCTTCTGTCAACAATATTTTTTCCTGTGTAATCTGCTGGAAACGCAAACAGAACGTAAGCACAAAATAAAAGGGTATGGTCAATTATTCTAGCTTACAATTTGTTTACACATTGTTCTCGCATCTTTTCATTCCATGGTGCGAAACTTTCAAGCTCTTTGTCTGACATATCCGCATTGGGCCTGACATCCAAAAGGTATTTCAGGTATTTTTGCGGATTTAGGCCATTGGATCACGCCGTTTCTAAAAGAGAGTATAACACCATGCCTGCATCGGCTCCATCCGTGGTGTCACAAAACGGCCAGTTCCGCCGTCCGATAGTTACGGGACGGATGCTGTTCTCGCTCATATTGTTCGACAGGCTGCTGTTTGTTGAATTATATCTGCAATTTTCAAGGTTCTTCGGAGCCTTTTTTCTGACTCCAGCTTTTCATAGACTGCTTGTTTTGTACCGTTTACGCTGATCGACCCGCCGGGCCAAAATCGACGCCGGAACGCAAACGAGGCAGGACCAATCGGCCCTGCCCCCGTTTCTTCTCTTTTATTCTCCTTTGTTCTCTTTCCGTCTATTTTATGTATAGAATTCCCCTGCGCCATTTTAGATGAAATCCGCCGGAACCGGCGTAAACAACAGCCTAGATTTGAATGTAGACGTTTCTCATCTGTGTCTTTCCGGTAATCCATACATCGCCGGCTTTCTCCATGTACAGCACCTTACTGCTGTACTGTATCGGAAATGCGCTGCATAAACTCCTCCACGGAAACTGCGGCCGCCGCCTGCTTCAGATAACGCCTCAGTATTTCAGCGTCCTTCTCCGAAAGGATAACATTCCTCACTTCTTCCGGCACTTTACCCGGCAGATCCTCCAACAAGTCGAGGATATCCTCTACCTTTCCTTCTGCTTTTCCAGCCTCGCGCTGTTCCTGCAGCATCTCCTGAAATATCATGTACCTCGCCCCCATCTCCCGGCTCGCCTTCACGCCGCGCACCGCGGCCTGCAGCCGACGCACATAGTCATCCTCAGATTCTTTTGTACTCTCCTGCAAACTTGCTCCTATGTATCTCAGAAGGCTGACAAGCCCCGACGGCACCTCCTCCGGATTCTTCCCGCAGGTGCTCAGGAACATCGTCGTCTGTCCGTCCTGGAGGGCAAACCCCTGCTCTTCCAGACACATGTTCCGAAACGTATACCGGTACTTCCCTTGTGCAAACGGATCGAAATCACAGATAAAGATCACGTATGCGTCCGGAAGGCTCCCGTACCCGTATCCACGTCCCAGCAACTCCATGTCGATTTCACCGTGATAATACCGCGCCCTGCGCTCCAGGGCCGGCTTGGGAGCCACCTGCATCTCGACGTTGAATCGAGTACGCTTCTCATCACTCGCCTCAACGTCCAAACGCACTCCCTTATACTCTGGATGGTACACTAAACTTTTCTCGGTGCTGACCGTCAGCTTCCCGATCGGGAAACCGAGCGCCATCTCGAGGAACGGCCTGCAGTTCTCAGGCTCACTCATCACTGCCCCGAACATGAAATTGTCCTTCATTGTCAGCGCTTCTAATTTTTTAAATTCTGCCATATATGATCCTCCACTTGGCGCAGAGGAATTCTATGCGTTTATTATAGAACAGGCGCAAGGAAAATGCAAGCAATAAAATGTTCCAGCATGCCCAAAATGGTTGCCCGTGATATAACGAATAATATAATAGCCAAATTTATCACTGAGAATATTCTATACCTGACCAAGCTAGCAGGACTCGCAAATACTCTCAGCTGATATGCTTCTCCTAAGTGGAGCATTGATATATAAAAAAGAACATCTCATATGTTCAATACTATATGAATTTGCGTATAAAAGGTACTAATCTTAATAAATATACCCCGATATAACATATGCCCATCACAGCACTGCACATGAGCAATATCGCCAGCATTTGGTTCAGCCCATTGTGTATGAGCATATCCTGCAAGGTATTGAATATCTTATTCTCTAAAACAAACGGGTGGATTAAATATACCCCGAACGTGCAGTTTCCCAGCATATTGATCCATCTTCTGATTGTCTGTGGCAACTGTACTTTGCCAAATATATATTCAACTATTAAAAATAGTGCTCCGCAATATGAAGCAGAAAACGACAGGAAATACTTTTCATTTTGATAATCCCCGGTTAGTTTCCCATATCGAGCTGACAAGTAACAGGTTAGGGATAGACCCAATATTGCTATAATGCATATAGCTTTTACCCCCCCCCAGACCGTCTCAAAACTTGTTTTCTGCAACAAAAAATGCCAGATATATTTCTTACGAAATAGATATCTG
>CANQRR010000028.1 GCA_947626285.1 uncultured Lachnospiraceae bacterium
GTTACCCATGCCCGCTTCCGGCGGGCTTTTTTCGTTCAGGATTTCTCCGTTAGGAGAAATTTCCTATTGTATAAAAATAGCGGCCGCTGTCAGGAATGAAAACACAGCAGCCGCACATATTCCATCTGATTTCCAAAAAGTCCGCCTCTCCAAGACGGCCCCGGCAATCTTACTCCTCCAGCTCGTTCATTTTGCCTCTATAGAGGAAAATCCACACCGCGAACAGGATCATCCACAGAAGCTCTGCCGCAGAACCGACAATATTGGAGATCTCCATATTCACAATGCCCGAGAGAATGCCGATGATCGAAGGCAGCGCCAGTATGATATGCAGCACCGCGAGGTAACATGACGGCTTCCCATAGCTCTCACCCGTATCAGCATTCAACCTGCACGTCTTCAGCGTCGCAAGATAAGAGAAATAGTACATGATGACCATCATGGTGACCACGATCGCCGCAACCAGCACGATAGCTGTCACAATAATGACCTGCGTATCCTTGGACACCCAAGCCGCGATCACAAGCGTCACCGTAAAAATCAGGACCATGAGCATCACAACGCCCGCCACGATCATGCGGAGGATAACGGCCGCTTTCGCAAAGCCGAATCCGACGCCGGACATTCTGTCCTTCGCGGCAAGGGCTGTGATAAAGACCAGCCACAGACCAAGACAGAACAGGATCGACGGAATGTGCAGCGCGATATTCTGAACGATCATTCCGGAATCCAGCTGCTGCAGCAGATGTGTGATCGTGTTCACATATCCGGACGCCTGCTTCGGAAGATCGGTCTCATTCAGCAGCCGGACCACCTGCGAGTAATTCAGCTCGCCCAGGAAGATTGCAGCGATCGAGCTCGCCACACAAGCCGTATTCAAAAGAACGATCAAAAAGAAAAGCGGCGACTTCAAAGCCTTCCGTGCAATCTCCATCACACGTTTTGACAGGAAATCCTGCCCTGACGGACGCGCCGCACCCGCCGGCATCTGTCCCATCGGGCGGCCTGCGCCTCTTGGCGCCTGCCCCATCGGACGGCCTGCACCTGCCGGCATCTGCCCCATCGGGCGACCCATGCCCCCCTGCATCAAACCGGCGGATCGCGGCGGTACATCTCGGCGGATCGCTCCCTGATTCGCAAACAGCTCAGGGTTGCTGTTCATCAATTCATCCTGTCCGTAAATCTGCGGGCCGCCTCTCATTCTGCGCACCGGACGGCTCCCGCTTGTCGGATGTCCAGAATTCGCTGCCTGCTCCGGCAGCTGTTCCTTTGAGCTCTCCGGCATGGTCTCCACCTCCGGCTGCTCTCCTGAACTTTCCGGCATAGCCTCCGCATCCGGCTGCCCTCCTGAACTCTCCGGCGGGGTCTTCGCCTCCGGCTGCTCTTTCGAATTCTCCGGCGCGATCTCTGCGTTCACCTCCTGCGGCTGTGGTTCTTCCTGCCCCTCCGCATTCTCAGACTCTGGCGCATCCGCCTCGACCTCTCCTTCTTCACTTGCTTCCTGCGTTCCCGACTGCTCTGCCTCGTCCGCTCCGACAGGCCGCTCGCTCATATCAACATAAGGATTCCCACACATACTGCATACTGCGCTGCTGTCTTCGTCCATATTCCCGCATATTATGCACCGTTTCATCTTATAACCCGCTCCTTTGGTTATTTCACATTTCCTACATCATACCATGTCCGCGAAAAGAGGGCAAGCAAAAAACTGCCTCCTTTTCCGAATATTGCCAGAATTTCGCGTTCTCAGTGCCCCATAAACTTTTCCAGACTGACCAGTTTTACGCTGAGGACAAAAATCTCCGCCGCCATTTTCAGCTCATCCGGCTCCGGGAACGACGGAGCAATGCGGATGTTGCTGTCCTTCGGATCTTTTCCGTAAGGGAAGGTCGCGCCCGCGCCTGTCATGACGACGCCGGCCTCCTTGCACTTTGCCACGATCTTCTTCGCGCAGCCCTCCAGGGAATCAAACGCAATGAAATAACCGCCTTTCGGCTTCACCCAGGTACCGATCTCCAGTCCGCCCAGCTCCTGCTCCAGCGTGTCAAGTACCGCCTCGAACTTCGGACGCAGGATCGCCGCATGCTTCCGCATGTGCGCGTGCACACCGTCCATATCCTTGAAAAAGCGCACATGGCGCAGCTGGTTCAGCTTGTCGTGGCCGATCGTCTGGTAGAACATTGCCTTCCTCGCGTCCGCGAGGTTTGCCTCGGACGCCGCCATCGCCGCGATGCCCGATCCCGGGAAACTCACCTTCGACGTAGAGATAAATTTGTAGACCATATCCGGATTTCCGGCTTTCTCACATTCGGTCAGCAGCTCCAGGATCACATCCTGATCGTCGTCGTAGAGATGATGGATCGAATACGCATTGTCCCAGAAAATACGAAAGTCCGGGGCCGCCGGCTTCAGATGCGCGAATCTGCGCACCGTCTCATCGGAATAGGAAATGCCCGTGGGATTGGAATACTTCGGCACACACCAGATTCCCTTGATCGCTTCATCCTCAGACACCAGCTTTTCCACGATGTCCATGTCCGGCCCGGTCTCAAGAAGCGGCACGTTGATCATCTCAATGCCGAAAAACTGCGTGATTCCGAAATGCCGGTCATATCCCGGCACCGGGCAGAGGAATTTCACCTTGTCCAGCTTTCCCCAGGGCGTATGCCCACAGACGCCCATCGACATCGCGCGCGCCACCGTATCAAACATCACGTTCAGACTTGAGTTTCCATAGATCAGGATGTTCTTCTCCGGCACCTCAGACATGTCCGCGAGCAGACGCCGCGCCTCCGGGATACCGTCCATGATCCCGTAGTTCCTGCAGTCGACTCCCGCCTCACACTTCATGTCGGAATCGCTGTTCAGCACATCCATCATGCCGTTCGCCAGATCAAGCTGCGCTTTCGACGGCTTGCCTCTGGACATATCCAGCTTCAGACCCTTTGCCTTGACCTCCTGATACTTTGCCTCCAGCGCGGCATACTCCGCCTGCAGCTCCTCGTTTGTCATTTCCCTGTAAGCCTTTTTCATAATGTCTCCTCCTCTTTCTGTTCCTGTCGCGCGGACAAGCTCAATCGTCGTCGTCCTCTTCCTCCGCGATCACGCCGGACACCGAACTCACGGTGCTCACGGCAACGATCACCGCGACGATCACGACGAATAAGATCAAAACTGCCAGAAAAATTCCCATGATTCTCTCCTTTCGAAACGCTTTGCCTGCTGTCCGGACAGGCGCCACCAGAATACGCTGTCCGTCTCCATGCTATGCCTTGATCTCAAGCAGTTTATTTTTCAGCTCAAACTCCATGCGGTTCAGCTCTTCCTCCGCGGCGCGGCGTTTCTGCCTGCCGTCCTCCTGAATCTTGATCACTTCGTCAAAGGTAGAGATCAGCGCCGCGTTCGTCGTCTTGAGCGTCTCCAGATCCACGATGCCGCGCTCGGAGGCTTTCGCGCTCTCCACGGTCGCCATCTTCAGCTTCTCCGCGTTCTTCTTCAGAAGCTCGTTCGTCATGTCGGTAACTTCCCTCTGCGCCTCGGCCGCCTGGTTCGCGTGCTCCACGCCCAGCGCGATCACCATCTGGCTCTTCCACAGCGGGATCGTGTTGACGAGCGTCGTCTGGATCTTCTCGATCATCAGCGTGTCGCTCGACTGCACAAGACGGATCTGCGGCGCGGTCTGGATCGAGATCATCCTCGTCAGCTCCAGATCGTGCAGCTTCTTCTCAAAGCGGGTGCAGAGCTCCTCCATGTCTTTCGCCGCCTGCGCGTCCTCCGGCTGATTGCTCTTCTGCGCCTTGTCGATCAGCTCCTTCAGCTCGGTCGCCTTCACTTCCTCAAGACGCTTTTTGCCCGCAAGAATATACATCGACAGCTCCTTGAAGTACACAAGGTTCAACCCGTACATCTTGTCCAGCATCGCGACATCCTTCATCAGCTGCATCTGATGGCTCTCAAGCGCGTCGCAGATCTTCTCGACGTTCACTTCGGCCTTGTCGTATTTTGCCTTCATCGCGTTCAGCTTATTCCCCTGCTTTTTGAAAAAGCCAAGGAATCCCTTCTCGTCCTCGTCCACGTCAAAACTCTTGAGCTCTGTCACGAGGCCTGAGATCATGTCGCCCACTTCACCGAGATCCTTCGTCTTCACAGTCTTCAGCGCACTCTCCGAAAAATCAGCCATCTTCTTCTGCGTGCCGACGCCGTACTGAATGATCCCGTTGGAATCATGCAGATCGATCTGCTTGCTGAATTCATTCACCATCTTGCGCTCGTCTTCCGTGAGGACATCCTCCGTCAGCTGCGGATCGACCGGCGGAAGCTCCTGATTCGGCTCCTGCGCTGCCTGGTCTTTCGCCTGTACGTCTGCGGCCGCTGTCTGCGGATCCTGCGCCGCTGGCAGCTCCGGCTCCTGCGGTACGCTCGCCCCGAACGTCAGCACCGGTGTCGGCGCCTCTGCAAAGTTTTTCTGATCATCGCTCATGTTCTTTCCCTCCCTGTTTCTCTGCTTCTCTGCTATGGTTTCCTTGTTTTTATTTTCCCGGCTTTTCCGTTTCTGTATTCCGGTTCCTGTTGCTCTGAAAGATCTCCCGCCGGATATTTTGCAAAATCACACTTTCGGATCATTTGAACCGCTGCGGTCAAACGCCTTCCCGGTCAGACCCTCCTGCGCGAGCATCGTGTTCAGCACTGTAATGTCCGATGAAATATCCCACGCCTGGTCCTTGAAAAAGCTGTCCAGCAGATTCTCGAACGCCGTGTTGATCGTGTCGAGCGCGCGCTCGATCTCCTTCTGCGTCGTCTGAATATTCTGTCCCTGGATCGGCTGCTCGTCCATCTCGCAGTAAGCGTCGAGCAGCTTCTGTGTCGTCGGGAGATAATAGCTCATCATCTTCTTCAAGTCTCCGACCACATCCGGATTTTGCTCCGCCTCGCGGAAGATCCTTGTGATCACCAGCTCCAGCCGGTCGAGCTTCGCCGACATATCCGCATCCTCGATCTTCTCATTGCACTCGTGAACATGCTGAATATAGCGCTTTCCTTCCGCGATCAGCTCCCTGTACTCCGGCGTGAGCTTAGCTGTGGACTTCTTTGCACCGACGCCTCCATTTTCTGACCCGGCTTCCGCACGTCCGCCGCCTTCTGTCCCTGATCCGGCTTCACTCTTCGCTCCGCCCTCCAGCTTTTTGCACTCAAATTCTGTCTGTGTCGTCAGATACTGCTGGTAAGTGGCCTTGTCCGTGATCAGCGTTTTCTGGTCGCGATCCATGTACCCTTCTCTGAAAAGTCCCTGTTCGATCATGCGATTTATATCTTTGCGCACGAATTTATCGCTCTTGCCGGTCGCCGATGCCAGTTCTTCGATCAAGCAGAACTTCCGCTCCCCAATCAGCTCTCTGTATCTTCGGAAGCGCTTCGCCAACCCGAGGCGGCTGCTCCCGCCGGACCCGATCGCATAACTGATACCGGTCAACAGCGCCAGGATCGCAACCGGGACAATCACATGTTCCCCGGTCAAAACTCCGCTGAGAAAAACCATCGCCAGCGCGATTCCCATAATCCACGTCATCCCGTAGCCGAACCACTTTGTCAGCTTCGCGGAAAACTCGCCCGGCACGCTCAGGGCAAGCTTCACTGGAACCACACTCTCCTTCGCGCGTTCCGCTGCCTGCTGCCTGCGTCTCTCCTCAATATTGCGCCGGATCTGCTCGGCCGCAGCACGGTTCGTATACTCGTAGGTACTATGTCCTGTCTCGTGATCTGCCGCCGGATCGCCGTCCCGAAATGTCCCGTTTATGTTCTTTTTCAGCGCCGACTGGAAACCGTTTACCGCATCATTCACCACATCGGAAATCGTCGTGCCCAGCTGCGAAAAGTCCTTGCTGTCCACGGCGTCCTGCACCAGCTTTACGATCTGCTCCCCGGCCTCGTACCAGTCGTTCCTCTCCATAGCGCGCTCTCCTCAAATCATTTGGATTCAGTATATCACCTTCGTCTTTTGTGTGCAAGAAAAAAAGGAAGCGGCTCCCTAGCGGCTCCCTTCCTCTACAATCAGGTCGAAGCACAGCAAAACTATGGAGATGAAAAATGTGCTTCTCATATTCTTCTGCTTTTGGCAAATTTCAAGAAGCACATTTTTCTGCGCGCGAACAAGCTGCGAAGCAGCATTTTCCACTTTGTGAGCTGCGCATTCCCCCGCGAAGCGGCTCTTCTACAATCAGGTCGAAGCACTTGCTGCTGAGACCGTAAGAAAGTGATCCAGGAGGCGATTTGGACTTCGCGAAGCGAATCTGCATGTCCAAATCGCTCTTCCTTTGTATGACATTTGTCATACAAAGGAAGGGAGCCCACTGTCTCCAGTGGACTCCCGTTTCAAGCACTTCATTCATTTTATTCTTTTATACGAATCTCCTCGCGCATACCGGTGTGCGATATCCGACATCAGAGATGATGATACCTGTCGTAGAGCTGCTCGCGTGTACGACCTGTCCGCCGCCCATGTAGATCGATACATGTCCGATTCCGCCGCCGCTGCTGTAGAACAAAAGGTCGCCCGGCTGAATCTCGTTCAAGTCTACCGCTGTACCGCATCCGGACTGCGCTGCCGCGCTGTGCGGAAGACTGATACCGAAGTTTGCCATTACAGACATCGTGAATCCGGAACAATCCGCTCCGTTCGTCAGGCTGGAACCGCCCCATACATACGGGTTGCCAACAAACTGTGTCGCATAGTTTACGATCTGCTGACCCACCGACGAGGAAGTGTAACTTGCATCCGTTGCCGCTGCTGCTGCCGCCGTTGCCTCAGCTTCCGCCGCTGCCTGCGCTGCCGCCGCATCGTCCGCCTGCGCCGCTGTGTCCGCGGCTATCTGTGCCTGATACTGCGCATCGGCTTCTGCCTGCGCCTGCGCATCCGCCTGTGCCTGTGCGTTCAGGTATTCCTGATATGCCGCCTGCGCCTGTGCCGCCGCATCAATCACCGCCTGCTCGTCCGCCTGCTGTGTCGCTGCATCGGCCTGCGCCTGTGCGTCCAGGTAAGCCTGATACTGTGCGTCCGCCGTCGCCTGCGCGTCTGCGCTCGCCTGAGCCGCTGCCTGCGCCTGATATTCCGCATCCCACGCTGCCTGCTGAGCCGCTGCTTCCTGTGCCGCGATCGCTTCCAGGTACTCCTGCTCCGCCGCCGCCTGCTCTGCTTCCTGCTGTGCCAGATAATCCAGCCACTCCTGATTTAATCTCTCTTCCTCTTCCTCAAGAGTCTCGCCTGTCGCATAATAGGTATCATAGCCTACATAATACGCATTAACATAACCGTATACGTCCCCACCAAGCGCTACCTTCATCCAATCGCCGTCGTACTCGAGAACTTCGAGCTCATCCGTGCTGTAGACCGTACCGATCTCCGGCGCGTCCTCGCTCGGCTCCGCGCGGACAGTAAGCGCATCCGCATAGACCGTAGCGACATTGTATGCGACTTCCTCGGCAATCTCCTGTGCCGCCTGCCCTGTCGCAAAATACTCCGCCTTTACATAACCCGTCGCGTTACCTGACTGTACCTCGTACCAGTCGCCTACCTGACTTAAGATCGTGACAGAATTGTTGTTATAAACTTTACCGACTGCCTCGCTGTTAACGTCGGCGCTGCTTCTGATATTGATGTACTCGTCGCACTGGGCAAAAGCCATCTCCCCACTCATGCTCGTGTCGACCACCGGCTCTGTCTCCGGTGCTTCGGTCTCGACTGCTTCGGTCTCTGCCGTCGCAGAAGCTTCCGGAACTGCTTCCGGAACTGTTTCCGCTTCCGGCGCTTCCGTCTCGACTGCTTCGGTCTGTACCGGCGCTTCTGTCTCAACTGCCGGCGCGTAACCAAAACCCGCAAGCACTGTGTCCTGATCCGCGAAAGCAACCGTACTCATCCCTGAGAACGTCATGCCCGCTGCCAGAACGCAAGCTGTAACTTTCCATACTCCTTTTTTCATTACTTATCCCTTCCTCCAAAACAATTCTTTCGCATTTGTTACGAATTTGTTACGTTCAACACGTCCATATCATAACAAATGTGAATTATTCTGTCAAGCATTTTACACAAAAAATTAATTTTTTTGAAAGGGATAAATAATGTTTTCTAAAAAGCTTCGTAATTTACAGAGTGTTCAGATACGCCTGAACAGAGGTAATCGCGTTGGCCCCGTCGGAAACTGCTGTGACAATTTGCCGTAACTGCTTGGTTCTTACGTCGCCCGCCGCAAATATGCCCGGTAGCTCTGTCTTTCCATCCTCAGATGCAACGATGTATCCGTTTTCATCAAGCTGTAATAATTTTGTAACGATTCCGGTATTTGGAACCGTCCCGACCGCGATAAACAGCCCGTCCACGTCGAGCATCCGCTCCTCCCCGGTCTGCTTGTTCTTAAGCTTCAGGCACTCCAGATGGTCGTCGCCCTCGATGCCCGCCACCTCAGTGTTCCAGACGAACTCCACATTTTCGCATTTCTTTAACTGCTCCTGCAGGACCGCCGCCGCGCGCAGCTCGTCCCTCCTGTGGATCAGGTAGACCTTCGCGCTGCCCCGCGCGAGAAACAGCGCGTCCTCCGCCGCGACGTCCCCGCCTCCGACCACCGCGACCGTTCGCCCCTTGAAGAACGCTCCGTCGCAGGTCGCGCAGTAGGAAACACCCATACCGGTCAGACGTTTCTCCCCCGGCAGCCCGAGCATCCGATGCCTCGCCCCCATCGCAAGCACCAGTGTACGGGCGCGGTGCTCCTCGCCATCGGTGTAGAGCACCTTGATCCGTCCTTCGTCCTCCAGGCCGACATGTCTTACTTCTATATTAAGGAAGCTTGCTCCCAGCTTCTCCGCGTGCTCCCGGAACTTCATCCCGAGCTCAAACCCGCCGATCTCCGGCAGTCCCGGATAGTTGTCCACCTCATATGTGTTCACGACCTGCCCGCCGCTCATGTACTCCTTCTCGAGCACCAGCGTGGACAATCTCGCCCTCTGCGCATAGATCGCCGCGGCGAGTCCCGCAGGCCCGGAACCGACAATAATCACATCATAGACCATATTCACCCTCCTTGTTTTATTTCGAAATTCGGGCGGCTGTTCGTTGATTTTTTTCGCCCGTCTTTATCCGTTGTAAACCCTTCATAAGATGATTTCAGTATACCAAAAAAAGATTCTTTTGAAAAGGTTTGACAAGCCAACTTTTGTCTGCTATATTTTTATATAAATAAGAACTATTACTGATTTCGACAAAAGGAGACTGACATGCCTGCACGTAAATACAGCAGACAACGCGAGGCCGTCAAACACTTTCTGATGACCCGCAGAGACCATCCCACCGCGGACACCGTTTACTCTTGTCTGCGTGAGGATTTCCCGAACATCAGTCTTGGCACCGTATACCGCAATCTCTCTCTCCTTGCGGAGCTCGGAGAGATTCACCGAATCTCGACCGGCAGCGGCGCGGAGCACTTCGACGGGAACCTGGAGCCTCATCAGCATTTCATCTGCTCCCGCTGTCACACGATCTATGACATCCGGGTCGACCAGGTGGATACACTGATGGACGCCGCGCAGAAGGCCTCCCCCGGCAGCATCGAATCCTGCCATCTGAATTTTTACGGGCTTTGCGATCAGTGCGCTTCAAAAGGTTTTAATGAAAATTAAAATAAATATTATTAAGAAAAGGAGATTTGATTATGGCAAAGTATGTATGTAAGGTATGTGGCTACGTTCACGAGGGAGACTCCGCACCGGAGCAGTGCCCGATCTGCAAGGCGCCGGCGGAAAAGTTCGAGCTGATGCAGGAAGGCATCACCTGGGCCTGCGAGCACGAGGTTGGCATCACTGAGGGCGTGAGCGATGAGATCATCTCGGGCCTGAGAGCGAACTTCGAGGGTGAGTGCACAGAAGTCGGCATGTATCTGGCTATGGCGAGAGTTGCGCACAGAGAGGGCTATCCGGAGATCGGCCTGTACTGGGAGAAGGCTGCTTACGAGGAAGCTGAGCATGCTGCAAAGTTTGCTGAGATCCTCGGCGAAGTCGTTACGCCGAGCACCAAGAAGAACCTCGAGATGCGCGTGGCCGCTGAGAACGGCGCTACCGCGGGCAAGCTTGAGCTGGCGAAGATGGCGAAGGCTGCGAACCTCGACGCGATCCACGACACCGTCCACGAGATGGCAAAGGATGAGGCGAGACATGGCAAGGCATTCAAGGGCCTGCTCGACCGCTACTTCGGTTAATTTCGCTCAACAATTAAGACAGTATCACGCCCGGGGTTCATTCCCCGGGCCGCATAATCTTTTCTAACAGGGAGGACATCACTATGAAAATCAGATTAGACAAGGCGATCGCTGAATTTATTCCGGAGAATCCGGCTGAGACGGCTGAACTGCAGGCCCTCTGGGTGAGAATGGGCAACTGCGTCGGCGGCAACAAGAGCCTGGAGCCGATCGGCATCTACGTTCCGTCGGAGAAGAACATCGCACAGTTCCACATCAACGGACTGACCCCGGAGGAGGAGAAGGCTGTTCCGGAGTTCATCGCTCCGTACGACACCGACGTGTACTGCTCGACCTGCAACAAGACCGTGCATGTCAAGAAGGGTGAGCAGATCCCGATCTGCTGCGGCAAACTGATGGAGATTCTGGACTAACTCATTTTCGTCAGGCAGAGGCGCCCTGCCGGATCCCCGGCCAAGGCGCCTCTTTGTTGTTTGTATTTGATCCTGTCATCATGATCTTCGCTATATTTAAGGATTCCATCTCTCAGATCCATTACAGCACATTGCACGGAATAAAACAGTTCTTTGCATCGATCGGAACGACTTCCTCACACATGCAGACAATACCTCCGCTGCCCTGCGCAAGTCCGGCTTTGCCGAGCAGTTCGTATTTTTTCACCTCACGGCGGTCAGGCGCCGCGGATTTCTCGATCTCAAGCGGGTGGATCACCCCGTTCTCCTCCACAAAGACATCGATCTCTTTTGCATTCGAATCCCGATAGTAGGACAGGTTCGCCCTGGCAGACGCATACGCGTAATTCTTCAGAAGTTCGGTCACCACATAATTTTCAAAATAATGGCCGCTGGCTGCCCCGTTCATCAGCGTATCCCTGGTAAGCCACATGGACAGATACGCGCATAACCCCGTGTCACAGAAATACAGTTTTGGCGCTTTCACAAGACGTTTTAGCGCATTGTTGGCGTAAGCCGGCAGCAGATATATGATCCCAAGGCCCCGCAGCAGACGGAGCCATTCCTTTGCGGTGGGCTGAGAGATCTCCGCCGCCTCCGCCAGTTTCTTATAATTCACCTGCTCCGCGGTCAAGGCGGCGCAGGCGTTCAAAAATGTGCGAAAACGCATCGTGTCCGTAATCCCGCCTTCTTCGGATACATCCCGCATAAGATACGTCTCAATATAAGAATTATAGTACTCCTGCCTCTGTTCCGCGTCCGCCGACAGCACCGCCGGCATCCCGCCGCGCCAGATACGGTCATACACATCATGGATATTATTTCTTTTCACAACAGCCTGCCTTGCCCGCAGACAGGGCAGTGAAAAATCAAGTTCATTCGGAAAAGAGACTTCTTCCGACTCACTTCCGGAAAGGCTGTAGAGCTCCAGGATCCCGATCCTTCCCGCCAAAGTTTCGCGGACATTCTCCATCATCTTATACTGCTGTGACCCGGTCAGCCAGAAAAGCCCTTTTTCATCACTCTCATCGCACAGAACTTTGATCTGTTCGAACAACTCCGGCGCTTTCTGTATTTCGTCAATGATGATCGGCGGCCGGTACGTTTGAAAAAACAATACCGGGTCAGACTTCGCCAGCATCCGGGCCATCGCATTGTCCATAGAAACATACCTGCGGTCCTGTCCCTCAGCCAGATGCTTTAGCATGGTCGTCTTCCCGACCTGCCTTGCACCCGTCACCAGAACTGCCTTAAAAAAGGAATTCATGTGTAAAAACTTGCGCTCCAACGCACGTTTGATATAGGTCATGTCGGCTCTCCTTTTTAGGATAAAATAAAGTCTACTTTATTTTATCCTAAAAAATGTTTCACGTCAAGGCGCCTCGATCAGTTTCTCCTTCTCCGCCCGCGTCAGCTGCTTGATCTCCCACTCGCGGCGCATGGCCTCTTCCTTTGTCCCGAATTCCTCATAGTAGGCCAGCTCCACCGGGAGCCTGCTCCTCGTGTATTTTCCGCCGCGCCCTTCCTGGTGCGTCCTGAGCCGCTTCTCCAGATCGTTCGTCCAACCCGTATAAAGCGAACCGTCCCCGCATCGCAGGATGTATGTGTAATTCATGTTCCGCCTCCCGCTATGTATCACATTCTGCCGCGCTTGCCACGGAACATCGAAATCTGATCCCGAACCACCCGGCAAAGGCTACAGAGAAAAATAAAATCAAGGAAAATAAAGCAAGCTTTACTTCCCTTGAATTCTATCCCAAATCGCCTTCTATGTAAAGGGATGGCGGACCATCCCCTATATTTGAAGCAACCGGCACAATTAGTACCTCACCCAGATAATTGTAAAGCTCAAGTGAAACGCCGACTGCAGGTTTTACCCTGTGGGTATTTATATTATATTATACTCCTCATCGTTTCAATCGTGCAGACTTTTTCCCGTCCGCATGAAAGCCTGCAGTCCGCGGCTACACCCGGGGATGCGCTGCCCTGCGTCATCCCATGTAGATCATTTTTTACTCCAGATACAGCACCGGATCGACCGCCGCATCGTTCTGCGTCATCCCGAAATAAAGGTTGCTGCCTTCCACGGTATAGTATTTCGTTGGTTCGCTGACATAGCCGATCAGCGCGCCCGCCTCAACGACGTCGCCCTCCGCGACCGCCAGCTCCTTGAGCTGTCCGTACGTGAGCTTATATCCGTTGCCGATGTTCAATACCAGCGTGATGCCGGTCTCATCCTCGACGCGGATCGTCTCCACGATGCCCTTCGCAGAGGCAAGCACCTGATTGCCCACCTCGCTGCCGATCACCAGCGCCGGACTGTACTTGTACTGATCCAGCGTCGGGAAATATACGCTGCCGTCCATGCTGTAATCAATCAGGATCGTGCCCGCCGTCGGCCAGAGAAGCGACTGTTCTTCCGAAAAACTGATCCCCGCGTCGATCAACGCCTGTTCGGAGATCACATTGCCAGAGGTCGCCTCGGCGGTATCGCCTGTGTTATCCTGCGCTGTAGCTGCCTCTGTGTCTGCCGGGTCTTCTATCACACCGTCTGTCGCGGCTGCCTCATCTGCCGCACCGTCTGTGCCGGACACCTCACCTGTCCCGTCCGAATCATCGTCCATATCCTCGGAAACCGCGTTGCCGGAGGCCTGCGCCATATCCTCCTCATCGTCCTTCATGGTCGGAAACAGCTCATCCTCCATATCCCCGTTTGCCGCCTCTTCATCCAGATAGGCGACCTGTCCAAGCTCGCTTTCCATCTGCGTTCCA
The DNA here is from genome assembly GCA_947626285.1 of uncultured Lachnospiraceae bacterium. GTDB lineage: Bacteria > Bacillota > Clostridia > Lachnospirales > Lachnospiraceae > Choladousia. The sequence goes on from CANQRR010000028.1 coordinate 13,463, forward strand.
TTGTCTTTCGTTCTGCGCACACTGTTCACCGCGGCGATTCCGCCCAACACGAGAATGCCCGTGAGGCACAGACTGAGCGTCCAGATGCTGCTGCGTTTTGTGATGAAATTCTTAAATGCTCTCTTATTCATATCATTCACCTCGTCCATTATGATTCCTCTTCCCACGCCTTCGCGTGTCCCTGTTACGGTTCAATGATAGGATTGCCAGAAAATCGCAGCTTATGCAAAAAAAATAATAAACTTGAAATTCCGGAAAGACATGGTATACTGTTCGCGAAAGCGATGAGCCGTGCAAATACGGCTTCACTATATATAAGGAGGCTTCTGAATGTCACTGGAAGATTACAGAAAAGCATACAAACTCGGAAAAAAAGATTACCAGACACGGCTGATGCACGGCGAACGCCCGATCCTGGACGCGCTGGACAACATTCTGCCGCCGGGCGAAGTGCACTCCATGGTCTCTCTCGGGCTTGTGCAGATCCCGCTCGACCAGATCGCCGGCACCGTGACGGAGGGCAGAAGCAACGTCTTTTCCGGCAATTTCATGCCAATCCTCAGCGAGAACTCTGAGTTCGCGGCAAAATGGATCAACCTGAGCACCGCCCACGCGGAGGAGGGGATTCGGGAGCCGGTCAAGGCCTACGAATACATGAACAAGTTTTACATAGAAGAAGGAAACAAGCGAGTCAGCGTCATGAAATATTTTCAGGCTGTCTCGATCCCCGGCAACGTGACGCGCATCATCCCGAAACGCACGGATGAGAAGGAAAACCGGATCTACTTTGAATTCCTCGATTTCTACAAGCTCGCGAAGGTCAATTACATCTGGTTCTCGAAGGAAGGCAGCTTCGCCAAACTGCAAAAGAGCGTCGGAAAAGGTCCGGAGGACGTCTGGACGGACGATGAGCGGATAGACTTTAATTCGCTGTACACCCGTTTCACCACTGTCTACGAGGCGAAGGGGGGCAGCGCACTCGGCACCACGCCCGGAGACGCGTTCCTCTCGTTCATCACGCTGTACGGATATCAGAATCTTATCAGCAAGACCACCAATGAGATCAAGGAGCTTGTCACCAAGAGCTGGGAAGAGTTCAAGCTGCTGGGAGAGGATGAAGAGGTCGAGCTGAAGATGAACCCCACAGAGGGCAAAAAGCTCTCCTTAAGCCGCCTGCTGCCGCTGAACACGCTAAACAGCTCGCCGCTGAAGATCGCATTCATCTATGAAAAGACGGTCACCTCCTCCGCGTGGACCTACTCGCATGAGCTCGGAAGGTTGCACCTCGAGCAGACTTTCCCGGACGAGGTCAGCACGCTGTACTTTGACAACGTCACAGAGAAAACGATCGAAGAGACACTGGAAAACGCGATCGAGATGGGCTGTAAGATCATCTTCACGACGACTCCGACCTTTGCGCCGGCCAGTGTGAAGGCCGCGATCGCGCACCCGAATATCCGCATCCTCAACTGCTCGCTGAACACCTCGCATCGTTACATCCGCACTTACTATGCCCGGATGCACGAGGCAAAATTCCTGATGGGAGCCATCGCGGGCGCAATGGCGGAACACGGCGTCCTCACTTACATCACGGACTACCCGCTCTTCGGCAACATCGCGAACATCAACGCGTTCGCGCTCGGCGCGAAGATGATCAACCCGCGCGCAAAGGTCCATCTCGAGTGGTCCACGCTGAAAGATTCGGACGTCTCCGAAAATATCCGCCGCGTCAACCCGGACTGCGTCTCGGGACGCGACATCGTGATCCCGGAGGAGGCGTCCCGCTACTTCGGCATCTATCACATGGACGACGGCAACCCGCGCAACCTCGCGATGCCGCTGTGCCACTGGGGTATGTTCTATGAGCGCCTGATCCGCACAATCATGGACGGCACCTGGAAACAGGACGACAACACGACGAAAGCGATCAACTACTGGTGGGGCATGTCAGCGGGCGTCGTCGACGTCATCTGCTCGAAAAACCTCCCGGTCGGGACAAAGCGCCTCGTTGAACTGCTGAAGAACACGATCAGCGCCGGGGAGTTCAACCCGTTCGCCGGCGTCCTGTACTCCCAGACCGGCATCGTCAAGGGGAACCCGGACAACGTCCTCACCCCGGAGGAGATCATGAAGATGGACTGGCTCGCGGAAAATGTCATCGGCTTCATTCCGAAGGAAGAGGATCTGCGGGAAAATGCCCAGCCGGTGGTATCCCAGCAGGGATTGCAGACGAAATGATCCACGATATAGAATTCCTCTGGCATGGTACAAGGATAAAAATATGATTTAATTGTATCAGTTCGGGAAACAGGAAACGGATAATAAGGAAACAAAACGATGCGCATACTCGCGATTGCAGATGAGGAGTCCCCTTATCTGTGGGACTATTTTGAAAAGAGCAAACTGGACGGGATCGACCTGATCATCTCCTGCGGCGATCTGGACCCGCACTATCTCTCGTTTCTGGCGACGTTCACCTCCGCGCCGGTTCTTTACGTGCGCGGCAATCACGATGAAAAGTACGACAAGGTCCCACCCGACGGCTGCATCTGCATTGACGACGACATCTACGTCCACGAGGGCGTGCGCATCTTAGGTCTGGGCGGTTCCATGCGCTACCGCCCCGGCAATTATCAGTATACGGAGTTTGAGATGCGCCGCCGGGTCGCCAGGCTGAAATTCAAGCTTCTGCGGCGGCGCGGTTTCGATATCCTCGTGACCCACGCCCCGGCTTACCAGCTCAACGATGGCCGCGACCTTCCCCATCAGGGCTTCAAAGTCTTCCTGACCCTGATGGAAAAGTACAAGCCCAAGTTCTTCCTGCACGGGCACGTCCACCTGTCCTACGGGCGCGCCCACAAGCGCTACGACAAATACCAGGACACGCATGTCATCAACGCCTGCGGGCGGTATGTCTTCGATTTTGAGGATGAGAATCCCGGACATCTGGGGACGCCGTAAAGTTTACCCTTCCGGCAGGGTGTTTTAAGCATAAAAATAAGGACACACCAAAAATCACGTGGATTTTCAGGTATCCCCTTCTCTTCTGTAGATTGGGTTCTCCTCTTCTGTTTTCTGAATCCTGTTGAGCAGCTATACTGTCTCGCAGCTCGGTTTTGCCAATTTCTGCTGCAGTTCTTCCAACTGACGCATCATTTCTTCATAAAGCCGCCGGTTTTCTTTGGACTGCTTCTCCAGCAGAGCAATCTTCTCGTCTCGCCGTTCAAGCTCTGTTTCCAGAGTTTGGTTCCGTTCTTCCAGTGTTTGGTTCTGCTCTTCCAAGCCTTGCTTCTTTACCTCCAGGTCCTGAAGCTTCGTCTTCATCTGCTCTTCCTCTTCCCGCATGTCATCGATCATGTTCATGACGGTGTTTTCATCCAATATCCGCAGTTCTTCTGAAAATAACCTCATAACATCCTCCATATTCCTGCATATGCGGTATATCTCCTCGTACATGACACGGAATTCCGGGTAATTCTCAATCAGACGAACAATGATTTCCGGATCGTCCTGACTCAGAAATGCCAGCCATGCCTCGGTTTCATCTGAGACACCTTCATTGTGTATCTTTTCCCCAAAGATGTCAAGCGGTATAAAAAGATATTTCTGCAGCAGATTCATTTTCAGCCCCGTATCTGATTTCTGTTCAAACCAGTGCAGATATGTACCCGGATACGCCCGGAACTCCTCGGGACTGTTCTCGAACAATACAATCGTGTACACATTCTTTAACCGCCTGTAATCAAACCGTTTCCCTTTGTTCCTCTCGCTAAACTCTTTTCGTACATGTCGGTATTGTCGCAGAAGCAGATCCGCAGAGTATGTTGCGCCGCGTTGCCCCGGAAAATAGTACGCAATCCGCTGTACTTCAATGTTCGCAATGCTGCCGTCTTCAAACCGCACCACAAGATCCATCTCCAGAAGAGACTTCTCGTCTGCGATGCGCGGGGAATTATTCTGTAGCATCACTTCAACTTCGACTTGTTTTCCCAACAGCAGAGAGAGAAGCCTGTTCAGGCGTTCCGGTCGGTACTCCGGATCCATGATCTTCTTGAAAAATGCATCGTGCAGAACTTTCACTCCTTTCACACCCGTACAGATCTCAAGAAATTCCTTCTGCTGTCCCGGCGTCCATTCCTCAAACTGTTCTTCCAGAAACGGACTGCTGTGGATCTCCTCAAGGATCTCCGCCTTCTCCCGAATCATCGGGAAATACTGTTTTAACTTTCCTGACATTGACGCCTCCTTTTTTATATTTTTAGTTGCATTATAATTATATCATACGGCACTTTTGCTTTCAATAAGAAATCTATCATTTTCATTCAATTCCCAATAAATATGTTGTATCTGTACTATATTTAGCAATTCCGTATGCTGTATTTTTTATCGTCGCATTAAATGCATTTTTAGCTGAGAATGTCATTTCGTATAATATATCTCCAGGCTCTAAGCGTACGGATGCGCCCATTTCTTCTAATATAGGGTTAGCCTGATCACATTGTTCCTGAGAAACAAAATAGCTTGTCTCAATATCAGCGAATTCGTACGATTTTTCATCGTTTAACGCGTCTTTTACAAGATCCTCCAAAGCAGTCGGCGCACCGTCCCACCAGCTGAACTGATTGTTGTACCAATTTTGCCAGTCTTCAGACAGTACAACCAAATCTGAGTCGTTCGTCCCGTCATCCGTTAACGTATCGGCACTTCCGTCTGCACCGTCCCCATCTTCCTGAATCAATGCCGGCGGGACTGTCAAAAACGGATTACTCTCGGAAGGCTGCATATCTTCCACGTTAATCTTATCCGGATCGTCTGAATTAATATTTTCCAAATTTGCCACTACCTTATGGACATTGGAAACGACATAATCTGTGCCGTTAAAAGCAATATCCGCCGTTGCTTTCAAATATGTTTCCCAACCTGCAATTTCCAGAATGATACCATCCACATGCCAACTTTGATCCGAATTCTGTGTCCAGGCGCCATCCTGATACAAAGTCAAATAATCACCGGATCTGTCTGTATAACTGTGAAACTTGGAAGGATCATAGGTGTTGCCGTCATCATTAAATACGTCTATTGCCTCCGCGTTTGTCATCGCAACAATAATTACTTTTCTGGCATCTTCTTCTGTTAGAATACTGTTTTGTTGCACAAGCATTTCCTGTATTTGAGAAACCAGCCCCAAACTGTTTACAAGCTCAAAATCAATCTGCTCTCCCTCCGTCAAACCCTTTTCGACTCGGTATTGGGAAACTGCCTTTTTTGTACGGTCTCCCGCAACGCCATCCGCCGAACCACAATCATATCCTTGTACATTTAGTGCTTCCTGCACTAGTATTATAATTTCTTTTGTTGAATAATCCACATTAAGCAAGGCTTCTTCTGTCTCTTCGCTTTCCGACGATGCCTCAGCGAATTCTTTGGCTTCTGTTTCACTAGATTTTTCCTCAGTAGATAAAAGATCATCTCCTGTATCATCAGCCTGTACAGTGGTTTCATCAATTCCTTCTTCCGTCTGCACATTATCTATATCCACTTCATCACTATGTGCAAACAAAGTGCATCGAAATGTAGTATCATTTTTTATTTCAATAATATCCTCACCGCATACATTCGACGAATCCACACTGCAAAACTTTACTGTGTGGTACCCTTCTTCTATGCTTTCAATCAACTGTGTATAATCTTCGCCATGCGGAAGTGTAGCTATCTTTTCATCATCGATATAAAAGTCCACATCGTAAGTGCTGAAGATCAGGTTTTCAACAAAATCAACATCAATATACAATGAGTAATCTGCGGCTAAGCAAGTCATTTTTGCCGCTCCTGTCATAATCAGTAAATTAATAACCCAAAAAGCAAGTTTTCTTTTTTTCATTATCCTTTTTCCTTTCTCTGTTCTGCCGATTACTATAGATTCGACGGAAATATAGAAACCCTACATCCACGAATTCGCATATATCTCATAATCCGCAAACGGGATATCATCAAAACAGTTTATTTCGAACGCTGCCTTATTTTCGGCTCTTACATTATCTACAAACGTCATTTCTCCGCCAATGATAGCTCCTGTTTCGTCTTTTAATACCACAAACACACCTGCCTGGGATAAATCATAATCATTCGGATTGTATACCTCTCCTAAAAATTTATATCCTAAGAACTGGTCCTCTCTGCAGTTCACATTCTGTACCTCTAAGGGCTTATATTCCGGATGCGACAGCTGTGTTACTTCCTTAATATTATAAGCTTCCGGACTTAATACTTCGAATTCTACCGAAGCAGGCGTCTCCGGTACTTCACATCCAAATCCTCCCCATACATAATCTTGTTCCGGATATATAATATTTAACACCTGATTCCCCGTACCCAGAATTCCGCCGTCTTTGTCTTTCGCCGTAAACCTGTATGCCGGAAATTCTATCGCTTCTTTCTCACTGTTATTATGTAATACAATTGCGTAATTCATAAATCCATTGCTGGTCGAAAAGCCTGCCTTCGTAATTTCGATATCACAGTCGGATTCAAGAATCACCGCAGCGGGATTGGATACCAGTTCCCGTTCCGTTTGTTCCTCCGCTTGTTTTTCCGCATCCGTCTCATCTGTTTTTTGAGCTTTCGTGCCAGTATAAGTTTTTAGCGCTTCATAAGTGGCTTCACCCACAACTCCCATTACCTCTAACCCGTTATCCTTTTGGAATGCCGCTACTGCTTCATATGTACCATTTCCATAGATACCGTCTGCACTTCCCGCCAAATATCCGTGCTGTTTGAGTATTTCCTGTATTTCCAAGACGGTATCTCCGGAATCACCTTTCGAAACCGGTACAAAATCAGCATAACAAATAGCTTCACACAAAATTGCCAAAACTACAGCTGCAAAAATAGTAATAATACTTTTCTTTATAACAACATTCCCTCTTTTCTCTTTCATTTGTTAAAACGCCTCAGCGATTTAATATCGATTGTTTTCTTTGAAATATCGCAGTATTGCAAATTTATAATATTTAAATACAAATTGTTATTATATATCTTATCATTTGTCCTGTTGTTTTTCAAGATGTCAAAGAAATTTCCAAGGCAATCACTTTCCAATCGGAAACTGTTGCAATATAGTAAAAAATAGAAACAAAAGAAAGGCTATCCCAAAAGTCGTGAATGACCTAAGGAATACCCTCTCTTCTATTTCTTATTTCTTATATCTTCTTACTTCTTACGCCTTACACCTCAAACGACTCCGGATCCACCTTCACTTCCACCTTGTCCAGGTGCCAGATCTCGTCGACGTACTGCTGGATCGTGCGGTCGGAGGTGAACTTTCCGCTGCTCGCCATGTTCAGGATCGCCATCTTCGCCCAGCGCGCTTCATCGCGGTACGCCTCCTCGACGCGCTCCTGCGCGGCCGCGTAGGACTTGAAGTCCGCGAGAATGAAGTAAGTATCCGGACGGTCGCTGCTGTTCGTGTTCAGAAGCGAATCATAGATGTCGCGGAACATCTCCGTGTCGCTCGAATACTCGCCGTTGATGAGCTGCATCAGCACGCGGCGGATATCCTGGTCGTTGTTGAAGTAGTCGGTCGGATGATAGCCGCCCTCGTTCTCGAAGCGGATGACCTCGTCCGCGGAAAGGCCGAAGATGAACGCGTTCTCCTCGCCCACCTCCTCGACGATCTCGACGTTCGCGCCGTCCATCGTGCCGAGCGTCGGAGCGCCGTTCAGCATGAACTTCATGTTGCCCGTGCCGGAAGCTTCCTTACTCGCGGTGGAGATCTGCTCGGAGACGTCCGCCGCCGCGAAGATCAGCTCCGCGTTGGACACGCGATAATCCTCGATGAACACGACCTTCAGCTTGCCGTTGATCGACTGGTCGTTGTTGATGACGTCGGCCACCGAGTTGATCAGCTTGATCGTCAGCTTCGCGCGGCGATAGCCCGCCGCCGCCTTCGCGCCGAAGATAAAGGTCCTCGGATAGAACTCCATCTCCGGGTGATCCTTGATCTTGTTGTAGAGGTACATCACATGCAGGATGTTGAGCAGCTGGCGCTTGTACTCATGCAGCCTCTTGACCTGCACGTCGAAGATCGAACGCGGATCCACGTCGATGCCGTTGTGCTCCTTGATGTATTTCGCAAGGCGAAGCTTGTTCTGATACTTGATGTTCATGAACTCCTGCTGCGCCTTCTTGTCGTCCGCGTAGATCTTCATCTTCGCGATCTGCGGGAGGTCGGTGATCCACTCGTCGCCGATGTGCGCCGTCACCCAATCCGCCAGCAATGGGTTTGCGTGGAGCAGGAATCTTCTCTGCGTGATGCCGTTCGTCTTGTTGTTGAACTTCTGCGGCATCATCTCGTAGAAATCCTTGAGCTCCTGATTCTTCAGAATCTCGGTGTGCAACCTTGCCACACCGTTGACGGAATAGCCCACGGCGATCGCGAGATTTGCCATGCGCACCTGTCCGTCGTAGATGATCGCCATCTTGCGCAGCTTCTCCTGATCGCCCGGATAGAGCTTCTGGATGTCCGCGACAAAGCGGCGGTTGATCTCCTCGATGATCTGGTAGATACGCGGAAGCAGTCTTGAGAACAGCTCGATCGGCCATTTCTCAAGCGCCTCGGACATGATCGTGTGGTTTGTGTACGCGCAGGTCTTCGAAACGACGTCCCACGCTTCCATCCACTCAAGTCCTTCCTCGTCAAGCAGGATACGCATCAGCTCCGCCGTCGCGACCGTCGGGTGCGTGTCGTTGAGCTGGAACGTCACCTTCTCGTGGAACTTGCGGATGTCCTTGTGCACTTTCTTGTATTTTGCGACCGCCTGCTGCACGCTCGCGGAGATGAAGAAATACTGCTGTTTCAGGCGCAGCTCCTTGCCCGCGTAGTGGTTGTCGTTCGGGTAGAGGACGTCGACGAGGTTCTTCGCCAGGTTCTCCTGCTCGACCGCCTTCTGGTAATCGCCCTTGTCAAACGAATCAAGATGGAAATCCGTGAGCGGCTCCGCGTCCCAGATGCGCAGCGTGTTGACGAGGTTGTTGTTGTAGCCAAGGATCGGCATGTCGAACGGCACCGCGCGCACCGCCTGATACCCTTCGTGGATAAAGTGGTTCCTCTGCGTCTTCTCGTCGTACTCGACGCGCACGTAACCGCCGAACTTGACGATCTTCGCGTACTCCGGACGGCGCAGCTCGAACGGATTGCCGTTCTTGAGCCAGTTGTCCGGCACCTCGATCTGGTAGCCGTTCTCGATCTTCTGCTTGAACATGCCGTAGCGGTAGCGGATGCCGCAGCCGTACGCGCAGTAGCCCAGTGTCGCCAGAGAATCCAGGAAGCACGCTGCGAGACGGCCGAGGCCGCCGTTGCCCAGCGCCGCGTCCGGCTCCTGATCCTCGATCACGTTGAGATCGAAGCCCATCTCCTCGAGCGCTTCCTTCACTTCCTTGTATGCGGTCAGGTTGATCAGGTTGTTGCCGAGCGCACGTCCCATCAAAAACTCCATCGACATATAGTAGACCATTTTCGGATCGTCGATCTCGAACTGCTTCTGCGTCGCCAGCCAATTGTTGATGATCTCATCCTTCACGGCGTAGGACACCGCCTGGAAGAGCTGCTGCTGATCTGCCTCCTTGATCGTCTTGCGGTAGAGCGTCTTGACGTTCTCCTTGACACGCTCCTTGAACACTTCCTTGTCAATCAGTTTACTACTCATCGTCTCATCCTTTCCTATATGGATTATTGTTTGCCTTTATTGTGCGCCGTGCTATGCGACCCTCGAAAAAACTTCGTTTTTCCTCGGTCGCGGGCATTCGCCCTATCACCCGGCGATATATCAGATGCTTGTGAGCAAGCTCCCGCATCTGATATATCCCCGTCTGGCACGGCTCATTGCTTTCACGAATACAATTTCTCCACGCCCAGCGTCACATTCTCGCCGTTGATGTTCCAATCCTTCACGTACCCGCTCGCCGCGTCGTACACGATCTCGTCCGCCATGACGTCGGAGAGGATATCCCCCTCGAACTTGCGCAGGATCGCGTCAATCTTCTCGTTGTCCTTCACGGACACGCGGATCTTGTCCATCACCTCGAAGCCGGCCTCCTTGCGCATCGTCTGAATCTTGCTGATCAGCTCGCGCACAAAACCTTCCTCGATGAGCTCCGGCGTCAGCTTCGTGTCCAACACAACGGAGATATCGCCGTTCGTCTCCGCGATGAAGCCCTCGGTCTGCGCCGTCTCGATCAGCAGATCTTCCTCGGCCAGCACGACCTCTGCACCGTCGAAGTTGAACTTCAGCGCGCCGTTCGCCTTGAGTTCCGCCATCGCCTTGTTGCCGTCGAGCTCCGTGAGCGCCTGGCGGATCTTCCCCAGCAGTTTGCCGTACTTCGGACCGACCGTCTTGAGCTGCGGCTTGAACGTGTAGGAGATGAAACCTCCGACATCCTGCGTATATTCGACCTTCTTGACGTTCAGCTCGTCCTTTACGATATCCGTAAAGTACTCCGGCAGCTCCTCCGGCGCCTTGATGTACATCAGCGCGATCGGCTGGCGGTTCTTGATGTTCGCCGCGTTTCTGCACGCGCGTCCCATCACGACCACCTTGAGCACCTGATCCATCGCCCGCTCAAGCTCCTCGTCAATCTGTGCCTCGTCCACGGTCGGGAAGTCGCACAGATGGATGCTCTCCGGCGCGGACGCGTCCACCTTACAGACGATGTTGCGGTAGATGTCCTCCGCCATGAACGGGATCATCGGCGCCGCCGCCTTGCAGGTATTCACAAGCGCCGTGTACAGCGTCATGTAGGCGTTGATCTTGTCCTGCTCCATGCCCTTCGCCCAGAAACGCTCGCGGCTTCTGCGGACATACCAGTTGCTCATATCGTCCACAAACTCCTGCAGCGCGCGCCCGGCCTCCGGGATCTTGTAGCTTCCGAGCGACTCGTCGACGGTCTTCACCATCGAATTCATCTTGGACAGCAGCCACTTGTCCATCACGGGAAGCTTCCCATAGTCCAGTGTATGCTCCATCGGGTTGAAATTGTCAATGTTCGCGTACAGCACGAAGAACGCGTAGGTGTTCCACAGCGTCCCCATGAACTTGCGCTGACCCTCCTGCACGGCCTTGCCGTGGAAACGGTTCGGCAGCCATGGCGCGCTGTTCACATAGAAATACCAGCGGATCGCGTCGGCCCCGTAGGTCTCAAGCGCCTCAAACGGATCGACCGCGTTGCCCTTGGACTTGCTCATCTTCTGGCCGTTCTCGTCCTGGACGTGCCCCAGCACGATGACATTCTCATACGGCGCTTTATTGAACAGCAGCGTCGACTCCGCCAGCAGTGAATAAAACCAGCCTCTCGTCTGATCCACAGCCTCGGAGATAAACTGAGCCGGGAAATGCGCTTCGAAATATTCCTTATTTTCAAACGGATAGTGATACTGCGCGAACGGCATCGCGCCGGAATCAAACCAGCAGTCAATCACCTCCGGCACGCGGTGCATCGTCTTGCCGCACTTCGGACACTTAATCGTGATCTCGTCGATGTACGGGCGGTGCAGCTCCACGGTCTTCGCCGCCTCGTTGCCGCTCATCTCGAAGAGCTCCTCACGGCTGCCGATCGAGTGCATGTGCCCGCAGTCTTCACACTCCCAGATGTTCAGCGGCGTGCCCCAGTAACGGTTCCGGGAGATACCCCAGTCCTGCACATTCTCAAGCCAGTCGCCGAAACGGCCCTTGCCGATGCTCTCCGGGATCCAGTTGATCGTGTTGTTGTTCGCGATCAGGTCGTCCTTCACCGCGGTCATCTTGATGAACCACGACTCGCGCGCGTAGTAGATCAGCGGCGTATCACAGCGCCAGCAGTGCGGATAATCATGCTCAAACTTCGGCGCGTCGAACAGCTTGCCGTCTTTGTCCAGATCGGCGATGATGACCGGATCCGCCTTCTTCACAAAGATGCCCTCGTACGGCGTCTCCTTCGTCAGCTCACCCTTGTTGTCCACAAACTGGATAAACGGCAGATCATAGTCGCGCCCCACGCGGCTGTCGTCCTCACCGAACGCCGGCGCAATGTGGACGATGCCGGTACCGTCGGACATCGTGACATAATTGTCGCAGGTCACGAAATGCGCCTTCTTGTGCTGCTTCGCCGCGGCCTCGCCCGCCGCCGCGAACAATGGCTCGTACTCTCTATATTCCAGGTCTTTGCCCTTGTATGTCTCCAGGATTTCATACGCCGGAATCCCTTTTTCCTCGTCGCCCAGCTTGCCGAGCACAGTGTCCAACAGCGCCTGCGCCATATAGTAGGTCCTGCCGTCGGCTGCCTTCACCTTGCAGTAGGTCTCATCCGGGTTCACGCACAGCGCCGTATTCGACAGCAGCGTCCAGGGCGTCGTCGTCCACGCCAGGAAATACGCATCCTCATCGACTGCCTTAAAGCGCACGATCGCGGAGCGCTCCTTCACCGTCTTGTAGCCCTGCGCCACCTCCTGTGCAGACAGCGGCGTGCCGCAGCGCGGGCAGTACGGAACGACCTTGAAGCCCTTGTACAGAAGCTGCCTGTCCCAGATCTTCTTCAGCGCCCACCACTCGGACTCAATGAAATCGTCGTGGTACGTCACGTAGGGGTCGTCCATGTCGGCCCAGAAACCGACCGTGCCGGAGAAATCCTCCCACATCCCCTTGTATTTCCAGACGCTCTCCTTACACTTATCGATAAACGGGATCAGGCCGTACTCCTCGATTTGCTCCTTGCCGTCGAGGCCAAGCATGCGCTCCACCTCCAGCTCCACCGGAAGCCCGTGCGTATCCCAGCCCGCTTTTCTCGGCACCATCTTGCCCTTCATCGTCTGATAGCGCGGGATCATATCCTTGATGACACGCGTCAGCACATGGCCGATATGCGGCTTGCCGTTCGCGGTGGGCGGCCCGTCGTAGAACGTGTAGGTCTCGCAGCCCTCGCGGTTTGCCATACTCTTCTCGAAAATCTTGTTTTCCTTCCAGAACTTTTCTGTCTGCTTCTCTCGCTCGACAAAATTCAGACTTGTAGGTACTTTGTCGTACAGCATCGTCTGCCTCCTCGTATTTATCAAATGATGAGCCGTGAATTTGTCTGCAAGCAGACAATTCCCGCTCCATCGTCTCTGCACGGCTCATTGTTTTCACGAACATTAATTATAGCCCAGAAACATATTCATTGTCAATTTTTTATTGATTTTTCGGGCAAAAGCAACTATACTTTTTTCTATAAACTTTCGCGCTTTGTGTAAAGCGCAGACACAAATATCTATTTATACAGAAAGTGAGTGATGCCTTTGCGAAGTATCTTTGATATGGACAGCGGGTTTTTCCGCGTGCTCAGCCGTGTCGCGGACCTGATGATCCTCAATATCGTTTTCATCGTCTGCTGCATTCCGATCGTGACGATCGGGCCGGCGCTGACCGCCATGCACTATGTCACACTGAAAATGGTGGACAACAAAGAAGGCTACATCGTCCGGGGATTTTTCAAATCCTTCCGCCAGAATCTGCGGCAGGCGATGATCATCTGGGTGATATTGCTCCTGCTCGGCTGTCTGTTGGCGACAGATCTGGTGATCCTGCGGGACTCCACTGGTATGATCCTTCAGGTCATGCGAGTCTTCATCTTTGCCACCTTCGTCGTATACTTCATGGAGCTGATTTACGTGTTCCCGACGCTCGCCAAGTTTGACAACAGCGTCCGCGCAACAATGAAAAATGCTCTGTTCATGGCGATCCTCGACTTCCCGCGCACGATCCTCATGCTCGCGATCATCATCGCCGCCGCATTTGTCACACTGTATAACGGCTACACCTTCTGGTACGGATTGCTGGTATGGATCCTGCTTGGGTTCTCCACGATCGCTTATGTGAATTCCCATTTCTTCACAAAGATATTTAAAAAATATATATCGGAGGACGAAAAAACAGACGACGAGGAAGAGCTCGGCGAACTGCCGGAGCCGGAAGAAGAAGTATCAGACAGCGAAACAGAAAAGGTTGAGACAGAAGAAAAGGCGGAAGAAGAGACAAAAGAGATCCCGGAACTTCCGGAGGACTCTGAAAAGTAAAAACCATCGCTGTGTAAAGTCAAAAAGAATCCCTGCTCCACCAATCGGTGGAACAGGGATTTTGTTTCAATGATCTGTTTCTGAACGATTAGCCCCAGATAGCTGAGTATGCTGCCTGAATACCGTTCACCTGAGCATCTGTCACCTTCGACAACGCTTCTACAATCGCTGCATAAGTCTTCGGCCTGGAAGCCTGAAGCGCTGCTGCATTGAGCGTATAGTTACGGAACGATTCCGCAAAGTACTCGGAAGAATTCGAAAGCACATACGCCGCATTGTAATCTGTGTACAGAGCCTTCTCTTCATTGAAGATCGCCTGGAACTGTGCTGTCTTATCATAGTTGCCTGCGATGAATCCAAGGAAGTGCCCCAGCTCATGATACGCTGTGCTGTCGGCAACCTTCAGCGTGATGCTACGGGTCCTTGCATCAAACAATCCGGAATAATTCACGCTTGCATCGACATTGATCGTGAATCCCAGCTTAGTGAACGCGTTCATCACTCTCGCATCCAGCTGCGGAGCGATCGCTCCGACTGCTACCTGCTGGACTGCCGGCGCTGCGGGAGCCGCCGGTGCTGCTGCGGCCGGAGCCGCTGCCGGTGCTGCTGGCGCAGGTGCCGCTGCTGCGGCTACTACCGGAGCCGCTGCCGCCGCTGCTACTGTCGTTGTCCTTGTCCCTGTATTCACAGCCAGATCTCCTGCCGCTGTCGTCGTGACAACAGTCGTCTTTGTCGTCGTGACCTGAGTCTTGACTTTAGAGCCTTTCTTATACTCATATACGATACTGGTCTGCGTAGTGGTCTCCGTAACCGTCGTAGTCTTCTTCGCGCCTGAACCCTTGGTCTTCTTCTTGGTCTTGACCTTGGTCGTAGTCTTGCCCTTCTCCACGTAGGTCTTCGTCGAAGCAGTCTTTAATTTGATCTTCTTCCTCTTCGTCTTGGTCTTTGTCGTCGTCTTGACCTTCGGTGCAGCCAGCGGAGTCTCCTCCCCCTCGATCACAACGTCCCCTACCTGGTCAACAAAAGTAACCAGCTCCGGTACCGCTGTCCGTGAACTCTGCTGTGCCCACATTCCGCCGCCGAATACCAACGCTGCGGCAAGCACTACGCTTCCGATTTTTGTAGATTTCCTTCTAAGTAACTCTCTCAATTTCTCCCTACTCATACCCATACCTCCTCCAGAACGTCATCGTCTGATATAAAACGTGTAGACGTAAAAATAACCGCATGACTTACATCAGCGGTTACCATACACATTATATCATTGTGGCCTTTCTCTTTTTCCTCTGCCTCGTGACTATAATGCGGCAACCGGCTGTCATAGTTTATCAGATCAATAAACCTTAGACCCTTGGCTTTGCGTCCCTGTCTTTCAACAGGTTTGCCTTTATATCAGATGAGCTACTTTGGGTTATCCTCATCTTACTGGATACAATTGGATTTGTCAATACTTTTTCCAAAAAAAACTTTATTTTTTTTGTTATTCTGCTATACTTGTATCAGACTATTTTTCTGCGTTAAGTTTACCATATTTATAAGGAGTCCGCAACAGTCATCATGAAGCATTTTTATCGGTATAAAAGATCTGTCATTGTGTTCGCCTGCGTGATCTTTTTGTGTTGCGGCTGCGGAGGACAGAAGGGCGATTCGCAGGGGACAGCGGAAAAGCCGCCCTATGAGCCGGGTCAGACGGATGTGCTTCCGCCGGAATTCGGAAAGAAAGACACCGTCGAGGAGGGTCCTCTGAAGCTCGATTTTTCCCATACGGACCAGGGTTACTTCATGGGAGTGCTCACCGGCGAGGACGAAAAAGTCAATATTCAGGTGACGGGGCCCGACCAGATCGTCTACAAATATTTCCTCGAGGAGCCGGGGGTGGACACCGCTTTTCCACTCACGGCAGGAAGCGGTCCCTATGTGATCCTCGCGTTTGAAAACATCGGCGGCGACCAATACGCGTCCCTCCTGAGTTACTCCGTGTCTGTGGAGCTGGAAAATGAGTTTCTTCCTTTCTTATATCCGAACCAGTATGTCCGCTTCACGGAAGACAGTGAAGCCGTTCAGCTTGCCAAAAAGCTTTCCGAGGACTGCGAATCCGATCTGGACGCCCTGGAAGCCGTCTACAACTATGTGACGGAGAACATTGTATACGACGATGAAAAGGCGGCCACCGTCGAGACCGGTTATCTTCCAGATATCGATGAGACGCTGCGCACAGGAAAAGGGATCTGCTTTGACTATGCCGCGCTGACTGTCGCCATGCTGCGGTCCCTGTCGATCCCCGCGCGCCTCAACATCGGATACAGCGGTGACATCCGGCATGCATGGGTCGATATTTTTATTGAATCGGCCGGCTGGATCCGCAGGGCTGTTGAATTCAACGGCAACGAATGGGAGATGATGGATCCCACCTACGCCGCCGCGCTCGGCAGCGATACGCTGACAAACGATTACATTGGCGATGGAGAAAACTATTCGTTACAATACATTCGGTGAAAGGAAAGGTTTCTACTATGAAAAACATGCTGACAGACAGCGAACTCTCCGCATTCGCGGAACAGCTTGCCATGATCCTTCACTCCGGCATCTCCGTGCTGGAGGGGGTTCTGATCATGCGGGACGACACGCCGCCCGGTCCGGGAAAAGAGATTCTTGATACCGTATATCAGGCGCTGGAGGAGACCGGCGACCTGACGGAAGCGCTGCACAGAACAGAAGTCTTTCCGGAATATTTTATGCGCATGACACAGATCGCGGAGCGCAGCGGCACTCTGGAAGACGTCATGACCTCTCTCTCCGAATACTACAGCCGCCAGTCGGCTCTGATGCGGAACATTCGCGATGCGCTCACTTATCCGCTTATTCTGATGACCATGCTGTTCGCGGTACTGATCGTCCTGATGACACAGGTGATGCCTGTGTTCCGCGATGTGTTTCATCAGCTTGGCATCGAGATGACTGGAATCTCGGCCGCCGTGTTCCGGATCTCCGGCGCCGTGCAGCGTGTGTCGGCGGTCATCCTTGTCCTCGTCGTCGTTCTGGTAATCGCTTCACTGATCATACTGCGCACGGGAAAAGGCACTCCGACGCTCATAGCCCTTGTGAACCATCTTCCGGTCGGCCGCAAGGTTGCCCGTCTGCTGGCGACCTCCCGCTTCTGTAAAGCGCTCGCGCTCTCTCTGCACAGCGGGCTGGACATGGGCGAAAGCTTTGAGCTCGCCAACTCTCTGACAAAGCACGACGATTTCGAAAAAAATGTCAGACAGGCCAGCGAACTCTTAAATCAGGGCAATGATCTTTCTGCTTCCCTGCGCGACGCCGGAATCATCACGGGACTGAACGCACGCATGGTCACAATCGGTTTTCGGACCGGTTCAGCCGAAGTCGCGCTGGATCAGATCGCCGGCAGCTGCCAGGAGGAAGCGGACGAGCGCATTCAGGCCGCAGTCAATCTTCTGGAGCCCGTTCTGACAGCAATCCTCTCGATTCTTACGGGACTGATCCTCGTGTCCGTCATGCTTCCGCTTCTGGGCGTCATGACAAACATCGGATAATCTACGGAGGTTGTTATGAACCGTTTTACACAGGAAAAAGCTTCCTCACATCTGCTGCGCCGCGCGCTCGGCTCGATCGCCGGCATGTGCCTCGTCATTGCGGTCATGCTCTGGGGTATCTCGGCTGTGCGCACGTCCTCGGACAACAGCCGGATCGACAGCCTGCGGCAGGCGATCGTCCGCAGCGCGGTCCACTGTTACGCGATGCAGGGAAGATATCCGGAAAGTCTGGATTACATCAAAGAACATTACGGAGTCCGCTGGGATCCGAAAAAATACATCGTTGACTACGAGATCACGGGGGCCAACCTGATGCCGGACGTCACCGTCTTCCCAATCGGGGATAAGGAGGTGCCTCATGCAGGTTAGACAAAAAAACCACTCCATGGACTCCCTCTTCTCCTTCCTGCTGCTTCTGATCTTCTGCCTGTTCACGCTGATGCTCTCAGGGATGGGCTCCACGATCTACCGAAACGGGACAGCACAGCTGAATGAGAATTACACTTCGCGGACCGCCGCGGCGTACGTCACGGAAAAAGTGCGCCAGCACGACGAGGCGGGAGCCGTCTTCATGACCGATGTGGAAGAGCTCCCGGCGCTCGCGCTGCGCGACACGATCGACGGCGCCGCTTTCATCACCTACGTATATTTTTATGACGGCGCGCTTTGCGAGCTGATGGTGCAGGAGGACCGGCCGCCGGAAGCCGCGATGGGCAGCCGCATCGTGGAGCTGTCTTCTCTCACGATCGAACCGATCGACGGAACCGATCTGCTGTCGGTCACGGCCGTCGGTGAGGAGGGCAATAAACTTTCTGAGATCGTCCACGTTTCAGGTGGTTTGGAGGATTCTTATGAGCAGGAATAGGCGGACAGGCTCGCGCCTGTTCTTTATCGAATTTATTATCGTGCTGTTTTTCTTCCTGATCGTGAGCACCGTCTGTCTGCAGCTCTTCACGCGGGCACACGTGATCACGAAGCGCGCGGATACACTCTCGCACGCGCAGGCCGCGGCGGCGTCTGTCGCGGCAGGGGTGGAGGAGGTCCTCTCGGATTCCCCGAACGTCTCTTCCGAAAAAACAGGCGGCACCGTGACGCCGACCGACAATGCAGACAGCCAGGACGAAGCAGGCGGCGCAAATGGGCTCCTGCTGTCCGCCGCGGAATATCTCCCCGGCGCATCCCTTTCGGCCCTGCCGGACGATCCGTTCGGACAGGAAGGACTTGTGATCTTCTACGACAAAGAATTCCAGACCTGCACGGCGGACGATGCCCGCTACCTGCTGTCCGCGACATTTGATCCGACGGAGACGCTCCAAATCTCCGTCACCGACTACGATCACGCCCCGGTCTATGAGTTCTCCGTCGCCCTTCACCGTCCGATGACGAGAGAGGAGGCGCTGCAATGAGAAAAACATCCGGCGTTTCTTTGATCCTGCTGATCTTTCTGTCGCTGTGCCTGATCGTCTTCTCCCTGCTCTCCCTGTCCGGGGCTGTCGCGGACGAGACGCTGAGCAGCCAGGCGGCGGACCGCACGACCGAATACTACGCTGCCGTGTCCTCCGCGAATGCATTGCTTGCGCAGATCGATGAACAGCTTGCGGAGTATCTCAGGGAAACCGATCCTTCCGGCACGGCCCAAAAATCAGACGAGACGGACGAACAAGTCTCCGGGCAAAAAGAGGCCGCGTACCTGCAGCTGTGCAGCCGGATCGGCGAGGATATCCCTGATGTCGCCTGGGAGGAAGGCAAAGACGGCGGCGCGATCTCTTTTTCCGTCGACGTGAACGAAGAGCAGATCCTGCAGGTCCGGCTCGCCGCGCCGTACCCGGCGGAAGAGGACGATACCCTGTACCAGATCCAGAGCTGGAAAATCGTCAACACCGGAGACTGGAACGCGGACAACAGCATGAACCTGTTCCGCAGCAAGGACCTGTCCTGAAAGAATTGAAAATACATCGCACAAAATAAAAAGGAGTACTGATCTTATGAATGAATCGATGAACGCGACGGAAATCCTGACATCGGCTACGAAGGCAAAGGCCTCCGACATCTTCATTGTGGCCGGTCTTCCTCTGAGCTACAAGGTAAACGGAAAGATTCACTCAGAGGGCGAGCGCCTGATGCCCGCCGACACGGAAGCCCTGATCCGGGATATCTATCGGCTGGCAAATGAACGCCCCATGGCGAAGTTCCTCGAATACGGCGACGACGACTTCTCCTTCGCGATTCCCGGGCTGTCGCGTTTTCGTGTCAGCACCTACAAGCAGCGCGGCTCCCTGGCCGCGGTGATCCGCATCATCGTTTTCGAACTGCCGCGCCCGGAAGAGCTCGGCATCCCGTCGATCGTGCTCAGTCTCACCGATATCACGAAGGGCCTTGTGCTCGTGACCGGTCCCGCCGGCAGTGGCAAATCCACGACCCTCTCCTGTCTCGTGGACCGCATCAACGCTTCCCGGGAAGATCACATCATCACGCTGGAGGACCCGCTGGAGTTTCTGCACCGTCACAAAAAGAGCATCGTCAGCCAGCGTGAGATCTCCACGGACACCGAGAATTATCTGACCGCCCTGCGCGCGGCCCTGCGCCAGAGCCCGGATGTTATACTCCTCGGCGAGATGCGCGACCATGAGACGATCCAGACCGCCATGACGGCCGCAGAGACCGGACACCTCGTGCTCTCCAGCCTGCACACGATCGGCGCGGCCAACACGATCAGCCGTATCGTCGACGTGTTCGACGCCTCGCAGCAGCATCAGATCGCGGTACAGCTCTCAATGGTCCTGCGCGCGGTCGTCTCACAGCAGCTCATTCCGGCGGTCGACGGAGGCATGATCCCGGCGTTTGAGATCATGATCATGACGCCTGCCATCAGCAACATGATCCGCGACAACAAGATCCATCAGATCGAGGGCATCATCTACACCTCCGCCAAGGAGGACATGATCTCCATGGACAACAGCCTGCTGAACCTATACAAAGCGGGCCGCATCACACGTGACACGGCCCTGCAGTACTGCACCAATATTGAAATGCTACAGAAAAAGATCTGAGGATTTATCTCATCTCTCCCGAGGCACATTCCCTTATCACTTTCCGAGGCAGTGCCCTCTATCACTTGAGCAGGTTCCGAGCTTGTTCCGAAAGTGTTCCGAACAACTTCCGAACGAAGCAGGAACAGACACAGGGAACGGACAAAGGGACGAGGGAAAAAAGCTGGAAAGAGTGCTGAGAAAAACTTCGGGAAAACTTCGGGAAAAGGAAAGAACCCTATATTTGGGGGTTCAACGTAGGGATTTACGAAAACGAGTAAATTCAAACTGATAACCTTCAAACGTGACAAAAGTGAAATGGCCATGTAAGACAAAGCGCTCTTGCATGGTCATTTTGTGTTTGTGCTTCAATGCAGTTGCGGATATTAAATGTTTAAATGCCTCTTCCGTGCTGACACAGTTGTCGTCATATACAAAATCATCTTTTCCACGATTATACGGCGGATCTATATAAATTATATCTATACGGCCTTTATGCGTTTTCTCTAATAAACGAAGACTGTGAAGATTATCGCCTTCCGCATCATCACATCAACGGCTTCCTCGTGCTGTTCCCAGACAAGGCCATATTTCTTTGCGTTCAATTCAGTCTCAATTTCACCGATGGCAATTAATATGTTATCATCATTTTTATGTTCTTCCCGCAGGTATTGCAGGAACTCCAGCATCCGCTGCCGTTTTATCTGTGATAGGTTAGCCATTAAGGTTTCCTCCGTTTTTTATTTTACTTATCATCCTGCTCCGGCAGCTTACCGGACTGAGCCGCTAGTTTTTTCTCTTGGGATTTCACGCGGCGTTCCAGTTTCTTGATGTCTTCCGAAGGTGGAAGTTTCT
The DNA here is from genome assembly GCA_947626285.1 of uncultured Lachnospiraceae bacterium. Taxonomy (GTDB): domain Bacteria; phylum Bacillota; class Clostridia; order Lachnospirales; family Lachnospiraceae; genus Choladousia. Next base: position 34,981 of record CANQRR010000028.1, read on the forward strand.
CCGGCTTTATGCCCCGCTGTCCAAGCAGTTCACGAACAGAGTAATTGTTTTGCACATGCTCACCCGTAATTGCCTGTTCTCCTTGCAAATCCTTCTCTTCTACGTTGAAATTGGTGATTTCTGTTGCTAAGTTCTTTGCCGCAATCGTTACTGTAGGCAAGAAATCCGCAAGAGGACGAGTATCCTTTACTCCTAAGCGTTCCTTCATTTCCTGAGTAGTATGTCCTCCAAACAACGCCTGATCACCTTTAGAGCGGATTCGACCAAAGCCCGCGTCATCAACTCCACGCTCATAAATATTTTGAGAAAGACGTTTCTCGGATTCCCGTAATCTGCCACGGGCCTCAGTACGCTCTATCAGAGAGATACGTTCTTCAATCAGTTCTTGTTTTCTGGTCTGTATGGCAAAATAACTTTGTGCAAATGCGATTTCTTCCTTTTTTGGATCACCGTTCTGGGCAACGAGGTAACAGGCATACCGCGTCAACATATAATCCTTGACGGGTCTTTGCGCTCCACTGCCCAAGGGAACCATTTTCGTGACCTCACGAAAATGGTCAGATACCTCGATCCCACTTGTCTCACAGGACTCAATTGCACGTGAAATTGCTTTATCAAAATTTTCCCAACGTTCATAGCCAAGCAGCGGCATTAATTCCCGAGCATACCAAAATTCAACATTAGAGGACGCTTCGCTATGAATAATCAGATCAAACTGTTGTTTGATCAAGCCAACTCTTTTTTTATCCATTACAGTTCCTCCGTATTATCCGGCACAAATTCCAGAATATCATCCACGCCGCAGTCCAGTGCGCGGCAGATGCTTTCGATCGTATCCAGAGAGATATAGCCGTTTTGCTTCATCCTGGGAACGATATTTGACGAGAAATCGGCCTTATGCTGAAGCTGAGTAGTAGTCATATCCCGCTCAATCAGCAGATGGAACAGTCTCCTATAACTGAATAGCCATAGCCATGCCTCTGTGCGTGCGTTCGGTCATATATATAAATGTTATATCACTTTGGCATGGCCATTTCAATGCTACAGCAACCGTTTCGCAGATTTTTCTGCGAGGCGGCTCATTTTTTTGTTTGTGAGGGGCCTCAAAACGCCCTCTTTTTCTGCGTATATCGGAAAACAGACAACCAGAGCAATTTCCCCAGTGGAACGTGCAGGAACAAAAACAAAAGTAGGCACACCATTGTGTACATTCGAACAGAAAGCGTACCGCAATTTTTAAAAGATAACGGGCGTTTACTGGAAATACGAACGGCGCAGCGGCAGGCAGATAAAGGTACCGTATAACCCCGGAACGACCAGCTAACCACAAAATAGTAAGAAAAAGGACCGAGAGGAACCCGACTAAAAAATGGCATCAAAAGGGGCAAACCCACTTTTTCATAAATGTACATCAGTACATTTTGATAAAGAGGTTTGCCCCGAAAAGTGATTTATTTACCTTGGAATAGTTCCGGCTAAATCCATTAACCGGAACTTTTTTCTTATTTCGTTATTTTGACACTGGAGCTAAGGCCTTTCTTTCTCAGTATTTTTTGATAGGTCTTTAACAGCTTTTTGGGCACTACGATCGTTGCCTTACTGTTGATCTTCGCAAATGCTTTCGCACCTATCTTTTTTGCGTTTAACTTTGTCGATTTAATTACGATCTTCTTCAGATTTTTGCATCCGTTAAACGTGTTCGCGCCTATCTTTTCTATATTTTTCCCTATTTTGACCTTTTTAATTTTCTTGTTATTTTTGAACGCGTTCGGCGAGATCGATGTTACCTTGCAGGTAACGCCGTTTACCGTCACTGTGTCCGGAATGGTCACCGAGGAGGCGTTTTTATTGACAGGCGTTACATACTGTACAGTAACTGTCCCGGATGTTTCCGCCGCGCTTACCTTGTAGGAGCCATTGCTCTTTTTGTCTTCCAGGCTGGTTCCCATCGCAGGAACTGCCGGCGTTTGCGGCGCAGGAGTTACGCTCGGGACAGGGGCCGGTGCAGGCGCAGGGGTCGAGGGCGATATTGAATCGTCAGAGTCATCTGTATCGTCGTCAGAGTCATCCCACTCCTCCGACGGGCAGGCTCCCTGTCCATGATAATCATTCGCCGGATCATTCATAACGACCAGAATCTCACTCTGTTCATTCCAGGTATCCGGAATCGTTCCGGTCAATATCAATGCAACAGGTTCATCCGGCCTAAAATTCAAACTGCTTCCAGCTTCAATGAGACGTCCGGAATCATCCGTCAAATCACCGAAATCCTTTCCTGGATAAGTCTCTGAATTGTATTTCTCTCGATAATACCATTTATAAATTTCTGCGACAGAAATTTTTTCACGCATATTTGTAATTGTGACATCAAACGTAACTTCTTTGCCCGGAGCAACCTCTGTTCTTGGCTCTACTGTTACCCGAAATGCACCCCAATCGCCACTGGCCACTTCCTCGTCAGCCGCACTCAGCGTAAATGAACCCACACATAACAAGCCAAGCAACAACATGAAACATAAAAGCATTTTTTTCAATCTACTCATTACATTATCCTCTCTTCCTAAATTATTAAATTTGTCGTCATTATATACTGATTTTTGTGTATCTGCAAGTTAAAATTATGCAACTTTATAAAAGGAGCTGTTGCATATCACAGATTGTGACTTACAACAGCCCTCTTTTATTTCATCTTCGCGGCTTCCAGCCGCACCAGCGCCTTCTTCAGCGCCACCTCGGCCCGGGACGTATCGATTCTCGGGTCGTGAGTCTGCAGCCGCCGCTCGGCGCGCTGCTCCGCTTCCCTCGCACGGTTCTCATCGATCTCTTCCGGCCACTCGGCAATCTCCGCCATCACGGAAATCTTATCCGGCAGGATCTCGACAAATCCCGCGTGAACCGCCGCTTCCTTATTCTCACCCTCAAGGTGGATCGTCATGATGCCGGGCGCGAGGATCATCGTCATCGGAATATGTCTCTTATAGACGCCCACTTCACCCTCTGTCGTGTTGAACTCCAGCATGGACGCCTGCCCCTTCCAGAAGATGCGATCGGGCGTGATGATCTCCAGATCAAAATATTTGTCGTCTGCCATAAAACGTACCCGTTCCTTTCACCTGTCTCAAACAAAATTCCTTACTAAGAATTTTATCCGTCGCATATTAAAACGGTCTGTCTTCTACTTCATTCTCGCGACTACCTCGTCGATCGTCCCAGCGTTCAGGAAGTAGCTCTCCGGAATCTCATCGTGCTTGCCTTCAAGAATCTCGCGGAACCCGCGGATCGTCTCGGAGAGCGGCACATACTTGCCGTCCGTCCCGGTGAACTGCGTCGCCACGAAAAACGGCTGCGACAGGAAACGCTGCACTTTTCTCGCACGGCTCACGACCAGCTTGTCCTCCTCGGACAGCTCGTCCATACCGAGGATCGCGATGATGTCCTGCAGCTCCTTGTACTTCTGAAGAATCTCCTGCACGCCGCGCGCCACGCTGTAATGCTCCTCGCCGACGATACGCGGGTCGAGGATGCGGGACGTGGAGTCGAGCGGATCGACCGCCGGATAGATGCCGAGCTCCACGATGGAGCGGGAAAGCACGGTCGTCGCGTCCAGATGCGCGAACGTCGTCGCCGGAGCCGGGTCCGTCAGATCGTCGGCCGGCACATAGACCGCCTGCACGGAAGTGATGGATCCGTTCTTCGTCGAAGTGATGCGCTCCTGCAGCGCGCCCATCTCCGTCTGCAGCGTCGGCTGGTAGCCCACGGCCGACGGCATACGGCCGAGCAGCGCGGACACCTCGGAGCCTGCCTGCGTGAAACGGAAGATATTGTCAATGAACAACAGAACGTCTTTTCCGCCCTCATCTCGGAAATTCTCCGCCATCGTAAGCCCGGTCAGGCCGACGCGCATTCTCGCTCCGGGCGGCTCGTTCATCTGTCCGAATACCATCGTCGTCTTGTTGATAACGCCGGAGCCCTGCATCTCGTGATACAGGTCGTTTCCCTCACGCGTGCGCTCACCCACGCCCGTGAATACGGAATATCCGCCGTGCTCGGTCGCGATGTTCCGGATCAGCTCCTGGATCAGAACCGTCTTGCCCACGCCCGCGCCACCGAACAGGCCAATCTTTCCGCCCTTCTGGTACGGGCAGAGCAGATCCACGACTTTGATACCGGTCTCCAGTACCTCAGCGGAAGTCGACTGCTCCTCAAAAGTCGGCGCGCTGCGATGGATCGGCATATACTTTACGCCCTCCGGCGCCGGCTTGTTATCGATCGGATCGCCGATGACATTGAAGATGCGGCCGAGCGTCTGCTCGCCTACCGGAACGGAGATCGGGGAACCGGTCGCCTCCGCATCCATACCGCGAACCAACCCGTCCGTCGATCCCATCGCGATACAGCGCACGGTCTCGTCGCCCAGATGCTGCGCGACCTCAACGACCAGCGTCTCGCCCGTCGTCCGCGTGATGTGGATCGCCTCATAGATCGCCGGAAGCTCTCCGTCCGGGAACTTGATATCTAATACTGCACCAATGATCTGAGTGATCTTTCCTTTCTTTGCCATGTTCACTCTCCTTCATTTTTCTAAACGGCATTCGCACCCGCGATGATCTCTGTCAGCTCCTGCGTGATCGAACCCTGGCGCGCACGGTTGTACTGCAGCGTCAGCTTGTCAATCATCTCTTCCGCATTGCTCGTCGCGGAGTCCATTGCCTGCATGCGGGCGCCGTTCTCGCTGGCGACCGCCTCGACCAGCGCCCCATAGATGATGCTGGTCATGTATTTCGGGATGATGACGTCCAGAGCCTCTTCCTCCTCCGGCTCATAGTTCATCAGCGTGTGATCCGCCGCCTTCTCCCTCGCCGCCGCGAGGTCTTCCTCGCGAACTTCCACTGGGAGCAGCTTGAGCAGCTGCGGCTCGTGAACCACCGTGTTCTTGAAATAAGTGTACGCCAGATAGATCTCTCCGATCTCACCCTCTGTGAAAAGCTTCAGGACCTCATCGCAGATCTCCTTCGCGTCGGTGAACATTGGGTTCTCAATCACCTCCGGGTACTCCTTCTCAATCCGGTAATTCCTTCGCTGGAAATATTCCTTTCCCTTATTTCCGACCGCAAACAGCACGACTTCCTCCGGCTTCAGATCCGAACCCGTGACCAGTTTGATCACGTTGGAATTGTAGCCGCCGGCCAGCCCGCGGTTCGAAGTGATCAGAATGATCGCCTTCTTCGCGGATCTGTTCGCGTTCAGATACGGGTGATGGATCGTTCCCGATTTTGCCAGCATAGACGTCACCGTACTGTACATCTTGTCAAAATACGGCTTTGACCGCTCGGCGCGCGCTTTCGTCTTCTGCAGCTTGACCGTGGACACCAGCTTCATCGCCTTCGTAATCTGCTGGGTGCTCGCGATGCTGTTGCGCCGCCGTTTGATGTCTCTCATTGAGGCCACGTTTCAGTCCTCCTTAATGAAATCTCAGAGCTTACTTTACATTGAACTTTTTTCGAACAAAGCTCAACAGCCTTATAATGTTTTCGGCTCTGCTCTACTTAAAGGATGCCTTAAATTCCTCGATCGCCTTCTTCAGCGCCGCGTCTGTCTCCTCGGAGATCTCCTTCTCGCTCGCGATCTTCTCCGGGATCTCCGGATACTTCGTGTTCAGGAACTCAAAGAACTCCTTCTCGAAGCGCAGGATATCCTCCACCGCGATGTCCAGCAGATATCGATTCGTCGCCGCGTAGATGATGATGACCTGGTACTGCACCGGCATCGGCTCGTACTGCGGCTGCTTCAAGACTTCGCGGATGCGCTCGCCCTGCGCCAGACGCTGCTTCGTATCGTCGTCCAGCTCGGAGCCGAACTGAGAGAACGCCGCCAACTCACGGTACTGTGCCAGCTCGACACGGATCGGAGCCGCGATCTTCTTCATCGCCTTGATCTGCGCCGCGCCGCCGACACGGGACACGGAGATACCCGCATTGATCGCCGGACGGAAACCGGAATTGAACATCTCGGACTCCAGATAGATCTGTCCGTCCGTGATGGAAATGACGTTCGTCGGAATATACGCGGACACGTCGCCCGCCTGCGTCTCGATGATCGGAAGCGCCGTCAGGGAACCGCCGCCCAGCTCGTCGGAGAGCTTCGCCGCGCGCTCCAGCAGTCTGGAATGCAGATAGAAGACGTCGCCCGGATAAGCCTCACGTCCCGGCGGACGCTTCAGAAGCAGGGAGAGCGTACGGTAAGCCGCCGCGTGCTTTGACAGATCATCGTAAATGATCAGCACATCCTGCCCATTCTCCATCCATTCCTCGCCGATCGCGCAGCCCGAATACGGAGCGATATACTGCAGCGGGGCCAGCTCGCTCGCCGTCGCCGCCACGACCGTCGTGTAATCCATCGCGCCGTACTCCTCCAGCGTGTTCACGATGGAAGCGACCGTGGACGCCTTCTGCCCGATGGCCACGTAGATACACTTGACATTCTGGCCCTTCTGATTGATGATCGTGTCGATCGCGATCGCCGTCTTGCCGGTCTGGCGGTCGCCGATGATCAGCTCGCGCTGTCCGCGCCCAATCGGCACCATCGAATCGATGGCCTTGATACCGGTCTGAAGCGGCGTATCCACAGATTTACGCGCGATCACGCCGTGCGCAACGCGCTCGATCTTGCGATAAGTCTCGGAGTGGATCGGTCCCTTGCCGTCGATTGGCTGACCGAGCGCGTTCACGACACGCCCCAGCATCCCGTCTCCGACCGGCACTTCCACGACCCTGCCCGTCGTCTTCACGATATCGCCCTCGCTGATATCGTTGCTGCCGCCAAGGAGCACCGCTCCGACATTGTCCTCCTCAAGGTTCAGGACCATGCCGTACACATCCCCCGGAAATTCCAAAAGTTCGCCCTGCATGGCGGTCTCAAGACCGTAAATACGGGCAATTCCGTCTGCGACCTGAATGACGGTTCCGGTGTCGGACACCGCGATCTCGGAGGAGTATCTCTGAATCTGCTCTTTGATCACAGAACTAATTTCCTCTGGTCTTAAATTCATGAGGTCTGCACACCTTCTTTCTCGCTTTCTAGTGAGATCTTCAAAAGGCCTGAGGTCAGTTTATCCAGCTTGCTGCGGATCGTGCTGTCCACCACGCGGTCGCCGATGCGGACCGTCATGCCGCCGATCATTCCCTCGTCCACCTTGTAGTCAATCTCCATTGTCTCATAGGAGGTCGTATCCAGAAGCTTCCGCTCGATCTTCTGCTTCTGTTCCTCCCGAAGCGGAACCGCCGAGATGACTTCGGCGACCCCGATCTTTTTGTATTCCTTCACCCTTGCGATAAAATACGCAAAAATATCCTGTAACTCGCTGTACCTTCCCTTTGTCACCACAATTGTCATAAAACCTGTGAGGGCGTCGGAGATTCTTCCCTTGAACACATCCTCGACGACCCGGAGTTTCTTTTCCTTGGGAATCTCCGGATGCATCAGGATCTTCTCAAAGCCTTCATTCTCCTTAAGTACCGTCCTGACGACTTCGATCTCCTCCGCCAGGCTGTCGATCCGGTTCTCTTCCACGGCAAGCTCAAACAACGCATCCCCATAGGTCCCCGCCACTAGCTTTGCCATGTCTGTTCACCTATCTCCTTCAATGTATCATCCACCAACGAATCCTGGATATCCGTATCGATCTT
>CANQRR010000029.1 GCA_947626285.1 uncultured Lachnospiraceae bacterium
TCTCCATTGTCGGCATCCTCTACGAAGGATTTTTGCAACTTGTTGCATTTTTCCTTTCTATTATACCCGGACTGCATGAAAAAATCAACATGTCGCCTCATTTTAGAAAATATTTTTGCAACATGTTACACTTTCCCTTTTCCTGATTTTCGATTTTGTATAGAAAGGCTGTCAAACATCCGCTAATACACTCCCAATATCTCCATCAATGCAAATCGATCGTTTCTCAATCTCCTTCGGGCAGACAGCTTCGCCGTAATTAATACAGGCATAAAGCGCCGCCTTGTTCTGCGCAGTCATACGCCAGAACGGATATTTGATAATACCCGGCGTGTTGTAGCCGACGCCCAGCTCCAAGAACAGAATCCTTTGCTGTCCCCATGTCCGCAGAAAATCCTCGTAACGCTCTGCCGCCCGGTGCCAGCCCTCATCTTCCACAAAACGATCGTCGGCGCGCAGATTCATCGTCATCGGCCTGCCGCAATGCGGACAATGAGGAATAAGTGCAGACGGGACAGACAGCTTAGGCACTGTATGCCCGGAAAGACACAGTTTACCATCATCCCCCTGAATATAGCCCTGCGCTTCTGTCATCTGCCGGATCATGCTCTCATTATCAAAGGTTTCCTGGCAGCACGGCTCGGAGCATTGGAGCAGGCCGTAGTCCCCCTGCGTGTAGAAAAGCCGGTTTTTCTCAAATCCTGCCTTTTGAAAACAGTGATCCACATTTGTTGTGATCACAAAATAATCTTTATCCTTTACCAGAGCCAACAGATTATCGTAGACCGGCTTCGGCGCGTCCATATAGCGGTTGATAAAAATATACCGGCTCCAATAAGCCCAAAATTCCTCCGGCTCAGGAAACGGATAAAAGCCGCCGGAATACATATCTTGAAAGCCGTACTTGTCCGCAAAGTCGGAAAAGTACCGCTCAAATCTCTCCCCAGTGTAGGTAAATCCCGCCGATGTGGACAAGCCTGCTCCCGACCCAACCACAACGGCATCCGCAGCGTTCAGCGCCTCCCGAAGCCGCCGGATATGATCCGAGTAATTCCCGGCAGGTTTTGTCATCAGCATCCACCATATCCTCCTTTTTTATCATTGTACGATGTTTGATTATGTGAACACTGTCCTTTACCGATCCTGTTTGCTAAATGCGAACGTGGGATTCTGTTCTGTCTCCACGTGCCCTCTGTGCCCGTAGACGGTACATGCATTCAACACGGATTCCAATACAGAAAATTCTTCTCCTGTCAGAGAAACTTCACTGGCTTTCAGATTTTCCAAAATCCGCTCCCGGTTTTTGGAACCGGGAATGGGTACTACATTTGGATATTTATGAAGCATCCACGCCAGGGCAATCTGTGCATTTCATCGATTAGAGTATTTATACGCGGTCAAACTGTGTCGCACAGTCTTTCAACCTTGTGATCACATCGATCTGCTGGGGACAGGCCCGTTCGCACTGACCAGAGGCTTGAAATCTTTCATGTAGGAGAGATTGTCCCTCATTTGGTCTATGTTGCTCATGCCGGACAGCACCGTAATGATCCCGTCCAGAGAAGCGGCGTAACGGATCGCCCAGGAAGCAAAGGAAGCGTCCGGATCAGCCCTTTTTCTTTCTGTTCCTTTACAAAATCCCAGATGTGGTATTTGTCATAGGTTTTGTAGTTCCCCGCCTGCAAGGCATGGAGCAAATAATAGTCGAAATAGCCTGCGCCGGTTCGCTCCAGACTGGTATAAAACTGCTGCTTGGCGGTCTGCTCATTGTGAGCGTCCATCCATGCGCACAGCTTGGTTGCCAATGTAAAACTCTCGCGGGGATAGCGGTCTACCAGAGCCGCTTTCGCCTGGTTTCCAGTGCGGCAATCTGCCAGAACTAAAGCAGGAAGTATTTTTTCGCTCCTTTTGAAAAGTCAGGCTCTTAACCTTTTCCCCAGTTCATAGGCCTGCTGCGGGAAACCGGAGTGCCGCGTCATGGACGGCGTACCGCATCCCTTCCCCAGCACCATGCCCTGATCCTCCAGGTTCAGATACCGCACAAGCGTATGGTAATGCGCTTCCAGAGCCTCGAACGTCCATGTGTCAGCATTCCACGCCACAGCCAGAAGCGCCGACTTCATATGCTTTCTCTGGATGCTGCTGTTAAACGCGCAGAAACGGTCGATCAGTGTCTTGAGCTGGGCGCTCATGCCGTAATAGTAAAGCGGCGTCACAAACACCATCATGTCCGCATCCAGTATCATCTGCCGGATCCCGCTCACATCATCTTTTTGCACGCAAGGTCCTTCGTATCCGCAGTGGATACAGCCGGTACACGGGTGAATGTCTGCATGGGCGGCATCGATCACCTGTACGCTGTGACCCACTTCCGTCGCTCCCTGAACGAACTGCTCCGCAAGCAGATTGGAGGATCCTTTTTTGTTCGGACTTCCCTCTAACACGACAATCTTCATAACGTCTCCTTCTCTAATTATTTGCAAAGTTTGCGTTCAGCTTACACTACATTTCCTGCCTTCTGTTTCCCATTCTGCGCCATGACACCCACCAGTGCATGCGGAACATACAGCTCTTCCAGATAGTCGATCTCCTGCTGCGTCAGCTCCAGATCAACAGCACTCACTGCGCCCTCCACATGGGAGAACTTCGTCGCCCCGACCACCGGCGCGGTCACCTTCGTGAGAAGCCAAGCCAGGGAGATCTCCGTCATGGAGACGCCGCGCCGATCGGCAAGCTCCGCCACACGGGTGATGATCCGGCCGTCCGCCTCCGCCGTAGCGTCGTATTTGAATTTCGCGTAGGCGTCCTGCTCCAGCCGCTTCGACGTCTCCCCGGGGCGTTTTGAGAGCCGGCCGCCGGCCAGCGCGCTGTACGGCGTCATGGCAATATTCTGGTCGACGCAGAAGGGTGCCATCTCCCGCTCTTCCTCGCGGGCGATCAGGTTGTAATGTCCCTGGATGGATACGAATTCCGTCAGACCGTTTTCTCTCGCGTAGAAATTGGCCTTGGCAAGCTGCCACGCGAAGCAGTTGGAGATACCGATATACCGGACCTTACCCGTCCTGACCGCGCTGTGCAGTCCTTCCATGATCTCCTCCATCGGCGTGTGGTAGTCCCACATATGATAGATATAGAGGTCAACATAGTCCATGCCGAGGTTTCTCAGGCTCTGGTCCAGATTAGCCTCGATGTGCTTCTGCCCGCTCACCCCCGCGTCGATCTCGTCCTGCGTCCGGGGCGTGAACTTGGTGGCGATCACAAAATCGTCCCGCTTCGCGAAATCCCGCAGCGCCCTGCCAACATACTGCTCGCTGGTGCCGTTCTGATAGGCAATGGCGGTGTCGTAAAAATTGATGCCGAGGTCAAGTCCGTGCCAGATGATCTCCCTCGTCTGCGCCTCGTCTACCGTCCAGCTGTGCTGGCCGGAGGCCGCGTTGCCAAAACCCATACACCCCATACAGATACGGGACACCGTCAGGTCTGAGTTTCCGAGTTTCGTGTACTTCATTGTCTGCACCTCCTGTTTAATCCAATAATCTTTTCACACAGTTGAATGTAATCTCATAGATCGTCATAAACACATAGTTGACATTTGCTTCTTCCATCGCCGTCCTCTGTTTTTCTGTGACGAACGTGTATGGATAGATGCCGAACATAAACGGGAAAAACGTGTAGATAAAATCCTGTTTCTCAGAAGCGGACATGTCCGGGAAATATCTGTCAAGACCGGAGCGCACGGTACGGATCGACTCTCCATATACGAGCTTGAACGCCGCCAGACGCTCCGGGCGACTGCCGGTTTCCATATCATAGTGGTTCATGGACATGATCTTTAAAAGCTGGGCGCGTTCCTCCAGGGAATGGGCCAGCATATCAGCGAATCCATCCTTTGTCAGGGTCACGTCCTGTTCCATCTTCTCCTTCAGTGAGGAGATCCACAATTCATACTCTCGCTGGAGCAGGGCCAGAAAGATCTCCTCCTTTGTCTGAAAGTAGTTATAAATGGAAGTGCGTGTGAAACTGGTTACATTCCCGATCTCCTTGATGGTGATCTCTTTAAAACTCATGGTCTGATAGAGCCGTTCGCAGGCGTTGATGATTTCCTCTCTGCGCGCCTCCGTCAGCTCCGGCGATCCCTTTGGCATCTTGCGTCCCCCCTGATGAACTGTATTTATTCTGACACTATGTCAGCACAAATACAGTAGCACTATTCTGACGCAGTGTCAATACCCTGTTTTAACAAAAAAGACTTTTATATTTTTTGCGCTCTTGAAAGCCTATTAAATATATGTTATTATTGGGTTATAAATCACCAGAGGGGGCAAAAACATGAGGATCTCCACAAAAGGGCGCTATGCGCTGCGTATGCTTCTGGATTTGGCAGAACACCATGGCGAAGGATATATCGCCCTAAAGGACATCGCAAAGCGTCAGGACATTTCCAAGAAATATCTGGAGCAGATCATTCCCGTTCTCAATAGAACCGATTTTCTGAAAACCAATCGCGGATATCAGGGCGGGTATATGCTGGCAAAAGACCCGGCGCAATATACGGTCGGAGACATTCTTCGGCTGACCGAAGGCAGTCTCGCCCCGGTTGCCTGTGTCGAGCAAAGTCCCATTGACTGCGCCAGAAGCGCCGATTGTCCGACGCTCCCCGTCTGGCAGGGGCTTTACCGGGTCGTCAACGAATATCTTGACGGAATCACGCTGCAGGATATTTTGGACAGTTACCTGGAACGAGGCGCAGACAACTATGTGATCTGATGAAACGGGAATGATCCGGCTTATTCTGCTTTTCGATCAGAACAAGCCGGATCACTCTTTTCCAGAAAGTAAAAGTACTGCCAGTACGCACATCGATCTGTGCCGTATTGTGGTCAATTCCCGTCATGTAAATACTCATAGCTTCGAGGTCCCTTCGCTGCATTTGTCTTTCACGATCATCAGGGAATAATAGCCCGCATCCTCCGGAATCTCCCGCGCACTGTAAAAGCATCGTTCGTCCGGCATGCCGCAGTTTTCCACCATGACGGCGTGTTCCCCGGACTGTACGAGCTGCTCCTTCACCGCTTTGATCCTGCTGCCGGCCTTCATCAGTACTTTCGTTCCCGACAGGCGCAGAGCCTCCTCGATCTGATAGGAAGCCGGTATAATATGCAGCGGTTCATTCCTTTCCACAAGTCCCATATTCAGCCGCGCGGCGGCAGCGCAGAAGGACGGAACGCCGCTCACGATCTCGGCTTCGCCGCCCTGCGCGATCACCAGCCTGTGCAGGTAAAGGTACGTCGAATACACCGTCGGGTCGCCCAGCGTGAGAAACGCCACTGTCTGCCCGGCGGCAAGGTATTCCCACACCCTTCCGGCCGCGCGCGCATACCCCTCTTCGAGGACCTTCCTGTCCTTCGTCATCGGCCATTCGATCTCGAGGCAATCCTTTTGCCTGATCTCCGGAACTGCCTGCACCGCGATCCGATATGCCGTCGTCTCTTCCTTTTTCCTTCCCGGGACCGCGATCACATCCGCCTCCCGGATCACCCGCGCCGCCTTCATCGTCATGAGCTCCGGATCTCCCGGTCCGACTCCCACACCGTATAATCTCCCTCTCATGTCTCTTCTTTTCCCCATCTGAATCCTATGATAAAATTCCTGTCCTCGGGCCGCCCCGGCCTTTTGGCTTCCTCCTTTGCGATAGCGTTTTACTTTTGTTTATCCAGTATACTACAATTTCGCGATGAGGAAAACTCTTTTTCGAACCGGGTTAAATATCCGTGCCACACGATAAAATTAAAAAGGAAGTCTGACGCAAATTACATTTGCATCGACTTCCTTTTACATTTACTGTATTTATTCGAAATCCTGCGTTTCCAGCCATGCGACTGTTGCTAAGCTCAAGCCTTCGGCTGTCGCCTCGCTTTCGCTAAGCAACGCTGCATAGCTTCGTCCACGTACATCGCACAAGCGCCGCCTACCTCGGTTCCGCTTCGCTGCACCTCGGTATCCGTGCGTCGCACAATAAATGTAAAAAGGAAGTCTTCTGCAAATTACATTTGCATCGACTTCCTTTTACATTTACTGTATTTATTCGAAATCCTGCGTTTCCAGCCAAGCGACTGTTGCTAAGCTCAAGCCTCGGCTGTCGCCTCGCTTTCGCTAAGCAACGCTGCATAGCTTCCAACATACGGTTCATCTGCGCCCTACGGGCTTGATTCACCTAGTTTCCAGCCATCTGCTTCGCAACCTCGGCCGCGAAATCTTCCTGCTTCTTCTCGATGCCCTCACCGGTCTCCCAGCGGACGAAGCCCTTGATCGTGATCTTCGCGCCGGTCGCCTTCGCGACGGAGTCCACATACTGCTGCACGGACTGCTTGCCGTCCTCTGCCTTTACGTACACCTGGTCAAGCAGGCAGATCTCTTTGAGCTCTTTGTTGATGCGGCCGTTGATCATGCCCTCGATCACCTTCTCCGGCTTGGAAGCTTCCTTCGGATCGTTCTTGATCTGCGCCATAAGGATCTCTTTCTCGTGCGCGATGTAGTCCTCGCTGATCTCGCTGCGGTTCGTGTACTGCGGACGAAGTGCCGCCACCTGCATCGCGACGTTCTTCGCCATCTCCTTGATGTCGTCGTTTACCACGTCGGTCACGACGTCTACCAGCACGCCGATCTTGCCGCCCATGTGCGTGTAGGAAGCGACGAAGCCTGCGTCCTCGGTCACCTGGATGAAGCGACGGATGTTCATGTTCTCGCCGATCACCGCGATCTGGCCTGCCAGCGCCTCGTTCACGGTCTTTGTGGTGTCAAACTTCCACGGCTCCGCAAGGAACGCCTCGATGTCCGCAGCCTTGGTCTCCATCGCCTGCTCCGCGACCTGCGCCACATAGCCCTGGAACTTCTCGTTCTTCGCGACGAAGTCGGTCTCCGCGTTTACTTCCACAGCGACAGCCTTCTTGCCGTCGTCGGACACGATCACTCTCACAAGACCCTCTGCAGCGATCCTTCCGGCCTTCTTCTGCGCCGTGGCAAGTCCTTTCTCTCTCAGGAACTCAACCGCCTTGTCCATATCGCCGTTCGTCTCCGTCAGGGCCTTCTTGCAGTCCATCATGCCGGCGCCTGTCATCTCTCTCAACTCTTTTACCATTCCTGCTGTAACAGCCATTCTATTCTCCTCCATATACTCACGCGAATGCAACAGGCGATCCGCCCGCTGCATTCGGTATGTGTTATTTTCTGTTATTATTCTCTGATCTTTCGCTTACTCCGCGATCGCGTCTACCGGAGCCTCCTCCGTGTAAACTCCCTCGTCGTAATATTCGCCCTCGGCCGCCGGAACTTCCTCAGCGCCCTGCTTTGCCTCGATGACAGCGTCCGCCATCTTGGAAACGATGAGCTTGACCGCACGGATCGCGTCGTCGTTGCCCGGGATCACATAGTCCAGCTCCTCCGGATCGCAGTTCGTGTCGCAGATGCCGATCAGCGTCACGCCAAGCGCGTGGGCTTCCTGCACGCAGATGTGCTCTTTCTTCGGGTCTACCACGAAGATCGCGTCCGGAATCCGGCGCATCTCTTTGATACCGCCAAGGTTCTTCTCCAGCTTCTCCTGCTCCTTGCGCAGCGCGATGACTTCCTTCTTCGGCAGCACGTCAAAGGTGCCGTCCTCCGCCATGCGCTCGATGTCCTTCAGGCGCTTGATCCTGCCCTGGATCGTCTTGAAGTTCGTCAGCATACCGCCAAGCCATCTCTCATTTACATAGAACATACCGCAACGCTCCGCCTCGGTCTTGATCGCATCCTGCGCCTGCTTCTTCGTGCCGACGAAAAGAATGCTGCCGCCGTTCGCCGCGATGTCCGCGACTGCCCTGCAGGCCTCGTCCACCTTGCCTACCGACTTCTGCAGGTCGATGATGTAGATGCCGTTGCGCTCCGTGTAGATGTACTCCGCCATCTTCGGGTTCCATCTTCTGGTCTGGTGCCCGAAATGGACGCCCGCCTCAAGTAACTGCTTCATTGAAATTACGCTCATGTCTCTTCTCCTTTTTGGTTAGATTCTTCCGCATGTCTCACACTCGCAGGGAGACCGGCCTGCCGCCGCGCATCTCGAGTCGTGAATCACAGATTGCAAGTCACGAAGCAAGACTGCGGATCCACATCGCCGACACCGTCCCCGGAGTCCACATGCGTGCTTGATTTGCAGCTTTTGTATTATAGCATAAGGGTATACGCCGTGCAAGTGGTTTTTTCAGTGTTTTACTCTCTTCTCAGCGCCTCAATCGGATCCAGGTTCGCCGCCTTCACGGACGGCAGCAGTCCGAAGATCAGGCCGATCAGCATGGAGAACACCACCGCGATCACGGACGCCACCACGTCGATGGACACCGCGACGCCTGATATCTTGTTGATCACCTGCGCCATGCCGATGCCGCTCGCCACGCCGATGATGCCGCCGATGCTCGTCAGCACGGCCGCCTCGGTCAGAAACTGTCCAAGGATCGACCCCTTCCGCGCACCAATGGCCTTCTTCAGGCCGATCTCGTTCGTGCGCTCCGTCACCGACACCAGCATGATGTTCATGACGCCGATGCCGCCGACCAGAAGGGAGATACTGGCGATCCAGATCAGCTGGTTGTTCGTGGCCGCGCTCATGTCCTGCAGCTTCTGCGCGCGCTGGAGCACGTCGTCCGCCTTGTACTTGAAGTCCGTCTGTGTGGACGCGACGGTCGCGTTCAGGATATCCTCGGTGTCCTTTCCGGCGTCCTCCATATCGTCTACGCTCACCGCCTTCACGATGACATTCTCCGGCTCGTCGTAACGGTAGACGATCGGCCAGGAGGCCTTCGGCATAAACAGATAGCCGACCGCGTCGTCGTTCGCGTAAGTATAATAATCCTCAATGGAGTTGATGTTCGGCGTAAACTTCCGACTCTGCTCTGCCACTCCGATGACCGTAAACGGCGCCTTGTTGATCTCGATCGTCTTCCCGATCGGGTCGTCGTTGCCGAATACATTGTCGGCCGCCGTCCGGTCCATGATCAACACCTTGCGGAAATTCTTGTAGTCACTCTCGATAAAATTCCTGCCCGTGCGGATCATGTAGCCTACGGTATCAAAGTAGTTCATGTCGATGCTGCGCACGCTTACGCTCTGCAACGCCTCGCCCTTATAATAAATGCTCTCCGAATACTGGCGTTCGTTATAGCGCGTCACGTTCTCCACTGAATCCAGCGCGCGGATCTTCTCGCAGGTCTCGTCCGACACTTCCTGGAACCCGTCGGGCGGACCCTGCCAGGAGTCAATCGTATAGGCGTAACCCTGGTTGTAGATCATGACCGACAGCGTGTTGTTCCCGGAACCGATCAGATTGTTCTTGATCTCCTCGTTCGTTCCTTTGATCGTAGAGACGATCGAAATGATGGAGGCGATACCGATGATGATACCCAGCATCGTCAGAAACGAGCGCATCTTATGCGACCAGATTCCCTGGAACGAGAGTCTTATGTTTTCCAGCAAATCTTACACCCCCTACATTTCCAGCCGGTCGACGTCTGTCGTCTTCGCGCCTTCCTTGACGTCCTTCCCGTACGGGAACGCGATGCTGTCCGTGGATTCCAGACCGTCCTTGATCTCAAGCGCATATCCGTACATGCTCTTGCCTGTCGTGACATACTGTTTCGTCAGAGTGCCGTCCTCGCCTTTTTTGTACACGTAGGATCTGCCATCCGCCTCGGAGCGGATAAAGTAATTCTCCAGATAAATGCCGTCCATGCTCGGGACCGTAGCGGTAAGATAGATCTCCGCATCTCCTTCTTCCAAGTCCAGCCCTTCCGTATTCTCGATCAGCGCATAGAACGGGTAATGCGATGCATTGGTATTCCCCTGCCCGTAATAATCCGTATAGTCTTCCGGATACTCGGAGATCTCCTTGACCACCGCGGTAAAGTTCGCGCCGGTCATCGACGACATACCGGAAATCGTATCGCCGACATGAATCTTCTCAAGCGACAGCTCGCTCATCATACCTTTCACATACAGTCCGGTCTCGTTCGAGATCTTCAGGAAATAATCGTCCTCCGTCTCTTCAGTCGATCCGCCCATGCTGACCACCGTGCCGTCCATCGTGCTCTTGACGACCTTGCCGTCGACGACGCGCTGCTTCTGCTTCAGATCCAACTCGCTCTGGCGAATGTCCAACGCGCACGATTTAATCTCGTTCTCCTTGTCGCGGATCATCTCCTTCAACTCTTCCGCCGTATAGATTTCGTCTTCGTCGTAATCATCGTAATCGCCGTAATCGTCTGAGAACTCCGTCTCCGGCTCCTCGTCCGTCCACAGCCCACTCTGCTTCATCGTGTCGACAAAGAGCGGCGTGGCGGATACCAACGCCTTCTGCGCGTCGTTCAGTTCAAGATACTTGCCCCAGATCTCCGTGAGCTTAATATATCTGTCCTGCTCCGGCGTCTCCGGCGGCAACGCCAGATAATCCTGGAACATCTGAATCACCGCGTAGGCTGCCAGCGTCTCCCCGATGCTCAGGAAATCCTTTGGTTTCTTCCGGTTTCCTTTCTTGCTGACCTTCCAAGGAGTTCCCGCCTGCTCGGCAAGCGCCGCCTGCTCGTCTTCCCAGCGCAGTTCCAACTCATACCGCCAGTTTTCGCCCAACCGATTGTATGCAATCAGCGCCTTTTCCAACAGCGTCTTGTCGAGCGCCGCCTGGTTGAGCTTTAAAAACATCGTCTTCACATAGAGCATGCAGAGCTCTTTATAATTCTCTGTCAACAGCGCCACACGCTCGCTCTTCCCCTCGTCCGTCAGATAATTGACCACATTCTCCAGAAGCTGGTACTTCTCCATCTCCGGTCCGGTTGACTGCGCCGCCTCATCCAGAAACTCCTCCGGCACACGGGAAAGCCACTGCTGATAAAACGTGATAGCCCCCTCGATCTCCGTGACGTAGTCCTTGCCTTCTTCTGTGCAGACCTGCTCTCCATCCGAGGCGAGCAGCTTCTCCGCATTTCCGAGGAAAGTGTCCGTGTAGCTATTGATCGCATCCGGAGCGTCCTGATATCGCGCAGTCGCGATCACATCATACGCCGGCATAAGAAAGCTGGCGTATCCCTGGTCAATGTCCTCATCCAGCAGATCGATCTTGCGCTCTGTCTCCTCGGACTCTGTCTCCTCGGACTCTGTCTCCGTCTGCTCCGGCGCCGCCGCGGCCTGCAGCGTCGTCTGCCCCGACCCGGTCTCGGTCTGCTGACCCGCCGGTTCCGTCCCGGTCTCAGTCTGCTGACTTTCCTGCTCCGATGCAGTCTCGGTCTGTTGACCCTCCTGCTCCGTCTGCTGGCCTTCCTGCTTTGCAGGCTCGACGCTCCAGCCGATAAACGCGAGCGTGACGTCTTTCAGATCCGCGTTCAGCGGAACCAGATCTCCCTTTTTGTACTGTTTCGTCTGTCCGCCCGGATTGATCGTCACCGTGTATGTATCTGTCTGAGGAAGCTCTGTCTTTTCCGGCGTGCCGGTGTTCTGACCTGCCGGCGTTTCAGACTGCGTCTCCGACGTCTCGGACTGTGACTCCGGCGTCTCAGTCTCCGCAGGCGCCGCAAGCTGCGTCCCCACCGTGACGATCGTGTCGTTCGTCTGAATTCCCTCTATTATATAATCATCCGGTTCCTCGCTCGCCTCATTCTTCCGCGCCGGGATCGAACCATCCACCAGCACATCGGTGATATTGTATCCATCCTCCAAATCAATGCGGAACACGATCTTTCCGTCCTGTGCCATCGCCATGGAATTCGTCACATCCTGACCATCAACGGTCGTCATCGCTCCGTCCGCCACATCGAACACCACGGTATTCAGGCGCACATCCTGACCGTCCTCCCCGCCCTCAGATCCTTCCGGCGTCTGCGGCGCGTCAGACGTTTCCCCTTCATCAGTTCCTCCCTCCGGGGTGTCGCTCTCCCCGCTTTCAACGGTCTGTGTCTCAAGATCTCCCAAGCCGTCTTCGCCCGAAGGCTCCTCCTGCGGCTGACCCGGATCCGTCTCTCCCGCGTCAGTCTCATCCTGCGGCGGCAACGTCTCCGCCTTCTCCGCCAACTGCTCCATCAGCTCTGTATTTTCAACCTCATCCTGCTGCGCGGTGGCAAGCAGGTCATACGCCGCCCGAATCTGCGCGACCGCTCCTGGCAGCGCGGAATCATCCTCAAGAACCGACGCTTCATAGATCAGCATCTCTACATATTGTACCTGATATTCATCCAGCTTCGTGCAGAGCTCCTCCAGCTCCTCCAGATTTTGCTGATTTTCCAAATCTTCTGAACCTTCCGACGTACTCTCTTCCTGAGCGATTGCCTCTTTCACCGTATCTTTGAGCGTATAGCTGCGGACTTCCCTTGTCGTGCCGTCCGCCAGCGTCTCCTCACTGACCTGCTCATCCGCCAGATGCTTCCTGTAATAGAGAACTGCCTGCTCGATCGCCTCGCCCACATTTTCCGCACTCAGATCATCCCCGCAGGAAAGGAACGTCGTCTCGATTGCCAACACCAGACCCTTAAAGCTGAGCACGCCGTCCGCGAGCGTGGCCGGCTCGTCGTCATCGACAGCGTCCACCTCTTCCACGCCTTCAATCGTCACGCCGGAGTCTTCAAACTCATCTGAAAATTCCCCGGAGCCCGCCGGATCTCCGGCGGATGTACCGTCCTCCGATGTCTCATTTTCTTCCGTCACAAGCTCCTCCGTAACGGGCTCTGTCTCCGTCTCCGCAGTGGTCTCCGGAACCTGCCCTGCGGCGGGCTCCGTCTCGTCCGCAGACGCCGTCAATGTGAACCAGTCCCGCTTCAGAGAAGCCGTCGCCGGTGTCTTCTTCAGCTTATCCAGCTCTTTCTCCAGTCTCGTCATTGTCAGCTTGTTCGTCTGAAGCTCCAGCTGCTGCATCTCGAGCTCCAGCTCCTGCAGCGTCATATCATAGGAGAGCAATGGCGTTCCTTCTTTTACCGTATCTCCCTGCTTGACATAGACCTTCTCTACCCCGTAATCGTCATCCAGCCTCACAGTCTGCGCGACCTGAGAAGTGATCGAACCGTAGATCGTCTCCTGCTGATCCATCCCGTAATATCCCTGCGAAACATTCGCGACAGGCACCACCTCGACCGGCGATTTCTGATTCTGCGTGACATAATATGCGCCGTATCCCGCGCCGCCCACCAAAGCCGCCGTTACTACTACGCTGATCAAAACCGTTCTCAATTTCATTGGTCGGTCTCTCCTTTCTGTTCTGCAAGCTCGCCGTCAAAGATCGTGACTACACGCTTTGCGTAACCAGCGATCCCGCTGTCGTGCGTGATCATGATCACGGTCACTCCCTCATCGTTCAACTTCTGGAACAGCTCCATCACCTGCTTGCTCGACTTGGAGTCCAGTGCGCCCGTCGGCTCATCCGCCAGCAGGATATCCGGCTTGTTCACCATTGCACGCGCGATCGCTACCCTCTGCTTCTGTCCGCCGGAGAGCTGTGTCGGCTTGAACGTGACACGGTCCTCCAGCCCGACGCGGATCAGCGCCTCTTTGGCCTTCGCGCGGCGCGCGCGCTTGCGGATACCCGCGTAGATCAACGGCAGCGCCACATTGTCCAGCGCTGTCATGCGCGGCAGAAGCTGAAAATTCTGAAACACGAAGCCGATGTTGCGCAATCGCACGTCGGCAAGCTGACGTTCGTTCAGCGACAGGACATTTTTTCCCGTCAGCTCATAGCTGCCTGAGGTCGGGCGATCGAGGCAGCCGATGATATTCATCAGCGTCGACTTCCCGGAACCGGATGGTCCCATGATCGCCACGTATTCGCCCTTTTCTACGTGCAGACACACATCTTTCAGAACAGGGACTGTCATTTTACCCTGAATGTAATCCTTATATATATGCTCCAGACTGAGGATCAAAAAAACCCCTCCCTACTCCTACTCTTCGTACACCTCTTCATCATCCATATCTATGTCGTCATAGCTCATATCATCCATGCTCATGTCGTACATGTCCATGTCATCCATACCCATGTCATCCATGCCCATATCGTCCGTGCCCATGCCGTCCGAAAGCGCACCGTCCGCGCCCTCTACGCCCGCAGTGAAATCATTGTAGATGACCGGGGCGCCCTCCGTGACCGTATCCATCGGATACGCGATATAATCCTCCGGAGCAAGGCCATCCAGGATCTCGTACTCCATAAGCTCCTCATCGTACTCCCCGAGCGTGACTGCATGCTTCTCGATCTTATTGGAAGAATTCGCCATCCACACATAACTGCTGCCGTCTTCCTCCTGCATGATGTAGTACTCCTCAAGCCACATGCCATCTTTCTTTTCCGACTGGCCGTCGTCCGCCTCCATATATACATGCTGCCCGAGTATCAGCCCCGTCGAATCGTCCAGTTCCACATAAAAAGTATAGTTGGAGGATCCCGATTCATTCCCCATTCCGGAATAATAGTAATTGTTTTCTTCTTCCTCTTCCTTATCGTCCGTGTCGATCTCAGACACCGTACCCGTCCAAGTCAGCGTGTCGTCCACCCTGGAGTGCACGATCATGTCCGTCCCCTCCTCAAGGGAATTGAGGTTCTGCTCGTTGATCGATCCCTTGACCCGGAAATCTCCGATCGCAAGGATCGTTATGTACGCGGCGTCACTGCTGGATGATCCATAATAGTCGCTTGCACTGTCCTCTTTATCCGAGATCTTCTGAATGATCCCGCCCATCTCCGCGGTGACCGTAGCGTTGTTGATCGTCTCCTTAAGCTGCTCCATCTCAAGCTGCTTGCTCTTGATGTCATATTCGTACTGCTTGATCTCGTTCTGCGCCGTCATGATGTTCGTCGTGATCATCAGCTGATCGTCCTGATCCGCAGACTGCTTATCCTTCTCCAGCTGCGCGATGCTCTGTTTCGCGAGCTCAATGTCCGCGTTCGCCTTCTCGATGTCGATCTCCGCCTGCGCAAGCTTATCCTCGTCCTCGCGCGTGTCGTAAATGAACAGGCGCTCGCCTTCCTTGACCTCATCGCCTTCCTCTACGTAGCACTTCTTGACCGTGCGGTCGTTCTCCAGCTTCACTTCAAGCGTCGCCTGCGGACAAATCTCGCCGCCGAAACGCTCGATCAGACCGGTACCCGCGCCGTATCCTGTGATCGTGGAGACCAGATCCACATACACCGCATTTTCATCCGTGGAGGAAACGCGTTCCTGCGATCCCGCCTTATTTTCAAAAAAGTAATGGTAAACTCCATACCCGCCTCCGCCCAGTATCGCGAGGACTAATATGGCTATTATGAACTTCTTCATCCTTATACATCCCTTCAGCTTGATTCTTTCCTATAACACTATACCACAACTCAATCGAAAATAAAGAGATTTTTTCTTAATCCTTCGCAAAAACACTAAATTTTCACATTTTGGACACATCAAACCACAAATTATGGTAGTGCGCAAGACAATATGACGTTAGCAGATCCTCCCAAATATGGTCTTTCCTGCCATAAAAATACCTTCGGAAGAATGCTCCTCCGAAGGTATGAGTTTTGTCAGATCAGCGGATACTTTTCCGTCAGACCTTTCACGATCGCCTTTGCTTTCTGCTCACAGCCATCCTCATTCTTCAGCATGCACGCGATCGCCTCGGCGATCTGATCCATGTCTGCTTCGTTCATGCCGCGTGAAGTGACCGCCGGCGTCCCAAGCCGAATGCCGCTCGTCACGAATGCGGACTGCGGATCATTCGGGATCGTGTTCTTGTTGCAGGTGATGTTGACGCTGTCGAGCAGATGCTCGGTCTCCTTGCCGGTACGTCCCACGCTCGTGAGATCCACAAGCATCAGATGGTTGTCTGTGCCGCCGGAGACGATCTTCACGCCGCGGTTCATCAGACCCGCGCAGAGCGCCTTCGCGTTCTTCGCAACGTTCTCCTGGTAAGTCTTGAACTCCGGCTGCAGCGCCTCGTGCAGGCAGACGGCCTTGGCCGCGATCACATGCATCAGCGGGCCGCCCTGCGTGCCTGGAAAAATCGCCTTGTTGAAATTCGCTTCTTTCGCAAACTCGGCGCTGGAGAGAATCATCCCTCCGCGCGGTCCGCGCAGCGTCTTGTGCGTCGTCGTGGTCGTCACATGCGCATAGGGAATCGGACTCGGATGTACGCCTGCCGCTACCAGTCCGGCGATATGCGCGATGTCCACCATCAGATACGCGCCGACTTCGTCCGCTATCTCGCGAAATTTCTTGAAATCAATAGTGCGCGCGTAAGCGCTCGCACCCGCCACGATCAGCTTCGGACGGCACTCCAACGCGATCTGCCGCACATTCTCATAATCGATCACGCCGTCGTCGTTCACGCCGTACGGGACAACGTGGAAATACGCGCCTGAGAAATTCGCGGGGCTCCCGTGGCTCAAATGACCGCCGTGCGCAAGATTCATGCCCATCACGGTGTCGCCCGGCTTCAGCAGCGCAAAGAACACTGCCATGTTCGCCTGCGCACCGGAGTGTGGCTGCACATTCGCATACGTGCATCCGAACAACTTCATCGCGCGGTCTCTGGCCAGATCCTCGACCACATCCACACACTCGCAGCCGCCGTAATAGCGCTTGCCCGGATATCCCTCCGCGTATTTATTCGTCAGCGGGCTTCCCATCGCCGCCATCACAGCCTTTGACACCCAGTTCTCAGATGCGATCAGCTCGATATGGCTGTTCTGCCGTTCCTGTTCCGCCACGATCGCGTCCGCCACTTCCGGGTCCACGCGTCTGACTTCCTCAAGTGAATACATCTCCTCGTC
This sequence comes from uncultured Lachnospiraceae bacterium, assembly GCA_947626285.1. Taxonomy (GTDB): domain Bacteria; phylum Bacillota; class Clostridia; order Lachnospirales; family Lachnospiraceae; genus Choladousia. The sequence goes on from CANQRR010000029.1 coordinate 16,805, forward strand.
CTCCTGTCGATATTTTGGTATTCCTGTTCACTCATCTTTTTCATTGCCCTGATTTTCTGCAGGCGCAAAATATGCGTCCCATCCGGCGACGCATTTTTCGTTTACACGGCGCAGCCCTTTCTGCGCGGTAAACACAATAGTGTTTTCATCTTACTTTGCTTGCAGGAAGATGTCAAGAGCTTTCCGAGCCAAATTTTTTGTCTTTCCCTGTAAAACATTTGTGCACATTTGCCGTACACGCTCAAGCAACGGCTCTGCCTGTAGTCCGGTCGGCTCCCCCCCTGGACACACGCGTGCGCTAAAAAAGTTTCCCTGCCTCCAGATAGAACATCAGCACGGACAGCACCGTCATCCCGGCAGTCTCCGTGCGCAGGATCCTTCGTCCCAGCGTGAGCGGCTGTATGCCCGCCGCGCGCGCAAGCTCTATCTCCTGCTCATCAAAACCGCCCTCCGGCCCGATGAAGACTGCCACAGACTCGCCCGGTTTGATCGCTCCGATCAGCGCCCGCGTCCGCTCCATCCCCTCCGCCAGTTCATAAGGAATCAGCTTTTTGTCAAACTGCCCCGCGTACTCCACTGCCTCGGCAAACGTCATGACGCGCGTCACCTCGGGCACGATCCCGCGCTTCGACTGCTTGGCCGCGCTCTCGGCGATCGCGTTCCAGCGCTTCCGCTTCGCCTCCTCCTTCTTCGCGTCCAGGCGGACGACCGCTCGCTTTGTCGCCATCGGAACGATCTCTGCCGCCCCGAGCTCCACCGCCTTCTGGATGATCAGCTCCATCTTGTCGCCCTTCGGCAGCCCCTGAAACAGACAGATCCTTGAAGGCAGCTCCGCGCCGGACTCCTCCACCCACATGATCTTCGCGGTGACGCAGTCCTCCTCGATCTGCGCGATCTCGCAGCGATATTCCTTCCCGTCCTCCCCGCCGCTCACTGTGATCTGTTCTCCTGGCTGCATGCGCAGGACGTTCCGGATATGATTCACATCCCCGCCCGTGATGCGGACGGATTTTTCGCCTATCTGATCAGGTGTTACAAAGAAGTGGTGCATATCTGTCTCTCCATATTTACAATTTCCTGGCCGTCACGGACACCCAGTCCTTCTGATGCGTGACCTCGATCACTTCGAGTCCCGCCGCCTTCACAGCTGCGACGACCGTCTCTTCCTTCTCCTCAATGATCCCGGATGTGATGTAGATCCCGCCCGGCTTCAGCTGGTTCACGATGACCGGCGTGAGCGGCACGAGCACCTCCGCAAGAATATTCGCAACGACGATGTCATATTTTCCGTAGCCGACCGCGTCCTGCACCTGTTTGTCGTCGATGATGTTCCCGATCATGACGTCCATCGCGCCCTCCGGGATGCCGTTCGCCTCCAGATTCTCCTTCGTCGCGCTGATTGCACAGGGATCAAGATCTGTCCCGACCGCATGCTTTGCGCCAAGCTTCAACGCGACGATCGAAAGGATACCGCTGCCCGTCCCCACGTCCAGAAGCTCCGTCTCCGGCGTCACATATTTCTTCAGCTGACGCATACAAAGCTGCGTGGTCTCGTGCATCCCGGTCCCGAACGCGGTGCCGGGGTCGATGTGGATCACCAGCTTGTCCCTGTCTTCCTCCTTCACCTCTTCCCACGAAGGAATGATCAGGATGTCGTCCACATAAAACTGATGGAAATATTCCTTCCAGTTGTTGATCCAGTCCTTGTCCTCAGTCTGTCCGCGCGTGATCGTTCCCTCGCCGATGTCCATAAACATCCGCAGCGAATCCAGCTCCTCCTGCACGCGCGCAAGGATCGCCTCGCAGTCCGCGTCTTCCTCCAGATAGAAGCTCAAGTACGCGATCCCGTCGTCCTCCGGCCCCTCCGGAAGAATGTCCACAAACATCTGCTTCTTGTCGGACTCTGAGAGTGGCACCTTGTCCTCGATCTCGACTCCCTCCACCCCGGCGTCCGCCAGCGAGGAGATCACGATGTCCTCAGCCTCGGTCAGTGTTTTTAAAGTAAACTTGTTCCAGCGCATAGATTCCTCCCAGTCTGCTCATTCTGCCAAATCGATCCTTTTACATACGCAGATTCATAATACTCTATATATCACAAAAAGCCGCGTACAGGCAAGACCCCTCCGTAAAAACCTGCTTGGAGAATCGTCTGCCTGTCGCGGCTTCCTCATCAATCCTCAAATGTTTCCTTCAGCTTATCTACAAAACTCTTCTTCTTTCCCTTTTCGCTCTTCTTCTCCGCAGCCGTCTGGTTCAGGCTGTTGCCCGTCGCCTGATCGAACTCGCGCAGCGCCTGTTTCGCCGCCTCGTTCAGCTTCGTGGGCACCTGGATCACAAGCGTCACATAGTGGTCGCCGCGCACGTTTTTATTGCGCAGGGACGGAACGCCTTTGCCCTTGAAGCGCACTTTCGTGTCAGTCTGCGTCCCGGGCTTGATCGTATACATAATATCGCCGTCCACTGTGCTGATGCGGATGTCTCCGCCCAACGCCGCCTGCGCGTACGTCATCGGTACCGTCGAAAAGATATTCATATCCTGTCGTTCGAAGGTCGCATGTCTGCCGACGACCACCTCGACAAGCAGATCGCCTCTCGGACCGCCATTCGTGCCCGGCTCGCCCTTCTCGCGGATGCGAATGCTCTGTCCGTTGTCGATGCCGGCCGGAACCGTTACCTTGATCTTCTTCCGGCTGGAAGTGTAGCCGGTGCCGGAGCAGTGCGGACATTTCTCCTTGACGATCTTGCCGCTGCCGTGGCAGTCCGGACAAGTCTGCACATTCTGCACCGTACCGAACAGCGACTGCTGTGTGAACACGACCTGGCCTCTGCCTCCGCACTTCGGACAGGTCTCCGGAGAGGTGCCGGGCTTCGCGCCGGTGCCGTGACAATGCGTGCACTCGTCCTTGAGCGTCAGCTCGATCTCCTTCTCACAGCCGAAGACCGCCTCCTCGAAAGTGACGCGCACGCTCGTCCGAAGATTCGCGCCCTGCATCGGCCCATTGGAGCTGCCGCGCCGCCTCCCTCCTCCAAAGAGATCACCGAAAATATCGCCGAAGATATCTCCCATATCACCGCCGAAATTAAAACCGTCGAAACCGCCGAAACCGCCCGGCCCGCCCTGCTCGAACGCCGCGTGACCGAACTGATCATACTGTCTGCGCTTCTCCGGGTCGCTTAAGACCGCGTACGCCTCGGACGCTTCCTTAAATTTTTTCTCCGCCTCGGCGTCTCCCGGATTCATGTCCGGATGATATTTCTTTGCCAGAGCACGGTATGCCTTTTTCAGGGCAGCGTCGTCCGCGTTTTTATCCACGCCGAGGACCTCGTAATAATCGCGTTTGCTCTCCGCCATACTCTACTAACCTCCACTTTACTCAACGATGCCCCTGAAGCTCCTCACTCCAGGGGTATCGCACACCTTTTCTTTTCTCTTTGTCCTGCAGCCTCTGCTGCCGCGTCTTAGACTTCCCTGTAGTCTCCATCCACGACGTCGTCGTCCTGCGGTGCGCTGCCGCCTGCCGCGCCGCCCATGTTCGGATCCGGGCCCGCGCCTGCTGCCCCCGCAGCTCCCTGCGCCTGTTCGTAGACTTTCGCGAAGAGCTTCTGCGCACTCTCCATCAGTTTCTCCTTGCCGGCCTTGAGGTCCGCGATCTGCGCATCCGTCATCTCCTCCGGATTCGTCTTCTCGACGAGCTCCTTGAGCGCGTTCAGATCCGCCTCGACCGTCGCCTTGTCGGAGGCGTCAATCTTGTCGCCCACTTCCTCGAGAGCCTTCTCGGTCTGGAATACCATCGCGTCGGCGTCGTTTCTCGTATCGATCGCTTCCTTCTTCTTCTTGTCCTGCGCCTCGTACTCAGCGGCTTCCTTGACCGCCTTGTCGATCTCCGCGTCAGACATGTTGGATCCGGACGTGATCGTGATGTGCTGCTCCTTGCCGGTGCCGAGATCCTTCGCGGACACGTTCACGATGCCGTTCGCGTCGATATCAAAGGTAACCTCGATCTGCGGCACGCCTCTTCTTGCAGGCGGAATCCCGTCCAGACGGAACTGGCCGAGGGACTTATTGTCCTTCGCAAACTGACGCTCGCCCTGCACGACGTGGATGTCCACTGCGGTCTGGTTGTCCGCCGCGGTCGAGAACACCTGGCTCTTCTTGGTCGGGATCGTCGTGTTACGCTCGATGAGCTTCGTCGCGACACCGCCGAGTGTCTCGATGGACAGCGACAGCGGAGTGACGTCCAGAAGAAGGATGTCGCCTGCGCCCGCGTCGCCCGCAAGCTTGCCGCCCTGAATGGAAGCTCCCAGCGCCACACACTCATCCGGGTTCAGGCTCTTGTTCGGATCATGTCCGGTCAGCTGTTTCACCTTGTCCTGCACGGCCGGGATACGTGTGGAACCACCCACAAGGAGCACCTTAGAGAGCTCGCTTGCGGAAAGGCCCGCATCTTTCAGCGCGTTCTGTACCGGCACCACGGTCAGCTCTACCAGATCGTGCGTCAGCTCGTCGAACTTCGCTCTGGTGAGATCCATCTCGAAGTGCTTCGGGCCAGTCTCGTTCGCCGTGATGAACGGAAGGTTAATGTTGGTCGTGGTGGAGGAGGAAAGCTCCTTCTTCGCCTTCTCAGCCGCCTCTTTCAGTCTCTGCAGCGCCATCTTGTCGTTGGAAAGGTCAATGCCTTCCTTATTCTTGAAATCCTGGATCATATAGTCCGTGATCTTCTGGTCGAAATCGTCGCCGCCGAGACGGTTGTTGCCGTTCGTCGCGAGCACTTCGATGACGCCCTCGCCGATCTCGATGATCGATACGTCGAAGGTACCGCCGCCGAGGTCGTAGACCATGATCTTCTGCTCTTTCTCATTGTCGAGGCCATACGCCAGAGCTGCGGCCGTCGGCTCGTTGATGATACGCTTCACGTCCAGACCCGCGATCTTGCCCGCGTCCTTCGTCGCCTGACGCTGCGCGTCGTTAAAGTAGGCCGGAACGGTGATGACCGCCTCCGTCACCTTCTCGCCGAGGTAGTTTTCCGCGTCCGCCTTCAGCTTCTGAAGGATCATCGCGGAAATCTCCTGCGGAGAGTACTTCTTGCTGTCAATCTCTACGCGATAGTCGCTGCCCATGTGTCTCTTGATGGAAGAGATCGTGCGATCCGCGTTCGTCACGGCCTGGCGCTTCGCGGACTCGCCGACGAGACGCTCGCCGTTCTTGGAAAATGCTACGATGGACGGAGTCGTTCTCGCTCCCTCCGTGTTCGTGATGACGACAGGCTTGCCGCCCTCCATCACTGCCACACAGCTGTTTGTGGTTCCCAGATCAATACCGATAATTTTACTCATAATCATTTCCTCCTTCATTCTTACCTATTTATCTGTAAATCCTTGCTATCTTATACCTTGCTGCCCTGCGTCAGGCAATCCTCTGACCCTCTTATTATCTGCGCTTTGTTGCCTGAGTTCCCATTCAGTTCGCGACCTTCACCATGCTGTGGCGCACCACGGAATCATGGTAGAGATAGCCCTTCTGGAACTCCTCGACGACGGTGTTCTCCCCGGCTTCCTCGTCCTCCACATGCATCACCGCGTTGTGGAAGTTCGGATCAAACGGCTTGCCGACCGCCTCGATCGAGGTGACTCCAATGCCTTCGAGCGTTGTGAGCATCTGCCGATAGACCTTCTCCATGCCCTGCACGAAGGGATCTTCCTTCTGCTCGTCGGACAGCCCCGCGAACCCGCGCTCGAAATTGTCGATCGTCGGCAGGATCTTCTCGATCACGCTCTTCGCGCCGATCTCGTACATCGCCGATTTTTCTTTCTCGGAGCGCTTGCGGAAGTTGTCAAACTCAGCCATCTGCCGCTGCACCCGGTCGGTCAGCTCCTCGATCTGCTGGTCTTTCTTGTCCTTCTTTTTCTTCCCGAACAGACCTCGGCGAACGTTTCCGTCCTGTCCCGGCTCCTCTGTATTCTCATCGTCCGGCGTCTCGCCGTCTTGCCTTTCCCTGACTTCCTTGTCCGGCGCATCGTCTTCGCCATTCACGGAATCGGCTTTCTGCCCATCTCCGAATTTATCGTTCTCGTGCTGTCCGCTTCCGTCAGCCTCCGGCGTTTTTCTCGAAGATTCCTGCGCAGTTTCTTTCGACGCCTCTATATCCGGATCCGCTCCTTCGCTTCCTGCCGAGGCCTCGCCGGCTCCCGCCGGGTCTTCCCGCATGGTCTCTTCCGAAGTCTCTTCGCGAACCTCTTCGTTTCTGTTCTCTTCCAACGGTCTTCCACCTTTCTATTCTTTTTTGAAGATCTGATCGAGCTGCGCCATCAGCGTCCGCAGCGTGCTGACTACTTTATCATAGTCCATCCGCTTCGGCCCGATCACGCCGATCCTCCCGTACATTCCTTCCCCGAGCTCGTACGTGGCCGTGACCACGCTGCAGTCCTGCATCGTCGCCAGAGGCGCCTCCTGCCCGATATACACCTGGATCCCGGTCTCATCCGTCTGGCCATCCTGGCTGATCATCCCGACCAGGTCCTTCTTCTCCTCAAACGCGCTGATCAGCTCACTCGCCTTCTCACTGCTACTCAGCTCCGGATATTTGAAAATGTTGGTCGCGCCGCTCGTGTAGATCTCTACTTCCTCTTCCTTCTGGATCGACTCCGCGACTGCGTCCAGCACCCGGTTGACGACCTCGCTGTGGATACCCGCCTGCTCCTTGAGCTTCGCGATCGTGGCAAGATTGATCTCCTCGAGCGTCAGCCCATTCAGCGCGGTGTTGAGCAGGATGTTCAGCTCCAGGATCGTGTTCTGATCCAATCCGTGCTCAATGTGAAGCATCTTGTTCTTGACGATGTTCCCCTCCGCGACGATCACCGCGAGGATCTGTGTCTCGCTGACGATCGAGAGCTGGATGAACTTCAGCTTCGTCCGATGATACTGTGGGCCGGAGATCATAGCCGCGTAGTTCGTGTTCGCCGCGAGCAGCTTCGCCATCTGCTTGAGCAGAAGCTCCATCTTATCCTGCCGCTGCAACACGAGCTCCTTCATCTCCGTGACCTCGCGATCCTTCTCCTCCAGCATGTAGTCCACATAGAGGCGGTAGCCCGCGTCGGAGGGAATGCGCCCCGCCGAGGTGTGCGGCTGCAGGATCAGCCCCATCTCCTCAAGATCCGACATCTCGTTTCGTATAGTGGCGGAACTCAGATTCAAATCCGGGAACTTCGAGATCGTCCGCGATCCGACCGGCTCGCCCGTCTCCAGATAAGTCTTGATGATCGCTTTTAAAATCGTCCATTTTCGATCATCCAACTGCATCTGAGCTCCTCCTTTCTGTCCTTCTGTTAGCACTCTTCTTAATCGAGTGCTAACATCTACGTTGTTACTATAATACCGTGCAATCTATTTGTCAATAGTTTTTTTCATTTTTTAATCGCAGAAGCGAGCGGCCGTCTTTGCAGACGCATCTATGGCCTGCATGGCCGAACTGTAACTCTCTGGGGTAATCTGTCGAAACTGCGCACATGATATTATTTGACATTTTTGATTTGTATGATATAGTAGATGTCAGTATGAATTCAACTGTTTGACTTTTATGAGAGGACATATTATATGAAGAAAGGAACTGTTGCGGGCATTGCCTTTGCCGTCCTGGCGATTCTTGCGCTGTGCGCGTTTGCCGGATATCTGACTTGGCAGTGCCGCGACCAGCTGCTTCCGACTGCGGGCGAGAACACGGAATCCGAAGCGGATGCCGTCATTCAGGCGCTCCGGGAGACTGCGACGGAAGACGGAACAGAAGAAGAACTGGCAGAGATGGCAGAGACTCCGGAAAGCGGGGAACAGGCAGAGCTTGGTATAAAAGCTTCCGCTTCCTTGGGCAAAGCCGAATCCGCTCTCCCAGCCGTGATCTGGGTCGGCGATTCCCGGACGCTCGGCATGCAAAAAGCCGTCGCCAACAGCGACATGTACATCGGCGCCGCGGGCGAAGGCTACAACTGGTTCATCGAGACCGGGCTGGACGAGCTGCGCGACGCGCTCAAGGCGCACCCGAAGTCCCTGATCGTATTCAATTTCGGCGTCAACGACTACGACAACATGGACAACTATCTGATGCTGTACGGCTCGCTGCTCACGGAATATCCGGACAGGCATTTCTATTTCCTGTCGGTCAACCCAATCGACCCCGAGCTCTGCTCAAACATCACGAACGAAGAGATCGCGGATTTCAACGATCACCTGCGCCTCTTCTCGCCGGATACCTATCTGGACAGCTACACGCAGATCAAGGCGGCGGAGATCCAGACGATCGACGGAATCCACTACTCGCAGGACGATTACCGCTTCATCTACGATTATGCGATCAATCAGATTGAAAAGATCGAACAGGCATGGACGTCCGACCCGGAGACATAGCCGGATCCAGGCGTTTCATTCCGCTCCAAAATGTATGGGATGAACAGCCGCCAAAGAGACAGAAACGCTCACTCCGTCTCGACCCGAAATACGACCGGCTTATCGCTGCGAAACTCTGTTTCAATCAAAAGCCCTTCTTCCGTCTGGCTCCAGACCGGATCCTTCGCGCATCCAAGCACACGGATGCGCTTTATAATGCCTTGAAAACTCTTGTTCTCATTGACATCCTTCGCCTTCCCGAGCGAGCGGATACAGTAACGCCCGTCCCCGCTGCACTTCAGCGCGATCGCGTACACATATCCGCCCGCCGCCGTGAAACGGAAATCATGGCAGGTGTAGCCGGGATCCGCGCCCTCCGAAAATTTCTTATCCGAAACCTTCGCCTCTCCCTCGCCCCAGACTCTCCAGGGTTGGGAAGCATAGATCGCTTCTTTATTTATATCCATCCACGCCCCGATCTCCTCGAGGACCTGCCGCTCCTCCTCACAGATCGTCCCATCCGCCTTCGGTCCTACGTTCAGAAGCAGCCGGCCGTTCTTGCTCACAACGTCCACGAGCACCTGGATGAGCGCCTCCGCCGGGCGGAAATCATTGTTTTCTGTGTAGCACCAGGAATTCAGGGCGATCGCCGTATCCGACTGCCAGACGAAGGGCTGCGCTTCCGCGAACTGTCCCCGCTCCACATCCGGCACCGCCGTCCCGAACGGAAACGCGTCATGCTTGTAGTTGATCACGACACCATCCAGCCCCCACTCCCGCGCGCGATCGTAGTAGTAGGCCGCCGCCTTCCGAAGATACGGTTTGGCCGAGAAATGCTGGATCCACCAGTCAAAATACAGAATGCGCGGACGATAGCAGTCAATGATCTCGCAGGTGCGCACCAGCCAGTCCTGCAGGAACTCTTCGGTCGGAACCGGCTCGCTGAACAGATCGAAATGATCCGCCTCCGGCATCGACGGCCAGTACAGGTCGCCCCGCTTGAATTCACCGCGGATGTCGCTGTCAAACTTTCTGCCGTTTCCCAGGAAGAACCAGTGCTCAATCCGGTGGCTCGACGCCCCGGCGACCATGCCGCGCGCACGCGCCGCCGCGAAAAGCTCCCCGAGCACATCGCGCTTCGGCCCCATGTTGGCCGCGTTCCACTCGGAGATCTCGCTTGCGTACATCTGGAAACCGTCGTGGTGCTCCGCGACCGGGATCACATACTGCGCCCCGGCGGCCTTGAAGAGCGAAAGCCAGGCGTCCGGGTCAAATTTCTCCGCCTTGAACATCGGCACGAAGTCCTTGTAGCCGAATTCCTTCTGCGGCCCGTATGTCTTTCTGTGATGCTCGTACTCCGCGCTCCCTTCGATGTACATTCCTCTGGGATACCATTCGGTGCAGAACGCCGGAACGCTGAACACGCCCCAGTGGATGAAGATCCCGAACTTCAGCTCACGGTACCACTGCGGCACGCGGTAGGCGGCAAGGGAATTCCAGTCGTCGCGAAAAGGGCCGTCCTGTATGGTCTGCTCAATTCTCTCAAGATATGGGGTCATATCGTACGTCATGATATCGTCCTCTCCTATATTTAATATGTTATCATCGAAAATCCGCTTGGTATCTCAAATATCCGATTTCCATAAAGTGATCGTTTTCAATATAGCATTCATCGGCAATTTGTGCAACAAAATTACCAAAATATTTTATATTAACTCGTTAATTTATACAATTGTATAAGAGAGCAAAATCATTTATAATAACAATATAGCTAAATTCGATTCATATAAATCCCAGGAGGAAAGAGCAAAATGAAAAAAAAGAAAACGTTCACTCGTCAGGCGCTGTGGCGTCAGCGTTATCTTCTGTTGATGTCGCTGCCTTTTGTCGTGTGGGTCATTATTTTCAAGTACATACCCCTGTGGGGCTGGACGATGGCGTTCCAGGAAGTCAAGCCGGCGACTTTCTCGCTGCCCATCTGGGAGCGCACCTTTGCCGGGCTGAAGAACTTCACCAAGGCGTTTCACGACCGTCTCTTCATGCAGGTCATGATCAACACGCTCGGGACAAGCATCCTGGATATCATCGTCGGCACGGTGTCCGCGATCGGTTTCGCGGTCCTGCTCAATGAGCTGAAGTTCAAGCGCACGAAGAAGCTGTCGCAGACGATCTCCTACCTGCCGCACTTCGTGTCATGGGTCATCATCGCCAGCATCGCAAAGAACATCTTCAACGACGGCGGCGTGATCGATACCCTCTTCAACACCAGGCTTCATCTGATGAGCACGAACTCCCCGCTGATCTGGGTCGTCATCGTCATCATCAACTGCTGGAAAGAGGTCGGATGGAACGCGATCATCTACCTCTCCGCGATGGCCGGGATCGACACGGGGCTCTATGAGGCCGCCGAGATGGACGGGGCAAGCCGTTTCCAGCGGATCTGGCACATCACGCTCCCCGGCATCCGTCCCACGATCGTCGTCATGACGATCATGAGCATCGGCAGCATCCTCGGTGTAGGCATGGAGCGCCAGATGCTTCTGAGCAATCCTCTGGTGCAGGATCACACGATGGTTCTCTCCTGGTTCTCGTATACCCGCGGTATCGGAAGCAGCGACTACGGTCTGGGTACCGCGATCGGCGTGTTCCAGTCCGTCATCGGCATCACGCTTCTGCTGATCGCCAACAAGATCGCCGGCAAGATCGGCGAAGACAAACTGATCTAAGGGGGTGCGGATATGGCAGTCAAAAAGAAAAAAACATGGTTCGACTATTTCCTGCTCGTATTCTTCATCCTTCTGATGGTGATCACGCTCTATCCGTTCCTGAACGTGCTGGCGATCTCGTTCAACGACGCGACGGATACCGTGCGCAACATCAATTTCGTTATCCCGCGCGTCTTCACGCTGAGCAACTACCGCTACGTATTCAAGGAGGGCGGCATCGCGATGCCGTTCGTGATCTCGGTGCTCAAGACGCTCGTCGGCACCCTGCTCGGCGTCATCTGCACGGCGATGCTGGCGTACACCTTAAGCCGCAAGGATTTCCTTTTCCGTAAGTCGTTCACGCTGCTGTTCGTCGTCACGATGTACGTCAGCGGCGGCCTGATCCCGGAATACCTGCTGATCATGCGCACGCTGAAGCTGGGCAACAATTTCATGGTCTACATTCTGCCGGGCATGATCTGGGTCTACAACATGATCCTCGTCCGCTCTTACATCGACGGCCTGCCCTACGCGCTGCAGGAGGCCGCAGTGCTCGACGGGGCGAACGACTTCCAGGTCTGGTACAAGATCATCATGCCGCTGTGCAAGCCGGTGATCGCGACGGTCGCGCTCTTCTACGCGGTCGGTCAGTGGAACTCCTTCATGGACACCTACCTGTACGCGAAGAAGCTCCCGACGCTGCAGTACAAGCTGTATGAGATCATGTCGCAGGCGACAGTGCAGATCGACCCGCACAGCGCGTCCAACCGCACGGCTGCAGTCACGCCGATGTCGGTGCGCATGGCGGTCACGATCGTGGCGACGGTCCCGATCGTCATCGTGTACCCGTTCCTGCAGAAATATTTCATCGGCGGCATGACCGTCGGTTCCGTAAAGGATTGATTTTTGTCGATATAAGTCCCGCATACGGGAATCTTATATAAATAATGAAGGAGGAAGACAAGAATGAAAAAAAGAAAAGCATTGGCACTGTTGCTCACAGCGGCTACGATCACCGGTTCTCTGGCCGGCTCCGTAGTGGCTGTCCATGCTGACGAAGAGCTCGAGCCGATCACGTTCACGTACTACGACGCAGACGGCACGAACAACGCATGGGACAACCCGGTATCTGAGGCGATGACCGCAGCGACCGGCGTAACGCTGGACGTCACCTACCCGGTAGGTACTTCGGACGGCACACAGGCGGAGGACATCGCCCTGATGATCGCGGAGGACAATTATCCGGATCTAATCTTCGCGAAAGGCTCCGCGACCGACCTGTATGAGGCTGGCGCACTGATCGACATGACCGACCTCATCGAAGAGTACGGCCCGAACATCAAGAAGATGTACGGCGATGAGTTTGAGAAGCTGAGATGGAGCGCCGACGACCCGGGCATCTATCAGCTCTCCTACGCGGACACCCGCGCTACCACGCTGCAGACCGGCGGTACCTGCCAGATTCAGTGGGCGGCGCTCAAAGAGAACAACTACGAATATCCGAAGACCATCGAGGAGTACGAGGCCCTGATCAAGAAGTACCTCGAGGCTCATCCGCAGACGGACGACGGTCTTGACATGATCGGTATCAGCATCAGCGCATCTGACTGGCACTGGATGATCACCCTGGGCAACCCGGCAGGCTTCATCGCGGACGCGAAGCCGGACAACGGCCAGTGGATCTACGACGACGACAACAACTTCTACTACAAGCACGCGAGCGACGACGAGAAGGAATACTTCCGCTGGCTGTGCAGAATGTACAACGAAGGCATCCTGGATCCGGATTTCGCTACGCAGACGCACGACGACTACATCGCGAAGCTGTCCAGCGGCCGCGTGGTTGCGATCACGGACGCAAACTGGGACTATGCAGCTGCTGAGGCCGTGCTGATCAGCGACGGCAAGACGGACAAGACCTACGCTCCGCTTCCGGTCACCCTGAACGCGGACGACAAGGCTCCGACCCTTATGTACCAGGGCCTACAGGTAGGCTGGGGCATGGGCATCACGAAGAGCTGTGAGGATCCGGTCCGCGCGATCAAGTTCCTCGACTACCTCTGCTCCGACGAAGGACAGATCCTGTTCAACTGGGGCGTTGAGGGCGTGAACTATGAGATCGACGAGAACGGCAACCGCTACCGCACAGAGGAAGAGATCACCGCTTCCCAGACCGATCCGGACTACTCCAAGAAGACCGGTATCCGCAACTTCAACGGCTTCCCGAACTACGGCGATGGCGCTGAGGCCGAGGACGGCACTCCGTACACCCCGAACACCCGCGAGACGATCATCGCCGCCTACAACGAAGAGCAGAAGGCCGCCTGCGAGGCATGGGGCGTCGATATGCTGATCGACATCTTCCCGCAGCCGGATGAGTTCGAGACCCCGGCATTCCCGCCGGTATGGGCTCTGCAGCCGCCGCAGGAGCTGTCTGACAAGATCTCCATCCTCGACGAGATCGCATGGCCGGGCCTGGTTAAGTGCGTGACCGGCACGACAGATGAGTTCGACGACAACTGGGACGCTATGGTAGCTGACCTGACCGCGAACGGCATGGAAGAAGCAAATGCTGAGATGACCGAGTACGTTTCCGGTTTCATCGCAGAGTAACTGAGAATCGCCTGAAATCTGTCACTTGCTGTGGCAGAAAACGGTAAGGACAAAGGGATTGATATCTGAGGGTGTCAATCCCTTTTTTAAGGAGGCTGACCGATGAAAAATCCTCTGTCTGATACGACACTATCCGCCGAGGAGCGTCTGGACTGGCTGCTTGACGAGATGACAATGGATGAAAAGCTGCGCTGCTTCGCGACGACTGCGCCCGCGATCGAGCGGCTCGGGATTCCCGGCTTCTCTGTGGGCGGCGAAGCGGCCCACGGCGTGGTGAACCGCAACGACCAAAATGACTTCGAGCCGGACGTGACGACCTCATTCGTACAGTCGATCGGCATGAGCGCCACTTGGGATCCCGAGCTGATCCGCCAGGCGGGCGAGGTGACCGGCACAGAGGCCCGGGTCGTCTTCCACCGCCATCCGTACGGAGGCTTAAGCCGCTGGGCTCCCACCGTGGATCTGGAGCGGGACCCGCGCTGGGGCCGCACCGAGGAGGGCTATGGGGAGGATCCCCTTCTGACCGGCGTCATGGCCTCCGCCTACATTCAGGGCATGCAGGGCGACGATCCGGAGCATCTGCGCATCGCGGCCACCCTGAAGCATTTCTACGCGAACAATACGGAGATCGGCCGTGGCCATAAGTCAGCGTCGATCAATCCCCGGAACCGCTACGAGCTGTACCTGGAGCCCTTTCGCAGATGCATCTGCGACGGTCATGCCGAGGCAGTCATGACCGCCTACAACAAGATCAATGGCATCCCCGGGATGCTGAATCACGAAGTCCGCGCTCTCCTGAAAGAGCAGTATGGTCTCCGCCACGCGGTCTGCGACGGTGGCGCGATGGACCTCTGCACAAACATGCACCACTATTTCGGCACGAATGCCGAGACTTTGGCGGCCGCTGTGAAAGCGGGCGTCGACGCCTTTCCGGATAAGGCGGACGCTGTCGAAAAAGCCGCGCGCGAAGCCTATGAACTGGGCCTTATCACTCGTGGAGAGATCGACGGCGCCCTGCGCAATGTATTCCGCACGCGGCTCCGCCTCGGCCTCTTTGACGGGGAAAATCCTTACGACAACGTGACGGAAGCGGACATCGACAACCCGCGCCACCGCGCGCTCAGCCGCAGGGTCGCGCAGGAGTCCATCGTCCTGTTGAAAAATGAAGGCAACACTCTCCCGCTCCAAAAATCCTCCGTCGGTTCGATCGCGCTGATCGGGCCGCTTGCCGACGCCTGGGATCCGGACTGGTATGGCGGAATACCGCCCTATCGCACGACGCTTCGGGAAGGGCTGGAGCGTGAGCTCAGTTCCGATCTCAAGCTGCTGTGCTGTGACGGCTATGACCGTGTGATCTTCCGTCTTTCCGGCGATGACAGCCGGGGTATCACAGTCGCCGAAGACGGCTCTCTCCGGCTCAGCGAACATCCCGACGTCTTTGTCCTTCAGGACTGGGGCTGGGGGAATTTTCTGATCCGCTGCGAGCGCACTGGTAAATATCTGAACCTTGCCCTCCCTCCGGTCCCGGATGCGCAGGAGCGGAACAGCTTCCCGGTGAAAGCGGACTCCGACAGTCCGTTCGACTGGCTTGTGACGGAACTCATGCATCTGCACGAAATCGGGAACGGTCTGGTCACCATAACGACCCGCATGGATACGCCGATCGTCGTGGGTGAAGATGGAGCGCTCGTCTCTCGCCCGGATGGAATCGCCACAGAATTTAAAACAGAGACCGTACGATCCGGCGTCGAGCAGGCGCTTTTGCTCGCCGGGAGCTGCGATACCGTCGTGCTTGCGCTCGGCTGCAACCCGGTCATCAACGCAAAGGAGGAAGTCGACCGCTCCACGATTGCCCTGCCTCCTGCCCAAGAGACGCTGATGCAGCGTGTGTTCGAGGCAAATCCGAACACAGTCCTGGCGCTGTTTTCCAACTACCCCTACTCCATCTGCTGGGCGCAGGAACACATTCCTGCGATTCTCTGGAGCGCCACCGGCAGTCAGGATATGGGCTCGGCTATGTCCGATGTGCTCTTCGGAAACGCGGCTCCCGCCGGACGGCTGAATATGAGCTGGTACCGATCCGACGATCAGCTTCCTGACATCGACGATTATGACATCATCAAGGGCGGTCGCACCTACCGCTATTTCGACGGCGAAGTCCTGTACCCGTTCGGCCACGGCCTTACTTACGCAGACTTCACGTATTCGGATCTGCGCGTCGAACTCACGGACACTCCGGCTGACAGCGGCAGCTCTATCCACGTGTCCTTCGACGTGACCAACACCGGCGGCACGGCGAGCGACGAGGTGGCGCAGGTATACGGAAGGGCTCCTCTCTCCCGCGCGAAAAAACCGCTCCGCCAGCTGCTCGGCTTTCAGCGCGTAAAAAATGTCCTGCCCGGAGAGACAAGACACCTGGAGCTTCTGATTTCGGTTCAGGAGTTGCGCTTCTACGACGTCGTCAGCGAGACGCTGATGGTCGAGGAAGGCGAATACCAGATCTTTGCAGGGCGTTCCAGCCAGGATCTGCCGCTACAGACCGGTCTTTGGGTTCCCGGCGGGCACACCGGACAGCGCATGCTGAACTCAGGCCGCCACAGAGCCGATCATTACGACGATTACGAGAACATCCTGCTCACGGAGGGACATTTCGGGTATACAGCCGTCTCACCGAAAGATGCCTCTGACGCCGGCACGCTTATCTACCGGGACTGTGTGTTCGGATCGGGCTCTCATACGCTCTGGCTGCATCTGAAAAGCCAGCACGGCTGCACTGCAGAGATTCTGATCGACGGCCAGACAACCGGAAGCTGGTCGGGCGACACAAGAGCCTACAATGCAAATCCGCGCTTTCCGATCGACGAGCGGTCGCGCCGCGAGGAAGCCGTGATTCAGGCAAATCCATATGCCGTCTACACCGATGTCCGCATCAGTCTGGATCCTCCTACAGATGGCCTTTGTACGCTGGAGATCCGGCTGCGCGGCGACGCCCGGCTCTGCTACTTCCGCGCAGAATAAAAGCAATGGGCCGTTCTTCACGGCTCATCGCTTTTTTCGTCTAAGGATTTCATTTACTTGTGTGCAAGGATCGCCTTCAGATACTCCCAGGTCCTGGCCACCGATGAGATCGACATTCGCTCCTGCGGTGTGTGGATATCCAGAAGATCCGGCCCGAGCGAGACGCAGTCCAGACCCGGAATCTTGTCGGAGAGGATGCCGCACTCCAGACCTGCATGGATCACCATAACTTCCGGCTTCCTGTGGTACTGCTTCTCGAAGATTTCCACGCAGATCTCGCGCAGCTTCGAATCCTTCGCGTACGGCCACGCCGGATAATCTCCGGAAAACTCCACGCTCCCGCCAAGCCGCCGGATGAACCTTTGCACTTTGCGCGCCATCTGTTCTTTCGCGGAGGTCACCGAGCTGCGGATCGACTCATCCAGCGTCAGCGCGTCCTCCTTCAGTTCCGCAATTCCCATGTTCATAGAGGTCTCCACAAGGCCCGGCAGGTCTGCGCTCATGGACTGAACGCCGTTTGGCATCAGATTCAGCGCGTCGAGAACAAAATCAAGCGAATCCGCATCCAGCGCCTGTAGTTCGCACGCGCCCTGCTCCTCCACGAGGAGACGGATATTCGGATCCGCGGTGCCATATTCCGCTTTCATCTGTCTTTCGAACTCTGCCACGGCCGCCTTCAGCGCCTCGATCGCCTCCTGCCCGATCACGATCCTCGCATCGGCGCTCTTTGGAATCACGTTATCCTTGACTCCTCCGAAAAACTCCACCAGTCCGTACTCCGCTTTTTCCCGCAGGAGCGCAAGAAATCTACCCATCGCCACGCACGCGTTCGCGCGCCCTTTGTCGATCTCCGCGCCGGAATGTCCGCCCAGCAGACCCGCCAGCTTCAGCTGCACAGCGGTTCCCTTTGCGCTCACCCGCTTTAGCGGAATCCTGCAGTGTGCTCTCCGACCCCCGGCACAGCCGGTCGTCAAGACGCCCTCCTCTTCCGAGTCAAGGTTCAGCAGACGTTTCCCACGGCACATCGACAGATCGATCGCTGTCGCTCCGAGAAGACCGATCTCTTCGCCTACCGTCATCACCGCCTCGAGACGCGGATGAGGAATGTCCTGCGCGTCCAGAATCGCCAGCGTATACGCGATCGCGATCCCATCGTCGCCGCCCAGCGTCGTGCCCTCCGCGCTGATAAGATCCCCGTCTACCCTCAGCCGCAGTCCGTCCTTCTCCAGATCCAGCTCGCATTCCGCCGTCTTGTCTCCCACCATGTCGAGATGCCCCTGTATGATCAGAGGCTCCACATCCTCGTAGCCGGGTGTCGCCTCCTTGACGATGATCACGTTTCCCATCTCGTCCTGCATGTGCTCCAGCCCGCGCTCCTTCGCAAACGCCGCGCAGAAATCACTCAGCGCCTTCTCGTGGTGTGAAGTGTGCGGAATCGCACAGATCTGTTCAAAAAAGTCAAAAACATTTTGCGGCTCCAGGCCCTGTAATACTCTCATTTTTCTGCCTCCTGTTTGTTTTGTTGTTTTCTATTGCCTTTCAGTATTTTTAGCTCTTTTATTTTGTTAGCGTTATTTATTGTTGTTCTCTGCTATCATCCGTTACTTTCTATTTCCATTCTTATCTCTGTTCTTTTCCCCACTGTCTTCTGTTTTTCTTCTGGCTTTCCTTCCTGCTATTCTTAACTTCTTTTTTCCAGTTTTGTCCTCTGCTTTCTTCTCTTCTTCAATATCCACAAAATGTATTCCGATCGCCGCCGCTGTCTCATTCCAGCAGAAAATCCGCCATCACCACGTTGCTCAGATCCAGACCGCGCGCGGTCAAGGCAATCTGCCCATTCTCCCGCTTCAGCAGACCGTCGGTAATGTGTTTTTGCAGCACCTCTCCGTATATTTCCTCGGGCGACTTGCCGAAGCGTTTCCGAAATTCCTGCTCTGAGACACCCTGCGTCATGCGCAGCCCCAGAAACATGAATTCCTCCATCCGGTCCTTTTCGGAGAGCGGCGTGACCTCCCGCCCGGAAAAATCCCCGGCCAGATAAGCCTGCATATTTTCCGGATTCCGATAACGGGTAAACTTTAAAAACGACGCCGCCCCGAGACCGAAACCCGCATACTCTGCGCCGATCCAGTAACCGATGTTGTGACGGCACTCGTATCCGGGCCGCGCATAGTTCGAGATCTCATATCGCTTCATCCCAGCCGCAGAAAGCGTCTGCTCCGTGAGCCGGTACATCTCCCGCTCTTCCTCCTCCGAAGGGAGCTCCCGCGGCTGCTCCCCGCGCTCCCGAAGGACGGCGTCCTCATGGTAGCGTTCATAAAAGGGCGTTCCCTCTTCTATGATCAGACTGTAAGCGGAAATATGCTCCGGCGTAAGCGCGAGCACCTGCGCGAGCGTCCTCTCCCACGACTGCACCGTCTGCCCCGGCAGCGCTGACATCAGATCGACATTGAGATTCGCAAAGCCTGCCTCCCGCGCCGTCTCATACGTATGCAGAAAATCCGTCCACGTATGGATCCGGCCAAGCAACGCGAGCTCCCGATCATCTGCCGACTGCAGTCCCAGACTGAGGCGATTGATCCCTGCCTTCCGCCAGGTCCGCAGCTTCCCAGAGTCCGCCGTTCCCGGATTGCATTCGATCGTAATCTCCGCGTCCGACTTGATCCGGAACTCCCGAGACAAAAGCTCCATCAATTCCGCGATCCACTCTCCCGGCAGGATCGACGGCGTGCCTCCACCGAAAAAGATCGTGCTGACCTGATGCGTTTCCTTATCCGGAAACGCTTCAACCTCCTTTTTCAGCGCGCGCAGATACGCCTCCTGCCGCTCCCGGCCCGCCGGAGCGGACAGGAAATCACAATACGCGCATTTCCGCACGCAAAACGGAATATGCAGATACAGTTCCAAATCCCTCACTTGATCGCAGCCTCCAATAATCTCACGGCATTCCCTTTTCTGTATGCATTAATCGTACTTTTCATACAACTTCCCAGTATCCGTTTTTGCTCGCCCCATGTCGGACTAATCTTCCCCTTGCTTTCAATTTTGCCAGAATTCTTTCCACCTGTCTATCCGTCACGCCAAGTGTAGCTGCCAGAGTTTTGGCTGTTAATCTATTATCCTGTCTGAGCAATGCTAATATCTTTTCCTCATTTGTATCAATATTTGTTCCGACATTTACTCCGACATTTTCCCTAATCTTTGTCGGTCTATTCTGGCTTTTCAACACAGTTTTTAGAGTATCCCGAATCACTTTTAGCATAAAAGCAACGAAGGCCGTCGACTCTCCCGCCTTATTAGAAACATTCAACGCCTTGTAATAGCCCTCCTGTTTTTCATAAATCAGGCTTTCAATCGGCATCCATGCAAAGAATTCTTTCCATTTCTGAAGTATCAGAGATTGCCACAGCCTTCCTGTTCGTCCGTTTCCGTCTGCAAAAGGGTGAATAAATTCAAACTCATAATGAAAAATACAAGACTTCATCAATGGATGAAGCTTCGACTTCTTCAGCCAATCGAAAAGCTGTTTCATCAATTTCGGTACATAATTTGCAGGCGATCCGGCATGTATTAATTGTTTTCCCGCATATACGCTCACATTGCCGCTCCGGAAGCACCCGGCTTCCTTTACCAATCCGTCCATCAGAATTTTGTGTGCCAACAGCAGATTCTTTATATTATAGGGATCAAGAGCTTCTACTCTCTCGTACGCTTCATAAGCATTTCTGACTTCTCTGATTTCCTGCGGCGGTCCAAGCACAGTTTTTCCATTGATCAGATCCGTCACCTGTTCCAGAGTCAGTGTATTCTGCTCAATAGCAAGGGATGAATGGATCGACCGAATTCTACTTGCCCGTCGCAGCTTCGGATTGGACTGCAGTGTATCATAAGTTGCAACCGCGCCGACCTGCTCCCCAATTTCGATTACCAGATTTGTTATCTCCTCCGTCATCGTAAATGGCGGCGTATAAGAATCGCTCACAAAAAGCACCTCCCTCACAGTTCTGTTTCAGATGTCTCTATTTCATGGCTTCCTAATCATCCAGCATTCAGTTCTGTCAGCTATCCATTGTCCCAGCTGTTTGACGCCCGCTTATCAGCCCAATTCAGCCACCAACATTCCGCTTCTCTCCCACATGCATTTTCAATATAATTATATAGTAAAACAGATTCTGTGCAAAGATATATTTTACCAAACAATGGAAAAACCGGGGAAGAAGTTTTCTTTCTTCCCCGGTCAATATTTCATCAACTAAGCTTTCTCTGTCTCCCGCCACTCATGGTTTCTCAGCTTCGCACTGAAAAACATGCAGATCAGTACCCCGGCGACGCCGATCACGAAGAACAGAAACGCCGCGCCGGAACCCTTGCCCGACCCGAAAAGGATCAGCAGATCGCCGTCTGTCTGCGCCGCCATCAGCGGCTCAAAGATTTTGTCAACCAGAAAACCGCCCGCCAGGAAACCTGCCGGTATCGTAAAGAACTGCAGCGTGTTGCGGCAGGAATAGACGCGCCCCTGCATATCGACCGGTATCGAACTGCGGAAAATCACATCCATGTTCGCGTTCATCAGCGGGATCACGATCCAGCCAAGCACCGCCCCGATACACCAGACAAGCGGCGTGCGCCCGAACGCAAGCAGGAAATTCTCCGTGCTCATCGACAGGAAGAGCGTGAGGCAGATCACCCGCACCCGGTTCTTCGGAGCCGGGAGAAGCGTGACAAGCACGCTGCCCAAGAGCGTCGCGATCCCGACGCAGGTGTTGACAAGCCCCAGTACTGTCTCCCCGCCGTTTTGTTTCGACAGCAGCATCGCCGGGAGCGCCGCGTCGTACATGGACGCCACCAGGTTGATCGCCGCGAGAAACAGGATCAAATTCGTGATCAGCGGATTGTGCTTCAGCCACGCGAGTCCCGCCTTTGCGGAATCGAGCAGCTTCTCATCCGCCTGCTTCTGTGTCTTCTCCTCCGGCACCTCAATGAACAGCAAGAGCGTCAGAAACGCCAGCGTGAATGTGCCCAGATCGACGATGATCACAGCCTCGATTCCGCCGAACGCGAAGAAGGCCGTCGCCAGGATCGGTGTCAGGATCGATGTCAGCGACTGTGAGAAAGAGCGCAGGCCGCTCGTCTTCTGATAATATTCTTTCGGAACCAGAAGCGTCGCCGCCACCTCGCTCGCCGGCTGCTGGATCGTGTTCATCAATCCGTTCAGCGCGTTCAAAACATACAGATGCCCAGCAACAAGCAGATCCGTCCGGATCAGCCCGAACACAACGGCCGTGCTCAGCGCCGCGATCAGATCACAGACCAGCATTGTGCGCTTCTTGTTCCAGCGGTCGCTCAACGCTCCCGCGAAAATACTCATCGCCACATACGGCGCATACGAACAGACCGACAAAAGCGCAGTCTTAAGCGCGGAGCCGGTGCGCAGGTACAGCCACAGCACCAGAGCGTAGCTTGTCATCCCGCTGCCAAGTCCTGAGAGCGACTGTGTGCTCCAGAGCAGCAGATACGGCTTTAGTTTTCCTATATTCTCTTTTTTCATCATTGACTTTGCTCCTTTGATTTGATATGGTGTTTCCTTTCAGCTACAAATCAAGATGCAAAGTCTGAGGACTCCTGCGGAACTGTTTCAGGATTTCATCTCCGAGACTTCCGACTTGTCATCCCCCATGCAGTGTCCTCAAACCTTGCATGGAGTGAAAGCAATGATCAACAGCATTTCTGTAATCCCTTTCCCGGCAGCCAAGCTGTCTTTTTCTCAAACAAATAATAACTATCGTTTCATTTTACCATAAATCCGTTTTTGGGGCAAGAGTCAAACGAAAGCCTCATTTCCCTGAAACACACCAACGTCACGTTCCCCATCTCTTTTGCCCTGTCAGTGCAGCCTTTGGTAAAACCGGACTTGGCAAAGAGAAAGAAGTGTTTCTTCTTATACATAAATAGATCACTGCGTTTTACCAGCGTTTCCAGGACACCGAGATCAACCTTTTCGTTCGTCCACTTGCACTCACCGAAAAGAGCGGTAGTTTTGTCCTGCTCAGCGAGAATGTCGATCTCCGCCTGACGCTTTTCGTTCGGATCGTTGCCCCACCAGCGGCCGAGAGAGGAGAATTCAACCGGACATTTCCCGGCAAGCAGCAGCTTCCAAAGATACTGCCTGCAGATCTCCTCAAACACATGACCCATGTAATCGGACAGAAACGGCTCGATGCGCCTATAGGCAAGGTCGGCTGCACCGCGGGCGATGATGGAATTGTTTTCCGGCACAAAGCGATACCAAAAACGAAACAGATTATCTTCAATCGCATAGATCGCTTTCCGGGATGCCTTTTCGCCGTAGGGCGTTTCTTTTCGGATGAGGCCGAGGGCAACAAGATTTTTTATATAGGCAGAGCACACGTTGGTATCCTCTCCAACTTTACCGGAGATCTCTGACATCCGGCTGGAACCGGTGGCAATCGCTGTAATGATGGCGTTGTACAACGCAGGCTCCCGCACCTCCTGCTTGAGCAGATTTTCCGGCTCCTCAAAGAGCGAAGAGGTAGGATTCAGAAACGTATTTTTGATATTGTCCTCGACGCTTAATTCTTCGTTCATTTGCAGCAGGTACTGCGGCGTTCCTCCGACAATCCCGTAAATCAGCGCTTTGTCTTCATCGGAAAAGTGCCGAAAATACTGGCATGTCTCCTCAAAATCAAAGGGAACGATCTTCATCTGTGCCGTCCGTCTGCCGTAAAGCGGCGCTTTGTAGGCAAGAACGTGATCTTCCATATAGGACATGGACGAACCGCAGAGAATCAGCATCAGCTTCGAGCTGCCCTTGTACTTGTCGATGAGTAACTGAAGCGTGGAAGCAAGGCTTTTGTACGACCGAGCGACATAGGGGTACTCATCGATGGCGAGGATGAGACGTTCCTTTTCAGACAGTCTGAACACATATTCCAAAGCCGCCTGAAAGGAGAGGAAAGAGCCCTCCGTCTCAGTGCCGGTACGGTACTCCAAAATGCTCCTACTGAAATTTTCGAGGTTTTGCTTGGCGTTACTCTCAACACCCATAAAATAGATAGCGTTTTTATCTTCGATAAACTGATTGATCAGCGCTGTTTTTCCCACACGCCGTCGTCCGTATATGGCAGTAAATTCAAATCTGTTTGAGGAATATAGCTTGTTCAGAGCCCCAAGTTCCCGCTCTCTGCCGATAAACATAGCATTGCCTCCATCTTAGGATAGCTACAGTATAATTCAGAAAAAAAAATTAGTCAAGTATGATTCGGCAAATCATACTTGACTACAACCATCCTTCTATGATCTTTATGATCTCCGTCTCATAGTCTCCGATATAGTCTTCCATCTTTCCGACGTTTTTCACATTGCTCTCCGCGCCGTTCTCCGGAAATTCCCATACATGGTACGTGAGACCCCTATGCTCCCAGTCGATACTCCCGCAGCCATCTTCCTCCACGTAGGAATATTTCCAGCCTTTCCCCCGCAGATAATCCTGCAATTTTTCCA
>CANQRR010000030.1 GCA_947626285.1 uncultured Lachnospiraceae bacterium
AAGGAGATATAACATTTCTTCATAATGGTCTTTGAAAATCTGTTGAAGTACACTCATAAGACTATTATGCAGGAAAGGGGCACAAAAAGAAACCCCTAACCCCTCAAGATTGAGGGGCAGGGGAGTTGAGGTGCCGAAGGCACTTTTTTATTGAAATGGAAAGCAGATTCAATAGAAATACAGAGGCGTAAAAATGCAAACAGAAGCATTTGAAAAAAAGCTCTGGCTCTCGTCCCCGACGATGCATGGGGACGAACTCCGCTATGTAAAGGAAGCCATCGAGACAAATTGGGTCAGTACGGTCGGGGCGAACATCGATGAGCTGGAACGAATGACTGCGGAGTACCTCGGGATGCAGCACGCTGTGGCTCTGTCCTGCGGGACGGCGGCTCTGCACATGTGCGTGAAGCTGGCGGCGGAGCGTATCAACCCGGGTGCAAAGCCGGGGAACAGCCTGGCGGGGCAGAAAGTATTCTGCTCGGACATGACCTTTGACGCCAGCGTGAACCCCGTGGTCTACGAGGGCGGCGAGCCGATCTTCATCGACACGGAGTACGAGACCTGGAACATGGATCCGGAGGCGCTTGAAAAAGCGTTCGAAATGTACCCGGACGTGAAGCTTGTGGTGCTGGCGCACCTGTACGGTGTCCCGGCAAAGATGGACGAGCTTATCGGCATCTGCCGGAAACACGGCGCACTGATCGTCGAGGACGCGGCGGAGGCGATGGGGGCGGCATATCTGTCTGCATTCGGAGCGTCAGGGGATTCCCAGCGTCCGGCGGCGGAGCCAGATCGTACGGGGGCTGTACGGCAGTCCAGAACCTTCAGGAAATGCGGCAGCTTCGGGGACTACATCGCGGTCAGCTTCAACGGGAACAAGATCGTGACCGGCAGCTCCGGCGGCATATTCTTGACGAACGACGGGGACGACGCCGACAAGGTCCGCAAGTGGTCGACGCAGAGCCGTGAGGCGGCCCCGTGGTACCAGCATGAGGAGCTGGGGTACAACTACCGGATGAGCAACATCATCGCAGGGGTCGCGCGGGGCAACATGCTCCATATCGACGAGCACATCGCGCAGAAGAAAGCGGTCTACCTGAGGTACCGGGAAGGGCTCAGGGACCTGCCGGTGCAGATGAATCCGTATATCGGAGACATCATGGAGCCGAACTTCTGGCTGAGCTGCCTGCTGATCGACCGGGACGCCATGTGCCGGCAGATGCGGGGCGAGAAAGAATACCTGTATCAGAGCGAGCCGGGGAGATCCTGCCCGCAGGAGATCCTGGACGCGCTGGCTGCGGTGAATGCGGAAGGACGCCCGATCTGGAAGCCGATGCATATGCAGCCGGTGTACCGGATGAACCCGTTTGTCACGAGGAATGGTAATGGCCGGGCCGGATCAAATGCCTATATCGACAGAGAAGCCGTCCCGGATGTGGGAGCGGATATCTTTGAGCGGGGGCTGTGCCTGCCGAGCGACAACAAGATGACGGAAGAAGAGCAGGACAGGGTGATCGGGATCATAAGAGAGTGTTTTTGGTGAACGGGAGAAAGTATTGGACAGATGATTCATGAACAGGGATTCTATGAAAAGCACATAAAGCGCCCACAAGATTTTTTGTGTGCTTTCCTGGCGATTATTATTTTATCCCCTGTGATGCTGGTGGTTGCGATGCTTGTCCGAATAAAACTGGGTTCTCCGATTTTTTTTACACAGGATCGACCGGGGAAAGAAGGAACCATTTTTAGGTTGTACAAGTTTAGGACTATGCTTCCGCCTCGTGCTGGGATCATCGATCCGTCGCAAGATGCAGAGCGCCTCACAAGCTTTGGAAAAAAGCTGCGTTCCACATCGCTTGATGAGCTTCCGGAGCTTTTTAATATCCTTAAGGGAGATATGGCGGTTGTGGGACCAAGACCACTGCTGGTTCAATACCTTGAAAGATATTCACCGCGCCAGGCGCGGAGACATGAAGTCCGTCCTGGTTTTACCGGGCTGGCGCAGGTTCATGGAAGAAATTCCATCAGTTGGGAAGAGAAATTTGAGTGGGATGTTCAGTATGTAGACCATATTACGTTTCTGGGAGACTGGAAAATCATATTTGAAACGGTAAAAACAGTCCTGAAACATGAGGGGATCAGTGCTGCGGGAGAAGCAACGATGAAAGAGTTTATGGGAAATGAAGAAAGTTCGGGAGAGAATTAAGGTTTGAAGGTAAGGAAATGGATTGGTACAGAATCAGACATACGATAGGATTATATTTATGCCCTACGGCAATCAAGAGGGCGGAATATATCAAGAAACATCACATTCTTTTTCATATTGGGGATAATTGTATGACGATGTTCCGAAAGATTCCGTTATATCCGAAACTGATTTCCTTGGGAAACAATGTTTGGGTTGCTTCTAATGTGAGTTTTATTACCCATGATGTGATACACAGGATGTTGAATAACTCTGTTGAAAATGGAATATTTCAGGAGAATATCGGTTGTATAGATATTAAGAATAATGTTTTTATAGGCGCTAACACAACGATTCTGCCAAACGTGAGCATTGGGCCAAATACGATTATTGCGGCGGGTTCTATAGTCAATAAAAGCCTCCGGGGGGGGGTATACGCCGGGGTGCCGGCAAGATACATTTGCTCTATTGAGGAGTTTATGGAGAAACGTAAAAAAGTACCTTTCGTTGAAATAAAAGGTGGAAAGGGCGGTTTGTCTCCTGAGACAGTGTCAGCCGCATGGAAACGTTTTACAGGACAAGAGAAATGAAAAATGATGATATGAAAAACCTTGTGATCATCGGCGCAGGAGGCTGTGGGCGCGAAGTCCTGCAGTGGGCTAAAGATATAAATAGGGCTGGGAAACGGTGGGAAATCAAAGGCTTTCTGGACGATGACCTCGATGCACTGGATGGTAAGATTTGTAGCGTGAGGGTTTTAGCGAAAGTGGATGAATATGAGATCGCGCCGAATGATGAATTCGTCTGCTGCATTGGGAACAGCAGTACACGAAAATGCGTGGTTGACAGACTGAAAGCAAAGGGGGCTGCCTTTGCCACGTTGATTCACCCCAATGCCGTGGTTGCCGACAGCAGCACGGTTGGGGAGGGCACAATCATTTATCCTTATGCACTGATTTCGGATAATGCGGTTGTAGGGGAAGGCTGCATTATCAACATGTATTCATCGGTTGCACATGACTCCGTGCTTGGAGAATACTGTACGATCAGTGCCCACTGCGACATTACCGGCATGTGTACATTGGGGGACCGGGTATTTATGGGGACTACGTCCCATGTGGTACCTGGCTCAAAGATTGGGGATGACGTATATATCTGTGCCGGGAGTACCGTGATGACGAGAGTCAGGGACGGAAAAAAGATGCTCGGGAACCCGGCAAAGATCGTTAGGTTCTGAGCCATAGGACTGGCATGTATGAGCAGAAGGAGGACTGAAAATGGATAAATTCCTTGATTTTGTGGCGGAGATCATGAATGTTGACACATCAGATATCAGTATGGATACACGGTATAAAGAAGGAAAATGGGATTCCCTCATGATGCTGACGCTGGTCATGGAGTTGGAGGCAGAATATGGAGTTTCCATTCCGATGGAGAGCCTGGGAGATGTCAAGACAATGGCAGACCTCTACGCTCTGATAAAGTGATCTGTACATTTAAACTAGAGATTGAGACGCATCGTGGAGATGGGAGTATAAGAATTGGCTTGTGCAAAGAAAAAGATAGCGCTGCTTTCCAATATCACAGTGGACATGGTGGCGGCAAAGCTGCGTGGGAAATATGATGTCTATATCCCGGACGGGTTTGACACCTGGGTGCAGGAGACGGTCGATCCCCGATCGGGATTTTATTCGGGAAAGCCGGATGCAGCCATCATTCTGCTGGACGGGACGGAGGCGCGTTCCTGGAAGAACAGGGCAGAGGCGTGGGAAAGGCTCAGCCTTTGGAAACAGGCTCTGTCTGCGGCAACTGGGAATATCACGGATATTCCGATTTTTTTGACGACCATTGATATCCGTGAGAACAGGATCAAGGCATATTCAGAGAGAAAATACAGGCTTGAGATTGAGGACGACTGGTATCAATTTATTCAGGGAAAGGCGGAAGAAAAGGGAAACGTATATATCATCGACCTTGCCGATGTCATTGCGGACATAGGGAGAGAACAGTTCTATTCCAATAAAATGTGGTATATGAGCAGCATGCCATATTCCAGGGACGGATTGAACGCGGTCGCAGCAGAGATAGAACGTGCGCTGAATGCGGCGTTTACCGCAAGGAAGAAAGTCATAGCGCTTGACCTTGACAATACTTTGTGGGGTGGTGTAATTGGCGAAGACGGTTTGGATGGCATCGAGCTTTCCAACCACAAGGAAGGGCAGAGGTATTATGACTTCCAACGGCAGTTTCTCGAGATGAAGGAACGAGGGATCCTTCTTGCCATTAACAGCAAAAACAATCCGGAAGATGTGGAGACTGCCATCCGAAAGCATCCTTTCATGGTTCTCCGGGAAGATGATTTTGTCAGCAGCAAGATCAACTGGGAGAACAAAGCGGTCAATCTGAAGGCAATGGAAACGGATCTGAACATTACGGAAGGTGGCTTTCTCTTCATTGATGATAACCCGGTGGAGCGGGAGACGGTAAAAGGCGGGTGCCCGGAAACGGCTGTCCCGGAGTTTCCGGATGATACGGCAGAACTCCTTCCTTTTGCGGAGAAGATATGGGCTGACTATTGCAGACCTCTCCGGGTGCTTGGAGAGGACCGGAAGAAAACGGACTTGTACCGGAATGAGGAGAAACGCAGGCAGGAAATGAGCGTGAGCCTGAATCTGGAAGATTACATTGCCCGGCTTGGGATGACAGTAGACATTCACAGGATGCGTGAGGACGAGTTGGACCGTGTCGCCCAGCTGTGTGGAAAGACGAACCAGTTCAATCTGACGACAAGGCGTTATACGGCAGCGCAGGTGAGAGCGTTAGCGGAGAATCCGGACAATGCAGTTTATGCTGTATATTCTTCCGATAAATATGGCGACAATGGCTTGATCAGTGTGGTCATTCTGATCGGTTCTGAGTGTGGAGTCAAGATTGACACTTTCCTGATGAGCTGCCGGGTAATGGGG
Organism: uncultured Lachnospiraceae bacterium; assembly: GCA_947626285.1. Classification (GTDB taxonomy): domain Bacteria; phylum Bacillota; class Clostridia; order Lachnospirales; family Lachnospiraceae; genus Choladousia. Next base: position 5,152 of record CANQRR010000030.1, read on the forward strand.
AGAAAGCTGGAGGATGTGATTATTGATGAATTGGCATGGCATTACAAGGACAGGCAGAAAATGACAGGAGAGTATGTTCCGACAGAGAAGAATGCGCCTGTCAGGGACCTGTACGACCGCCTGGGATTCCGGTTAGTTTCCGGGCAGAGCAGGGACAGGATATATGAGTTGGACACGTCAGAGTATAAGAAAAAATCTTTTGACAGCTATAAAGAAATAAGATTCAAAGGATGATGGCATGCAGATAGACCATATAGGTTATGCGGTAAAGCGGCTGGACAGGGCGATAAGCGCATTTGAAAAGCTTGGGTTTTCGCTCGAGCCGATGATTGATGACACAGACCGGAACATCAGGATTGCGTTCGGGGAGAAAGATGGCTACAGGATCGAGCTTGTTTGCCCTCTGGACAGGGAGAAGGAGTCGCCGGTTGACCAGTACCTGAAGAATGCTGTGGGGACGCCTTACCATATCTGTTACCAGAGCGACAATTTCGACGCTGAAGTGGAATCCCTGAAACGACAGGGGTTCAGGGTGGTTATTGAGCCCAGACCAGCGGTAGCGTTTGGCGGAAAACGGGTCGTCTTCCTGATGAGTCTTGGGTTTGGGCTGATGGAGATTGTGGAGATATGAGTACAAGGCGAATCTTAAACAATGAGTATGGTCTGGCAGAGATGCAGGAAAATCTTCTGACAACATTGGATGCACTTGACACGATTTGCAGGAGAAACGATATCTGCTATGCAATCCATGGGGGTACATTACTTGGGGCAGAAAGAAATCATCACCTTATCCCGTGGGATGATGATGTTGACATTTCTATGAAAAGATCCGAATTTGAGAAATTAAAAAAGGTGATATATAATGATGCAATTCCAGAAAAATATTATTTGGACGAGCGTACTATGTGGTTTCCACGTTTTGTCATGAAAAATCAGGACGATCCGGTTTATATCGATATTCTTATATGGGATTATATTTCAGAAAATCGCCTTGCACAATGGATGAAGATTACATTGCTTAGGGCAATACAAGGGATGATGAAAGAAGACGTTGATTATTCAACATATAACCTTAAAGGGAGATTGCTTGTTGGAGTTACTCAAAGCATAGGGAAGTTAATTAGCACGGATCAGAAATTAAAGATATTTTATGATATCCAGACTAAAAGATTTCTTGGGAAAAAACAATTTATTCACCGTTCAAATGACTCCTATCGAGGATGTACATATATTCTTGATAACAAATATATGGACGGTTATACAGAGATTGAACTTGAAGGAAAGAAATACATGGTAAATAAAAGATATCATGAATTCCTGATTATGGAATATGGGGAGAACTATTTAACTCCGCCGCCAATGGAGGATCGGCATCCTGGACATGAGCGGTTTAGAAAATCTATAGAGAAGAAACAGAAAGCGAGAAATTAATTAATGAATATAGCGTTAATTATTGCAGGAGGCTCCGGTCACCGTATGGGGCAGGAGATACCAAAACAGTTTATCAATATATACGACAAACCTGTATTGATCTACACACTGGAAGGGTTCCAAAAACATAGAGAAATAGATGCTATTGAAGTGGTTTGTCTAGATGGCTGGCATGATATTTTATGGGCTTATACAAAGCAGTTTGGCATAACAAAGCTAAAATGGGTAGTCAGTGGAGGGAACTCCGGACAAGAATCTATACGGAACGGAGTATTCAATCTGGAAGGAAAATGTATGAATGATGACATTATCATTATTCATGATGGAATACGACCATTGGTAGATGATACCGTACTTTCTGATGTCATTACTAAATGTCATCAGTACGGAAATGCGGTTACTTCTATGCCATACAATGAACAAATTTTTAAGGTAAAAGACGATATTTCAACAGAAGAATACATACCGAGAGAAACACTGCGACGCGTAGCAACGCCTCAGGCTTATTTTTTTGGGAAATTGGACTGGGCGTATCATGAGGCATTTGAAAAAGGGATAGGAATCTATGGTTCTGCTTATACAAATACAATGATGGTGGATCTCGGGGAGACATTGTATTTTGCAGCGGGGTCAGATAGGAATATTAAATTGACAACGAAAGATGACCTTGAAATGTTCAAGGCATATTTGAAGATGGAGAAAGATTCATGGCTGAAATAAAAGTATATCAAGACAGTATTGATTATGTTTGCGGACTGAACCTTCCCTGGGAGAGATTGGAAGGTAAAACGATACTCATTTCTGGGGCGACAGGCATGATTGGGAGTTTCTTGATTCATGTGTTGATGCAGCGGAAGGAAGTCAGGAAGATACTGGCTGTGAGCAGGTCAGAGCAGACAGCCCGTGAGAGGCTGGAGGAATATTGGGATACGGAACGTTTTGTATTTGTGCCGCATGATGTTAATCTTCCTTTGGAAACTAAGCTGAAACCGGATTTTATTATTCATTTGGCGAGCAATACTCATCCAGTAGCATATGCCTCCGATCCAATCAGAACGATTACAGCCAATATTATAGGGACACAGAATTTACTGGAATATGCCTGTAATAGAAAAGCGGAACGATTTTTATTTGCATCTAGTGTGGAGATTTATGGAGAAAATCGAGGAGATATAGAGTATTTTGACGAAAGTTATTGTGGGTATATTGACTGCAATACTTTACGTGCTGGATATCCAGAGAGTAAACGAGCGGGTGAAGCATTATGCCAAGCATATCGGAAAGCAAAAGAATTAGATGTTGTGGTTGCCAGATTGTCGAGGACTTATGGACCGACTATGCTCTTAAACGATACAAAGGCGATTTCTCAGTTTATTAAAAATGGGATTTCAAAACAAGATATTGTTTTGAAAAGTGAGGGAAATCAGTTGTATTCATATAGCTATGTGGCAGATGCGGTATCAGGATTGTTGACGATCTTAATGAAAGGCAAAAATGGAGAAGCGTATAACATTGCGGACAAGGATTCAGATATTACGCTGAAGGAATTGGCGGAACTAATAGCTAAAACGGTAGGAACAAAAGTAATATTTGATTTGCCGAGCGAGACGGAAAAGGCAGGGTATTCAAAAGCAACAAAGGCAATTATGAGTTCGAATAAATTACGGAAATTAGGATGGAAAGCCCAGTGGGATATATATAATGGTATGATCAGCACAATTAGAGCGTTGAGAATAAATTGAAAGATAGTTGAGTTTTTACTGAAGAAGGAAAATTAGATGAAACCACTAATTAGTCTTGTAATCCCTGTTTATAATGTTGAAGAATTTTTGCCAAAATGTATGGAAACTGTACTTGCGCAGACTTATGAAAATTTTGAGGTTATTCTTGTAGACGATGGCTCTACGGATGGTAGTGGTCGGTTATGTGACGATTATGCGGCGAGTGATATGCGCATAAAAGTATTCCATAAAGCAAATGGCGGTCTTTCAGATGCTCGTAATTTTGGTGTACAGCATGCAGGAGCGAATTTGATTTCAATTATTGATTCTGATGATTATATAACGGAAGACTATCTTTCATATTTATATGAGTTGATGGAGAAATATGATGCAGATTTATCATGGGCAAATGCCGCGATAGTGCATGATTTAGAGAATATAAAAGTGGAGAATATTCAACCGCGAGAATGTGTTCTAAACGCAGAACAAGCATTGGAACGGGCATGTTACGTGTCCGTTGGCGCAGACACTAAACTATATAAAAAGGAATTACTGCTACAGAATCCTTTTCCGGTAGGTAGGCTTTATGAGGACTTGGCTACGACATATAAAATATTAGGGGATTGCAAACGTTTAGCGGTTAGTAATAAAGTGCTTTATTTTTGGGTCCAAAGGAGAGGGAGTATTATACACAGTTCCATCTCTGAAAAACAGTTTGATATTTTTTTGAGTGCAAGCGAATTATGGAGTTTTATTCGCAAAGACTTTCCTAATATAGAAATAGCAGCAAAGACCCGATATGTAAGCTCGACAATTAGTTTTATGACGCGACTATTTTTATATAGTGATAGTAAAAATAAAGAATACTTTTATCGTGCTCGTAATTATGCAAAAGATTTTTTATGGCCGGTAATATTCAATAAAAGAGCAAAATTTATGACGAAACTTGGAGCTTTTTTTATATGGCTGGGATATACGCCGTCAAGACTCTTGTGGTCGTTAAAACGTGATACTAGTGTTTAACGGAAGAATATATATTGACGGTTGAGAGGAGAGACTTATATGAAAATTCTGGCAGTGGGGGCTCACCTTGACGATATTGAGATCGCGTGTGGAGGTACGTTGGCGAAGGCGGTTGCTGCAGGGCATCAAGTTAAGGTATTAATTATGAGTAAATCAGGGTACACAAACAAGGAGGGTAAGGTGCAGCGGGCTGACGACGTGGCGGTGCAGGAGGGCACAAATGCTCTCCATGTGTTGGGAATTCAGGATATAGAGATTTTAGACTTTCCGACGAAAGATATCCCTTTTGAATCTGACGTTGTAAATGCGATTGATGTATGCATGAGTGCTTATGACCCAGACGTCATTTTTACACATCATCCGTTTGATACACATCAAGCTCATGTTGGTGTGAGCAATGCAACAATTGCAGCTGCGCGCCGTAGGAATACGGTCTTTTTTTATGAGCCGATTACCCCATCGGGACGGTCATACGTGGCTTTTCGTCCGCAATTGTATGTAGATATTGAGGAGACGATTGACCGGAAAATCGCGTCACTGCGGGAACATAGATCTGAATATAATAAATTTGGTGCAGAAAATTGGATTGCAGGCGTACATAGCAGATGTGGTTTTCGAGGGTACGAGATCGGAAAGAAGTATGCGGAAGCGTTTGAAGTACTTCGCTTAGAGGCAAGTTTTTCAATGAATTTTGAGTTATAAACTGTAGATTTGAACATGGGGGGGGGTAGAAGTTGATTATTACTATACATCAACCAGAACATCTTCCTTGGCTGGGCTTATTCAATAAAATTGCAAAAGCAGAGTTGTTTGTTATTCTTGATAGTGTCCAGTATGAGAAGAACTATTTTCAGAACAGGAACAGAATATTAGGGACTAATGGGATACAGTGGATTAACATTCCTGTATCAGGTAAAGGACATATGGAGAAAAGTATTGCCCAGACTGAGATATCCTTTTCCGGAGGGAATGAAAACTGGAAAAATAAGTATTTGCAAACAATTACGCAGAGTTATAAAAAATATCCTTTTTTTGCTGAAGTATACCCTATTCTTGAAAGAGCACTTATGATTGATACAAAATATTTCTGCGAAATAAATATAGCATTGATTAAAGAGTTTTGCAATAAGCTTTGCATTTTCCCGAAATATATTAGATCTTCAGAACTAAATGTGACTGGCTTAAAATCAACACTTATCTTTGATATTTGTAAACTTGTACAAGCAGATATCTATATTGCAGGACCGAGTGGTAGAGACTATTTGGATCTGGATTCTTTCAAAGAAGCAGGCATTGTAGTGAAATTTAATGATTATAACCACCCGATTTATCCCCAGAGGCGAACGAAGGAATTTGTTTCGAATCTTTCTGCAATTGATTTGTTTATGAACTGTGGGTTTACACATAGTAGAGAAATTATTATGAATGGGAACGAGCATCTAAGCGATTTTTAGAATGAAAACAAAGCATTCATAGGAGAGATTCATGAATAAAGAATTAATGAAACATGAGTATATCATATTTGCAATGGACCATTACAATCCCTTGGGGCTTGTCAGGAGTTTGGGAGAAGAGGGGATAGCGCCGATTGTGATTGCGGAAAAGAGCAAGACTGATATTTCCTCATACAGCAAATATGTCAAAGAGTATATTCGGGTCGATACAGTGGAAGAAGGATACCAGATTTTAATGGATCGATTTGCAGTCGGGCATGACTGCAGACCGTTTCTTTTTACCTGTGATGACAGGACGGTCGAATTCCTGGACAGGCACTACGATGAGTGGAAAGCTTTTTTCATTGGTTTCAATGCAGGGGAAAACGGGCGCATTGGAAAGTTTATGGACAAGTATGAGATTCTGCAGCTTGCCCAAAAACATGGCCTGAAATGTCTTGATACGGTCCTGGCGGAAAGAGGGTCTGTACCGGACGGAATAGAGTACCCGGTCATTACAAAGTCAGTCTCCCCGGTGGTGGGCGGCTGGAAAGCGGATGTGCATATCTGCCATTCGGAAAAGGAATTATTGGGTGCATATGAGAAGATCAGCGCTCCGCAGGTTGTCATACAGAAATATATTGACAAGCAGAACGAGTATTGCATTGATGGGTTCTGTACGGCGAAGGGGAACATCATGTTCAATGCGATTGAATCGACCTACAATTATACAATACCAGGATACTACAGCCCCTACATGACGGTGAATAACTTTAGCCAGGAAGGGATAGGGGAAGCCCTTGCGGCGATGATGAGGGAAATTGGGTTCGAAGGGATCTACTCGATTGAGTTCCTGATTGATCAGGATGGGACATATTATTTCAGCGAGATTAATTTCCGTAATTCTACATGGAGTTATGCGTCAACAAGAGCTGGGATGAATCTGCCGGTCCTGTGGGCGCAGACGATGCTTGAGGGAAAGATTAGGGAAAACACCCGAAAACCGATTGGGGGGGGTATACGGCGATGGTCGAGCCGATCGATTATGGCAAAAGGGTACCCACCGGCCGCGCAGAGCCTGGTGAGTGGTTGAGAGACTTCAAAGAAGCCGGATGCCCGTTTTATTACGATAAGGACGATATCGAACCGTTCCTCTTCATGTGCAGAAACTGGCAGAAGATGAGTTGAGGAACATGCGATAAAAAGAAGGAGAAGAAATATGGACAGGTTTAATTTAATTGTTTATCTGCTGGGCTCAATAACGACAATAGTGAGCATAGGTTTATGCCTGGTGCTCTTTTTTGCATGCAAAAGCAGGAATGCACATGGCGATAGGCTGGAGCTAGACAGCGGCTCCACGGAACAGCCGTGGCCGTTGGGGACATGGATCGCAGGCGTCTTTGTTGCCGGAACCGGCGTTGCGCTGATGTATGCGCCGGGTGATTTGGTGGGCTATATCAGTCAAGGGTTGAACCCGGTGGAGTCTATCACAATGGTTGCACTGCTGAATGGCGCCCCTGTGTGGGCATTGTATTCCATAATGGGTCTGTGGTATATGCGGCATATGGATTCGAAAGTCGGGAAACTGGCGGCGATGCTTTCTACTGTTTTGGGAATGTCTATATCATTGTGGACAGGAATGAACACAGTCGCAAGGTTTATCGGCTTTGAATTCCCTGGGCTTAAGTTTATGCTTGCGGCGATAACCGTGATGGTAGCTATGATATCCGCAAAAAACAATTTGTTGAAAGGGATGTCAAAACTTGCGTTTTTAGTGTTCATGTTCGCATTCCTCGCGGTTCTTTCCACACCATTCACCGATTTTGCCTTCACCCCGATCACAGGCAAAATAACAGTCAATTTCTTTAAGGAATATTTCTATGGAGCGACATCGGCAAGCTGGATTTTCTGGTTCCTTTCGTGGACACCCACTGTCTCAAGGTGGTTGGCGCATATCTCTAAAGGCAGGACAATGAAGGAGTACATTGCCGGCACAATGATTTTGCCAACAGTACTTGCATTTATTTGGATGGCAGTTTCATGGATGTACCAGGATGTGATTATAAATTTCAACCTCGCGACGAATATTGTTGCATTTATACCGTGTATTATTTTCATTGCATCAGGGATACTTTTCATGACCGGGACGCTGGATTCAGATTGCAAGGTCTTTACTGAAGACTTGGAGTATATCTCTGGCGGAAAATTGAATAGGAGGTCGATGATTCCTTTCTATGGGCTTTTTGTATTGTTTGTGTTCAGCCTGTTTATCTCAGGGATAATCAAGGAGCCGTTTGCGTTTAATGAGTATTCTTCGCTGATCTTTATGCCGTTGATGGCATTAAGCATAATGGATTGTGTAAAGAGATTTAGAGTCAAGCAGAAGTAGTAGTAAACGGTGAAAAGGTACATTATTAATGATGATTGAAAAGAAAATTCATTATTGCTGGTTTGGCGGATCCCCACTGTCAGAATTGGCGAAAAAATGCATAGAAAGTTGGAAAAGATATTGTCCGGATTATGAGATAGTGCAGTGGGATGAAACCAATTTTAATATTTCAAGTTGCGATTATGTACATGAGGCATATGAAAAACAGAAATGGGCATTTGTAAGCGATTATGCTCGTTTTATGATTTTATATCAATATGGAGGTATCTATTTCGACACAGATGTAGAACTTATAAAACCGATAGACGACATTGTTTCAGAAGGACCGTTTATGGGGTTGGAGGCGGGAAACTTGGAATGCCCTGCACCAGGACTTGGAATGGCGTCGTACCCCAAAATGGAAATTTTTCGGGAAATATTAGATTATTATGATTTAGCGCACTTTGAAAAGAATGAAAACGGTAGTTATAAAACGGTTGTTGATATTACAACAGAAATACTATTGGAACATGGACGGATATATAGCGATCGAATTTCAGAAATATGTGGCATAAAGATATATCCACCAGATTATTTTTGCCCGCTGAATTATTATACGGGAGAACTAAGAATTACAGATAATTCGCATTCGATACATCATTATGCGGCTACATGGATTAGTAAAGAAACAAAAAAGATGCTTGAGATTAGAAAAAGAATTTCAGGAAAGAATGAACTGATTCATTTATGCGGCATTTGTCATATCAGTCTGCTTCACGTTGTTGATGTAATAAAACGAAGGGGGATACGTGGGGCTTTTCTTTGGGGGTTAAAGCGGTTTAGATAGGGTAGCACAATTTAAATGGATATTTTAGAATGGCATGTGTTATAAGTGGAACTATAGTATAATTCCATATCTAATATTATATAACATAAAGCAACATAATTAAAAAGGAAAGATATTATGGATCATTGTAAAAAGAGGTTTGCTTTTGAAGGAACATCGAGACAGTTTGTGACGTATATCATCCTATTGACAATCATGTTTGGAACATTCTGTTCTTTTGCTACAGGCTCGTACGGAACAGAATGCATTGTCCTCTCCATAAGTTTGCTTTTCCTAAATTTGAGCCGGAAAACTGTTATCGATTTTGCACCATTTGGTATAGTAAGTATAGGGACCTTACTAATTCTGTTATTCTCAGGTCAGATTTCAGCGAGAGGTTTTAACGCGCCGATAGGGCATGTTTTTAAGTTTATACAAGTGAATTTGAGCTTTCAGTTTTAGATAAAATAGATGCATACAAATATGTTTATGAGAATGTCATCAATTTTTTTCCTGACTTAGAACGAGAGGCAAAAGTCAGATTAATTTGGGCTTATATGTCCGTCTTAGATAAGTCATGTACGCAGGCAGACCAAACAAACCTAAATGTACAATTGCAAAGATATATTAATAATAATATTAGATATATTTTTGATTCGTTTTTTACATTGAAGAGAAAGATGATGGCAATTGTAGCGTGTATCAATCTTAGAGTATACAGAAAGCTAGTCATGAGATATAAGATCAAAGGAAAAGTAAACTAAGGGGGGGGGTGATGCAAATGAGGCAAAAACAAATTAATGTATGTAATAGGGTATATTTGTTTCTCTATGTTTTTGTTATTCTCATGTTTTCATCTCCTATAGTCTATCAGGTTATAAATCCATATTTTTCGTATGTGTACTTTTTGGCAATTTTGATGTTTCTTCTCTGTTCAAATAAGCTCCGATTACGACGCAGGGATGTGTTGTTTCTTATTCCAGTGGGATTTGCCTCTCTTTCACTGGCAGTAAATCATTCGGGGATAGGCAACTTGCTCCAAATTATATTTATTCTTTCGCTGATAATAATTTTTCAGAATAAATCGATTGATTATACTTTTTTGAACTATATCTCTAGAATTTCAGATTTTTTTATTATCGTATTGTCACTCAAGTCACTATTTGTGTATGACCTAAATGATCTGTTTTCTTTTATTATGAAGGGCGAGATTAATCCGAATACGACGGCTGAGGTGTTAATCTTTTTATATTTATTTGCGTGCTTGGAAAGGCGCGGACATATCAGGTGCAGAATGTTTTTACGAACAGCAATAACGGTCATGGCACTTGTGTTTTGCCAGTCAAGAGTCGGCATATTGTCTTTTTTTATTGTATTAGTGTGCGTGTTCTTATTTCGGAATAATATTTGTAACAGCAAAAAGATAATGACGGGAATGCTCACTGGAATTATTGTTGTAGGTGTAACATTACCAATTTTATATGTTTTATTGTTCTCTTTTGCTGACTTGCAATCAGTTACATTCTTTGGAAAATATTTGTTTACTGGACGTCAATGGATTTGGATGAATTTTTTTGAATACTTAGGACACAATCCTCAAGCGTGGATATTTGGATCCGGGACGCTAACTTCTTTTTATGTAGTTGATGGAAACGGTTATTTTAATATGCATAATGCCTATCTTGCACTCTTCGCAACATTTGGGCTGGCAGCGACGGTGACTTATATTTGGCTCATCATATCAGTCATCCTTAGAGCTTATAAAGGCAGAAAAATAAGTCAGGAAAAGTTTTATACAGCAATGGTTATGATCGTCTCTTTGGTGAATGGAATTGCGGAAACCACTTTATCATATTTGCCGATGCTGGTTTTTCCTGGTTTGGCCTTAGTAATTCTTGTAGGTAAGGAGAAGATTTCATGATACCAAAAGTGATTCACTATTGTTGGTTTGGGAAAAGCTCATTACCAAAGGCGGCGCAGGAATGTATTCAAAGCTGGCGCAAGTTTTGCCCGAATTATCAGATTATTGAATGGAATGAAGACAACTATGATATCCATAAAAGCAAGTTTATGGAATAGGCCTACGAAAGGGAAAAGTGGGCTTTCGTTTCGGACTATACTCGTTTGAACATTGTATATCATTATGGCGGCATTTATCTTGATATAGATGTAGAAATATTAAAAGCGCTTGATAAATTGTTGGGTTATGAAATGTATGCGGGTTTTGAGCATAATGCAGATGGCGAGTTCGTAGCTCTTGGCCTTGGATTTGGCGCAGTCTATGGGCATCCATATCTAAAAGAAATGATTGATTATTATGATGGTATCGAGTTCCCCAAAGATGACAGAAATTTATCTGAAATATCATGCCCTGTTATTCAGACAAGGATATTAGAACGACATGGGCTGATTCCGAATGGGCAAAGCCAAGCCCTTAAGCATTGTAAGGTTTTTAGTTCAGATTATTTTTCTTCAAAGGATTTCCTTTCAGGCACGATTAAAATAACACCTGATACATACAGTGTACATCATTATAATATGTCATGGTTTGCTAAAGATAAAATGCTGATGCGGCAAAAAGAGTGGGAAATGATGCGTAAGTACAAGTCAAATGAATTTCTTGTAAAATGGTTGATGCTTCCTCAAAAATTAATGATGTATTATAAAAATGGTGATGTGAAAGGCATAGTTGAATATTTGCAGATTCTTGGTAAGAACAGAAAAAAGCATAAATTTGGATAGGTTTATAGAGGAATAGAAAGAATATGAAATTAAGTATAATAATTCCTGTGTATAATGCTGAAAAACACTGAAACGATGTTTAAGAAAATGAATATAATTAGGGGAAATAATGAATAATCAAAATCATTCTATCGCGATTATGACTTGGTATCGATATCAAAATTATGGCACTGCTCTGCAGGCGAGTGCTATTTATTGGCAGATTAAAAAACTAGGTTATAACCCGACTCTAATACAGTATACTCCAAAAGGAAATACTTATAAAGAAAAAACAACGATACTTATATTTTTGAAAAAAATATGCAGACGTTTTTTTAGATATTTACTTGGATCTGAGGTTTATCAAACGAAAGAAAGAGACCAATTATTTGATCAATATCTGAAAGAAAGAATTACAGAAACTCTTCCATGCGAGACGTCAGAAAGTTTAATGAATTTAAATAGGAAATATTCAGCATTTATATGTGGTAGTGATCAGATTTGGTCGCCTATTTGTTTTGATGAGAATTATTTTTTGATCTTTGTAGAAGAAAAAAGACGTATGATTGCGTACGCTCCCAGCTTTGGCGTTAGTCAAATTAACGACCAGAATATAAGGGTAGTTATTCAACAAATGCTACAAAGATTTCAGCATCTATCAGTTCGGGAGCTTCAAGGAGCAAGGATTATTCGCGAACTTACGGGGCAAAAGGTAAAGGTAGTTCTTGACCCTACTTTATTATTGACATCAGATGAATGGGATAAATATACAGGAATTCAGTCTGTACCCCAAATTGAGGGGAAGTATATGCTTTGCTATTTTTTGGGAAACGCTGCCAGATATAGAAAATTTGTAAAGAGATGTTCAAAAAGGTGGAAAATTTCTGTCTATGAAATTCCGATAAGACGTGTAAGGGGAAGATATCCGGATTTCCCTTTTGAAGTTGGGCCTTGTGAGTTTGTATCATTGATTCGTAATGCCGCTTTTGTATTTACTGACTCTTTTCATGGTCTTGCTTTTTCCGTGAATTATGGAATTCCATTTGTAGTCTTTGAGAGATTTCAGAAAGACGACCCGATCAATCAAAACAGTCGAATCTATAGTTTCTTGGAACTGCTTGGAATTCAAGAACGATTAATTGACCCCGCATCATCTACGAATATTGATAAATTGCAGAGTTTTAATAATGCTAAGGAAATTCAAGATCGATTAAACGTGATGCGTCGAGAATCCATAAATTATCTACAAACATCATTGAAAATGGCGACGATGACGGAAGATGCGGAAGGACATGATGTGATTGAAAAAACTTTATGAAAAGTATCGCAGTCTGCCTGTTCAGGTACGTGCGTCTTTTTGGTTTCTGGTTTGTGGCTTTTTGCAAAGGGGCATTTCTGTCATTACTGTGCCCATCTTTACCAGATTATTTACAAGAGCTGAATATGGTCAATTTAGTGTATTTAATTCGTGGCTGGGAATTCTGACGATTTTTGTTTCATTGAATTTATATTCTGGCGTTTATATGCAGGGTATGGTCAAGTTTGAAAGAGAAAGGCGACAGTTTTCGTCTGCTCTTCAGGGCCTGACATTGGTGCTGACAGCGACATGGCTGGGAGTCTATTTGCTGTTTCAGGATTTTTGGAATGCGATATTTTCTCTTACAACTGTACAAATGTTGGCGTTGATCACCATGATCTGGACAGCCGCAGTGTATGGGTTCTGGTCTTCGGAACAACGATTGGAGATGAGATATGGGAAACTGGTGACGGTAACCCTGCTGATATCTATTATAAAACCTGCGTTGGGCATTTGGCTTGTTTTACATGCAGACGATAAAGTCACAGCCCGTATTCTGGGCCTGGTGTTTGTAGAGTTGGTCGGATATACCGGACTATTTATCGGCCAGATGTGGAGAGGAAGACAGTTTTTTTCCAGACGCTTCTGGATCTATGCGCTTAGATTCAACCTTCCATTAGTCCCGCACTATTTGTCGATGTCTGTTCTCAGCGGAGCGGACAGGATCATGATCAGCAATATGGTCGGGGATGAGGAGGCAGGCATCTACAGCCTGGCATATTCCGTGTCACTTTTGATGACATTGTTTAACACGGCATTGCTCCAAACTTGTGAGCCGTGGTTGTATAAAAAGATCAAAGCTGGCGGGTTGCAAGACATTGCTGTAGTAGCGTACCCTGTCTTCATTTTGATTGCTGGTATCAATCTTATGCTGATTGCGTTTGCCCCGGAGATTGTTGCTGTGTTTGCGCCTCCGAGCTACAGAGATGCAATATGGGTGATTCCACCGGTGGCGATGAGCGTGTATTTTATGTTTGCATATTCGTTTTTTGCTACATTTGAATTTTATTATGAAAAAACAGGATATATTGCCAGTGCTAGTGCAATCGGAGCGGTGCTTAATGTTGTGTTGAATGTTATCTTCATAAAAATATTTGGATATTATGCTGCCGGGTATACAACACTGGCATGTTATATCCTGTATGCGTTGTTCCACTATATTTTTTCGCGTAGAATTTGTCGCGAATTTTGTAATGGAGAGCAAGCGTATAACGCAACGATTTTGCTTGCCATCACGGGGGCATTTCTTCTGTGCGGGTTTGGGATAATGGCGACTTATCGATTTATATTTATTCGGTATATGTTTATATTTTTAATAATTATAAGCGCAATCATATTTGGATGGAGAAAAAAAGAAATTCTTAAAAACATAATGAGGAATCTTCAAAATTCCAGAGAGTTGGGAGAAATTTAATTGATGACATACCTCCTGTTACATGCCGATTGCCTGGTCTGGAATGGTGCTATTAAGATGGGATGGATGTTAGATGATTACGTTATCCAATCTGCGCGTGGAGCGAATAGAAGATCAGGCATGCCTTGTATGTAATGGATGGGAAGGGGACATACATATGGGCACTGTTCCTGGATACAGAATCAACGCGTTATTTCTCCTTAATGCGGGTACCTACGTTTTTTCTCCGCATCTGATACAGATGTTTGAGACGCATTATCATGCTAACAAATGTGCGGCTGATAAGTTGAGGCTACCAGAGTATATCATCTTCTGAATGTTTGGACTGTGACTATGTTTTCTGGTATCTTCGCCTGGAAGCTCCATTTTGGCATTGAGCTACAGTTCTTAAACGTGGTTGCGGAGAGCGCAGCGATCATGCTGGCTATATGTGTGTTTGTATACTTTTTCGGGCTTCGAAGGGAAGAAAAGAAGACTGTTTTTGGCTATGTAAATACAGTATTTCAACGGCTGAGAAGACGTAGAAGCCGCTGTGAATGAAGAGGGAGAAAAACTATGTCAAATTGTTATTCTGCTGAAAAAAATGTACAAATCCTCATTGCTCTGATGAAAGCTCATGGGGTCAAAAAAGTGGTCGCGAGTCCGGGCGCGACGAACGTATGTTTGGTAGCAAGCCTGCAATATGACCCATTTTTTGAAATGTATTCATCTGTGGACGAGCGGTCTGCTGCTTATATGGCATGCGGGCTTGCAGCGGAAAGCGGAGAGCCTGTTGCGCTTAGCTGTACGCAGGCTACAGCATCGAGAAATTATTTTCCAGGGCTTACGGAAGCATATTATCGGAAGCTTCCGATCCTTGCTATTACATCAACGCGTGCAGAAGAAGAAGTCGGGCATAAACTTCAGCAGGTTATAGACCGCAGCGTACAGCCGAAAGACACTGTGCGGCTCAGTGTTTCGTTGCCTGTGATCCATACAGACAAAGAAAAATGGGCGTGCGAGGTTAATGCTAACCGCGCGCTTTTGGAACTGCGTCGACGCGGCGGAGGACCAGTTCATATCAATCTGGGCACAGAATATACACAGGATTTCACAGTGGAGAAGCTCCCGGAAGTTCGTGTGATTCGGCGGTACTTTCCGAAGGACACATTTCCAGAAATTAAGCCGGGGCGTGTTGCCATCTTTGTGGCGTCTCACATTGCGTGGAGCGACCGGCTTACGGCTGCGGTAGATTCGTTTTGTGAAAAATACGATGCAGTGGTTCTTTGTGACCAGACCAGCAATTACTGCGGAAAGTACGGCATGATGGAAAAAATCGTAACACAACAGAAACGGTATAGCGCTCCCTGCAATCAGATCAGTCTGCTTATCCATATGGGAAATATGTCTGGTTCTTATCTGAATTTCCATACGGATTCGGTGTGGCGCGTGAACCCTGATGGGGAATTGCAGGATCCATTTGAAAAGTTACGCTGTGTCTTTGAGATGGAGGAGGCAGAGTTTTTCGAGAGATATCTGGAGATGGGGAAAGGGCAAGCTGTGAAGACAGGATTTTATGAGAGCTGGCACACAGAGTTTGTGCGGCTGGAGCAGGATGCGAGGGAAAAGAGTGATGCGATTCCGTTCTCAAACATCTGGATTGCGCAGCAGACGCTCCCGAAACTGCCGGAGAACAGTGTCTTGCATCTAGGGATTTATAACACGTTGCGCTCCTGGAGTTTTTTTGAGAGATCCAAGACCATTCGCGGGTATGCAAATGTCGGCGGTTTTGGCATAGACGGGAATGTTTCTTCACTATTGGGGGCGTCTTTGGCGGATAAGGACAGGCTTTATTTTGGTGTTGTGGGAGACCTGTCATTTTTTTATGATATGAATGCGCTCGGGAACCGCCATCTGGGGAAAAACATTCGTCTGATGATCATAAATAATGGGCGAGGTACGGAGTTCACCAATCGGGACAATTTTACGTTTCAAGCCGGGATCGATCCTGGCGCTGTATCCTATATTTCTGCGGAAGGGCACTACGGGAAACAGTCGCGGAAATTGGTGCGCCATTATGCTGAGGATCTTGGTTTTGCATATCTCTCAGCGTCCAATAAAGAAGAATATCTAAAATGTCTGTCACGCTTTGTCACCCCGGAGGTCGGAGATGAACCAGTTCTTCTGGAAGTGTTTACGGACAGTGCTGATGAGCGAGATGCTCTGGAGTTGATGTACACGTTGGAAGAATCCGTGCAGGGTAAGATGAAGCAAGCCGCGAGGGACATTCTGGGGGATAAGGGCGTGCAGTTTGTCAAAAAGATCATCCGAAACTAAGGGAGGTTCAGATATGGGACTTGTGAAAAAAATGAAGAGCGCCATTCGATGGCTCTATTTATTGACAAAAGAAGAAAAAATGGTGAAGGTCCCTGTTCCAGTAAATACCAATGAACTGCTGAAAGGCAAGGTGGCATTGATCACCGGCGGCAGTAGCGGGATTGGCCTGGCAATTGGAGAGGCGTTTTTAAATAGCGGCTGTAAGGTGATCCTTGCGGGTACGTCAGAGGAGAAATTAAAAGATGTTGTGGAAAAAATTCAAACAGATAAGAAAGACGGTCGTGTTGTTGGTACAGTGATTAATGTGCTGGATACAGCTGCTCTTCCATCGAAGATTCGTTCCGCTGCTGAATTGTTTGAGGAAGGTCGAATCGATATTTTGGTAAATTCTGCCGGGGTGCTTAATAAGTCTGATTATTTTCATATGACGGAAGAGGAATATGATCAGATTATGGATACTAATGTAAAAGGGACTTTTTTTATGTGTCAGGCAATGGCAGATTATATGATTGAGAAAAAAGTGCACGGACATATCCTGAATGTATCTTCATCATCTGCACTTCGTCCGGCGTGGACGCCGTATCAGATATCAAAATGGGCGGTTCGGGGGTTTACGCTTGGGCTGGCGGATTTGCTTCTTCCGCATGGCATCGTGGTAAATGCGATTGCGCCTGGTCCAGTTGCGACACCCATGCAACGCATAGGGGAAGATGAGAATCTGTTTCTGCTTGGACAGCCATCGAAAAGGTTCGCAGTACCCAGCGAGATAGCAAACTTGGCTGTATTTATGGTGAGCGATATGGGAGATTTAATTGTTGGTGATTCTTTCTATATTACTGGGGGAAGCGGAACAGTCTCATTACACAACTGATATAGATTCGGTAGAAGAATATCAGATGAAATATGATACTTAGTATGGTCTCACAAGAAGGATTAAAATGTTGGGTTTTATGTGTTTGTTCTTACCCAGGCGCTACTGGCTTATATGTGGGATCGATTTGTTTGTTCTGTTAAATCTTTAAATATTTGGGCAAGGAATTATGTTTTTTCGTTTTTATATTTGAATGGGATTGCAATATCGGTTGTCACTTTTATCTTCAAGCATACTGAGAATTTGGTTTATAAGCTAAATGCGTATAATTCTTTTGCATTGAAATATTTTTGTGTTCACTTCTGTTTGCGACCCTGACAATTGGAGTCAAAATTTATTTGTTGCAGCGTTTTCGGTTGGAAATAAGTGTATCAGGGATTCGACCATTTCAGTATTGGCATACAATAGCAGTAGTATATGCGTTTTTCCTTTTTCTTTTTAATTTTATTTTAATCTTTGACAGCAATTTTTGGGGTGATGAAACATATTCGATAATGCTTGCGAAAAAATCCATATATTCAATAATTAATGGGACAGCAAACGATGTGCACCTACCACTTTATTATTTGATATTAAAGCTAATATGTAGCTTGGCAGGATTAAAGGAAGTGTTTATCATTTTGCGTCTCTATTGTCATATATGTTTCTTATGGGTTTGTCCCTGACCTATATATGGAAACGTTATGGAAAAGAAACCTTATTCATTTTAATGACAATGGCCTCACTGATGCCCAATGCAGTTGTATACAATATGGAAGTCAGGCTGTATTTACTGGGGAAATCGATTAGGATAGTATCATATGGACTGATGTAGGTGACACCGCTGGTACAGTATCAAAATACTATTATCCAGAAGTAAAATGTAGACTAATAGATTTAGATGCATTGCCTGATTTTGAAAGAGGAAAAGAAAATTGGATTTTTTCATCTTCAAAATTTGATATGTCGGAATTTGAGAAGAAATATAACATTGAGGAGATTGTAAATGGCAGAGTTCTTGGCACGCATAGGGTATATATATCATTTGAAAATGTAGAAAACTTAACTGCCTATTTTTATAGAGTAAAACGAAAAAGGAATAAAGAATAAACAATGGACTTTCTAAAAAAATGTGTAAATTGGGATGGAGATAGCAATTCAAGCGTTTATATAAGAGCAGGGATATCATCATTAATGCTATACCTTTGGGCGTTGATTTCTACTAATATTGCATTTCAGAGAATTACATTGACGGTTTTTGGCTGTCGTATCATATATGCAATTATAGTATTTATTGCATCGTTGTATATTCAGGATGTGATACGGAAAAGTAGTTGGTTATCTGTAAAACATGCGGTTATTGCATTCCTGGTGTATGAAGTGTTAAATATGCTTATTTTTCGGCTCATATATCCAGGAGCATGGAAATGGGATGATATCAATGTATTTAACAGTCTAATGTCAAGTGGACATTTAAACTACTGGCAGCATTATCTGACGATTGTGTTTTATATTTTATGCTTGTGTCTGTTTCCTTTTCCAGCGGGAATTGTGATGGTTCAGTTTACAATTGTCGCTGTGATTTTTGGGTATTGTTTTTATGTACTATCAGCGATTCCTAAAGGAGGCAGGTGCAAATATCTGATACTGGCACCGTTTTTCTTTATCCCGACATTAGACTTTAATCAGTGGCCCTTGCGTCTGTCTTTGTACTGCATGTTGGAGATTCTTCTGGTGGTACTGATTGTCGAACCAAGGATAAAAGGAAAGACTATATGGGAATTCCACAGAAGATGCGTATTTATTGTGTTCCTTACGGCTGTTCTGTCGAATTGGAGAACCGAAGGGCTGTTATATGTGATTATGATTCCATGTTGTCTTCTGCTTTTGTACAATAAACCGTTACAATGGAGGAAGGCGGCGGGGCTGTTTGTTTCGGCGGCGATGCTGACAGGAATTCTCAGTGTTCCTCAAAGGATTGGCATGAGTACAAGTGAGGATTATGATCTTACAGGGTTGCTGCTGCCAATTACTCCTTTGTGTGCAGAGGCGGTAAACAATCAGGACAAAGAAATTATTGAGCCAATAGATAAGGTATTGAACGTTAATGAGATTGCCAAAAGCTATCAGGAAGGGAGTGATGCGATGGTATTATTTTGGTCAGACCGGGCATCACTGATTCGCTATGGGTTTGATGATGAAGACTATAACGAAATGAAAAAAGGCTATCTTAAATTAATATTAAAATATCCCACTGTTTATTTGCGGGAGCGGATTCAATGTTTTTTATCCACATGGAGAACCCCAGGAACCGGAAGTATTGGTTGGCTGTATACGACAGACAATCCAAACGTACAGTATTTTGCGACGCATTATTGCATGAACCGCCCAATCAGCAATCCTGTTCGTATGAAGGTGGGCGAGATATTAAATGCGGAAGGAAATAAGGACACTTTATGGGCTTTTAATTACTACGCGCAGACCATAGCAGTTGTGCTGTTTACATTTTATCTTTTGTTGAAACGAAGCAAATGGCTGCTGCTTGCTCTTATGATGGAGGTGCGGATGATCCTGACTTTCTTAACGGCACCAGGGCGGATTTTCATGTATTATTATAATCTCTGGTTGTTTGGCAGTTTTATTATATGCGGAGTGCTTGCATACCTGCTGTTTAGGAGAACTCGCTGTAGCCTGTGCAGTAAGAAATAATTAGTATTTTTTTAGCCTATTTTATAATATCTAATTATCCGTTTAGTCAGCTGAGGAGCAGGAAAACTCATGAGTGATAGAAAAAATAGAATACTGTTATTCATTCCCATGTACAATTGTGAAAGACAAATCGTCCGTGTTTTAAGACAACTTACGCCGGATGTCTGCAGATATCTGTCGGAAGTAATCATAGTGAACAACCGAAGCACAGACAACAGCGAACGGGCAGTTCTGGATTACCTGAATGAAAATGAGGTTCCAATCCAGGTCAAGCTACTGAGAAACAGGCAGAACTATGGTTTAGGCGGCTCGCATAAGGTCGCCTTTCATTATGCCATTGAGCATGGAGTTGATTACGTCATTGTATTACATGGAGATGACCAGGGCAGGGTCGCTGATTTTGTCCCATTGCTGGAGAACCGGGCGTATGAAAGATATGACTGCTGCCTGGGGGCGAGGTTTATGAAAGGCTCACGTCTGCAGGGGTATTCCAAAGTGCGGATATGGGGAAATTATGGGTTCAATTTGCTTTTCTCCGCGGTAGTCCACAAGTGGGTCTATGACCTTGGCTCCGGGCTGAACCTATATAAAGTGGAGACTCTCAGGTCGGGGTATTTCATGAAATATCCGGACACGCTGTATTTTAATGACTGTATGATATTGGCGTCCTGCTATTATGAGCAAAAAATGCTTTTTTACCCGATCAGCTGGCGTGAAGAGGACCAGGTGTCGAATAACAGGATCATGAAGTTTGCCTGCTCACTCCTTAAGATGCTGTGGAAATACGTCTATGACAGAAAAGCGTTTATGGAGTCAGATATGAGGAAAGAGCAGATAGCTGAGTACAAGGCGGATATAATAAACGAAATCTGAGGAGGCTGAGAAGATGAAGATCATGATTACCGGGGCGGCTGGATTTATTGGCTCGCAGCTTGCCTATGATCTGTGGAAGAAGAAAACGGAGCTGGTTTTAGTGGACAACTTTTCCTATGGCTCATTGGACAACCTGACATTTCCAGAGCATGACTTCACAGACGAGGTCCTTCACCTGGACATTCGGGATCGGGAAGGGATTGGAAGTCTGCTGATGGCGGGGGATGTGGACTACATTTACCATTTGGCGGGGATCGCGCCGCTGCCGGACTGCCAGACAGACCCGCAGGAGGCTGTGTCCGTGAATGTAGGGGGGACTGTCAATATTCTGGAGAACGCGAGGCGCTATGGCGTCAGGAAGGTTATCTTTGCAAGCACCAATGCCATGTATGAGAATGCGGAGGTGTTCCCCACGGCAGAGACAGGGTTTGGACTGCCGTCCTTGATCTATCCGAACACCAAGTACGCAGCGGAACGGTTTTGCCAGTCATATTGCGACACTTATGGGATGAATGTGACCTGCCTCCGGTTTGCGAATGTATATGGGCCCCACATTGACTGCCTGAGAAAACAACCTCCTTTTGTAGGCTACATGATACGCGAGCTGTATTATGGGAGGACCCCGGTGTTCCATTCCGATGGCAGCCAGAAACGGGATTATGTTTATGTCCAGGATCTGATCGACCTGGCTTTGCTGGCTCAGGAGGGGAACGGGTTTGACTGCGTGAACGTATGCTCCAACCATTCCTATTCGGTCAATGAACTATATGGGATCGCCCAGGAGATTATGGGGAAACAGATTGGGGCGGAGTATGCGTCATCTGACAACTATTGGAAGAAATATCCGCAGCTGTATGAGGGGGCATATGCGATCCGCCCGGAAGTGCTTGAGAAGGAAGTGACGAAATATACCCTTTGCTCTTATGGGCATGCCAAGGAGAAATACAATTGGGAGCCGAAGATATCGATTTATGAGGGCCTGAGACGTTCGATCGAGTACGAGGTTTCGTTATTTGAAAAAATGGGGAAGGGGAAAGAGTAGGACAATGAAACGGAAGATCCATTTGGTCATGCCGATGGGAGGCAAAGGGCTGCGTTTCTTTAACGACGGGTTTGCAGTCCCAAAACCATTGATCATGCTTGCCGGGAGGCCTTTTTTTTATTGGGCGGTTCAGTCAGTTGTCCATTATATTGATGTGGCGGATATCACGTTTGTGGTGTTGCGGGAGCATGTCGACGGTTTCCGGATAGATATGGAGATCAGGAAATATTACCCGGACGCCAGGATCGTGGAGATCCCGGACGTGCTGGCGGGGGCGGTCCTGACCTGTATGGAGGGGATAAGGACGATAAAGGATGATTCCCCGGTTCTGTTCAATGACTGCGATCATATGTTCGTAAGCAGTGGGTTCAATGATTTCTGCTCTGCCGGTGCCTTTAGCAGCCCGGATGGGGCGCTCCTGACATTCGAGTCTGACGAGCCACGGTACAGCTTCCTGGAGTATGATGTGTCAGGGCGCGTCATTAGGACAGCGGAAAAAGAGGCAGTGAGCAGCCACGCGGTCTGTGGCGCATATTACTTTAAGGACTGCGGTATCTTCCGGGATGGCGTGGAGGGATACCTGAAAGAATGCAGTTACAACGAGTTCTACGTGAGCGGCGTCTACAACATACTATCCCGTGAGGGAAAAGACATCCGTGGCTTTGAGACGGATGTCCATATCCCTTTCGGCACCCCGGAGGAGTACCATGCTGCGGGGCAGGATAGCAGACTATATATGGTGGAAGGGACGGCATGACAGATTGGGGGTTTCTTGCAGGGGCGATCCTGCTCCTGCTGCTGGGGCATTACCTTCGGATCCTGCGGTGGGGGAAGCTCATAAAGCCGTATGAGAAACCGCCGGTGAGCACACTGTTCCGTTCCCTTTCTTTGGGATATGCCCTGAACCTGGTCCTTCCGGTGCGTGCAGGGGATGTGGTTCGCACTGCTTACGTGGGGCGCCGGCTGAGGAATGGGCCGGGCTTTGCTCTGGCTACGGTCATCCTGGACCGTTTCCTGGACATCGTTGCGGTCGCCGTGATCTTTGTGGTTTTTATGGCGACAGGGTTGACTGGGGATGCCGTGGAAGGCTCTATAGTGTTGTATGAGATGGCAGTTGTCACTATTGGGGCGGGACTGATCATCAGCAGGCTTTTCAGCACTCAGATTAAAAAGGCGGCTGCGGGCATATGCTCAGTGTTCAATGACAACATCCGGCTGGAAGGGATGAAATTCTTCTGGTCATTGATCAATACGTTCCGTGACCTGAGCAGGATAGACATTGCAGGGGTATTCGCTGTCACTGTAGCCATGTGGGCGGCTTACCTTGCGTCCTATGGTCTGTTTGCATTGTCTTTCACTGGAAGTGTGGGATTCACAAAGGTATTCATCAACCTGTTTTCCAGTTCCAGCCTTGGTTTGAACACATTGGATAGCATGCGCGCACTGGAGGGTAGTGCTGTCTCTGCCGGCATGGTGGGGAGCCTTGCCTATATGGTTGCCCCTGTCGTTATTCTCTATGCCGTGACGCTCCTCCCGGATTCGTTCCGGAGATTGCTGGGGAAGACAGCGGCCTTAAACGATGCCAGGGAAGATGCGGACCATCTTAGTGTCCTTCCGCAGATAGATCCCAGGGATCAGATGCGGTTCCTGGATGATTACTTCAGCTCATCAAAGAGGGAGTTCATCAGGAAGTTCATTGAGCTGAACCGGGACATCAGTATCCTGCGGGACTATTCGGCAGGATCAAACGCCACGACGATGCTGTGCATGGATCGTGAAAGGACATTCTATCGGAAGTATACCTTTGGGGAAGATGGGGAGAAACTGAAGGCCCAGCTGGCATGGCTGGAAGGGCA
Source organism: uncultured Lachnospiraceae bacterium (assembly GCA_947626285.1). Lineage (GTDB taxonomy): Bacteria > Bacillota > Clostridia > Lachnospirales > Lachnospiraceae > Choladousia. The sequence goes on from CANQRR010000030.1 coordinate 29,092, forward strand.
TAAGGATATCATACCCGTGTGCAGGGTCATCCACAAAGACTGTGGGGAAGGGTTCTGCTGCTATGATATGAATTACGACAGCGGCGCATATAATATGTTCCGGTATATGCATGCCCAACCATTGGATCAGTCATGGGCTATCCTGCGGGCAGTCCTCGATGACCTGCGGGAAAACCTATATACCAGAAATAGAAGGGTTCCTGCGAGGGAGGATCTGGAAAGGTATCTGGAAGAAAAGGTGGATAAGAACCTGGAGAGGATAAAGGGGTCCCGGCTGTTGGCAGATATCGAAAAACAGAGGCACATCATAATCAATGGGAGGAAATATAAAAACCTGTCCAGACTGGATAGGCTTTTTGATCATGAATATTTAAAGGAAATCTTTTCCCATGACAGGTATAGTGATATACACGGGGATCTGACAGTTGAGAATATTATCTGCCTGGATGGTGAACCGGACTTGTCAAAGGCATATTATCTGATCGACCCGAATACAGGGAACATCCATGAATCACCTTTCCTGGATTTTGGGAAACTGATGCAGTCCCTTCATGGTGGGTATGAGTTCCTGATGATGACGAAAACGGTGAGGGTGGAAGGGAACCGCGTGGATTTTCTTTATACCCGCTCAGCCGTATATGATGGGATGCTGGAGAAAGTCAGGGGATACCTGCAAGGGCACTTTACGCCGGAGGAGGTGCGCAGCATCTTCCACCATGAGCTGGTGCATTGGCTGAGGCTGATGCCGTACAAGCTGGAAAAGGACAGGAAGAGGGCGGTCATGTTCTACGCAGGGCTTATCATGGTTGCGAATGACCTGGACGGCTGGTATGGCGGGGCTGTTCCATACAGGGATGGGCGTAAATAGAGGGTACAGGAATTATGGGAGAAAAAAGAAAACTTGTAATGGTGGACCTTGACGGGACTTTGGTGGACACACTGGTGGCAAATTACCGTGCTTACAGCAGGGCCTTGAATGAACATGGATATGGTCTCTCCCTGGAAACTTACGCGAGGCAGTGCGACGGGAGGTCCTATAAGGATTTTTTGCCGGAGCTGCTGGGTGGTGGCACGGAACTCATGGAAGAGATCCACGAGAAGAAGAAACGGTATTATCCTGACTGCCTGAAGTATGCCGTGGTGAACGGGAACCTGGTGGCGATGCTGAAGGCTATGAGGGGTGAGTACCATACTGCGTTGGTGACAACTGCCTCCCGGGCAAATGTGGAAAGCATTCTCGGGTATTTTGGCTTACAAAGCTTGTTTGACCTGGTAGTGACACAGGAGGATGTGAAAAAGAGCAAACCGGATCCGACCTGTTATCTCAAGGCGAGGGAACATTTTGGGATGAAGGCAGAGGATGCAGTCATTTTTGAGGATTCATCTGCTGGGCTGAAGGCCGCGCTGGCAAGCGGCAGTGATGTGTATATGTTTCGGAAGGCGGAAATCGGGGGAGGGGAAAGGTAAGAATGAAGAAATTGTTCATTCAGTTCATCAGGTTCATTGGCATATCCGGCATAGGCTGGTGTATCGATTTCTCCTTGTATGTAGTCCTCACAGCGGTTTTCCGATGGCAGGTGTTTATTTCCAACTGCATGAGCGCGGTTCCAGCAGTGACGTTGGTTTTTATCGTGTCCACGTCAAAGATCTTCAAGAGGAAGCCAGGGAGAATTCCGGTGTATGCAAAGTATATTATCTACTTGCTGTATCAGCTGCTCCTTTTGCTTGTCGTGTCATCGCTTGGGCAATGGCTGGCAGATGTGATCATGCTCAGGGCAGGAAGCGTAGAGTCGATAGCAAGGCTCTCGAAGGTAATCGCCAAGGTGATGATCACACCGGTAACGATGGTGATGAACTTTTGGGTGATGAAACTATTGTCAGAAAATATTTAATGGGAGGAGCTACAGATGGACAGTAGCAAACGGAACAGATATTTTGATAAATATACGATTATTTTTCCTATTTGCTTTACAGTGACAGTTGTGCGGTTGCTGTGGAATTTTCTGTTTGGGTTTCGCTGGCCGTCTGCTTGGGTTTTGACCAGTAATGTTTTTACATATGACTCTGGTTTTATGCCCAGGGCATTCGTTGCTAGTGTATTAAAGTTGTTTGTTGGAAATCATATTTATAGTTTGAAATTTCTTTATATACTAATTATTGGAACAAACATGTTGATATTTGCATTCTTAATTTATATGTCTTATTATTATAATATTAAGACAAGAAATATAATTGGAGGAATAATAATTTTATGGTATTCTTTAAGCATATACAGTGCATATCTGAGTTATGAGGCAGGATATTTTGAACAATATGGTTATGTATTGCTATTCTTGTTGCTATTATTACCAATTAAGATAAAAAATCCAATGGCTTTTTCTATTATATGTACAGTGACCAATTTTATTATACTGCTAATATCTGAAACGAACGCTTTTTTGGTATGCCCAATATTATTTTTTGCTTCGCTATTGAGACTTTATAATGATGATAAAAAAGGTTTGAATCTCGGATTTTTAAAAAAATTAGTAATCCTAATATTGATGAATATTCCTTGCCTCATATATTGTTTTCACGTGGGATCAACGTTAATTCCTGAATCAACTATATTAAATCAAATAAATATGATTCGAAGTCATGCTAACTATTTTGAAAGATTAGATGAGATAGGCGGATATTTTTATAAAGGCAGAATTCCAGGTTATGCTTCTAATATAGAGTTTAAAGTTTGGAACTGGCAGCTAAAACTATACTTATTCTTAATAGTTTCTGTAGTAGCCATGATTTTATATTCTATAGGATATTATCGAAAGGTGATATGCTATATTGGCTCATGCATTTTTATATTGGCTCTTATATATTGTTTGAATTTTATTGCATGGGATACAGACAGGTTTAAATTTTGCGCAGCAACTGCTATTACATTTTTTAGTATGTGGATTGTAAAGGAAATTGATATTCGGAGAATTGTCTTAAGAAAAGATGTTGTATACGTATGTATAATAGGAACAATGCTTTTGATTATGATTATGGATTATCGTCTGGAGCTATTTGATGGGGCAATGTGGAATAATAGTTATGGTCAGTTCAAGGAAAATCTGCAGAGTACCTGGAGAATAACTTATTAGTCTATTATATGAATTGATATTTATTGTTTATGTTAATAGGGAGGCTTTTGATTGAAAAAAGTAGCTGGTAAACTAAATAATTCGACGTATGAACCTTTTTTAAAGCGCAATATGATTTATATAGTTGTTCTTTTTATCACAGAAATTAGATTAATATGGAATTATTTGTTTGGATTTCGCTGGCCATCGTCGTATGTATTATCATGCAATGTTTTTACATATGATTTTGGCTTTATGCCAAGGGCTTTTATAGCTAGCGCAGTTAAATTAGTTTTTGGAAATCATATTTATAGCTTGAAATTTCTCTATATTCTAATTATTGGCAGTTCTTTGCTGATTCTGTTCTTTTTTATGTATATGTCGTACTATTTTAATATTAGAACGAGAAATATTGTGGGGGGGGTGTTAATTTTATGGTATTCTTTAAGTATTTACAGTGCATATATAAGTTATGAAATGGGCTACTTCGAACAATATGCATACGCATTATTATGTATATTCATATTGCTTGCAAAAAAAATAAAATCGCCCGACTATTTTACATTTTTATGTTCAGCATTAAGTCTTGTAATCCTATTAATTTCCGAGACAAATGCTTTTTTTATTTGCCCGATCCTTTTTTTTATGAACCTAAAGAAACTCATAAAAAAGCCATATAAAAAAAGTCGGTTCGAAAGCTGGTTGATTTTTCTTTTTGGATATCTTTTCAGTATAATTTATTGTATTGCAATAGGTATGACGTCAGTACCAAAGGCACAAATAGAAAAATTGTTGACGCTAATCAAAAACCATGCTAGTTATTTTGAGAACTTGGATGAAATAGGTGAGTATTTTTACAATGGCAGGATATATGAATCTTATTCGAATAAAATAGAATTTAAGGTATGGGAGTGGCAGCTAAAGTTTTATATGTTCTTAATTCTCTTGACGGTGAGCATAATATTTATGTCAGCAAAGCAATATCAAAAGGCAATATATTATATTGTTGCTGTGATAATAATGATGTTATGCCTTTATAGCTTGAACTTTATTGCTTGGGATACAGATCGGTTCAAATTTGGCGCTGCAATGGCGGTTACTTTTTTTAGTATATGGATTATATCTGAATCGGAGATAAAAATTACGGCTATAAATAGAGAAATGTTTTATATACTCATTATTGGTACAATGGGTATGATAATGATTATGGATTACCGTTTGGGAGAACCTGAAGGAGTAACATATAATAATAGCTTGGCCCAGTTTATAAGCACATTGAGAAATACTTGGCAAATTAATTATTAGTTCATGAATTTAATATAAATAGTAGTAGGAAATGGAGAAGAAATATTTATAGAAACAGTATATAGAAATACGAGCATTATCCTTCCGGCAATCAATGAAACATTTTCTTTTGAACAGACAGTTGATGTTATTCTGCGGACCTGCAGCAGGCAGGACCTGTGTGAGCTGATCGCAGTCGTCTGTGAACGGACGACAGAAGAATGCCTGGCAGCCATTGAAAGAGCAAAGGACAGGTGCAGGACGGAGGAGATTCCATTCACTGTCCTCTGGCAGAAACGTCCGTATGCAGGAGGGGCTTACCAGGATGCCATCGATATATGCAGCGGCTCGCATCTGGTCATCATGTCGACGGATCTTGAGACAGACCCCCTTTCGGTCCATGAGCTGATCGAGAAGGAGAAGAAACACCCGGGAGACATCACCACGGCATCCCGCTGGCTGCAGGGTGGCTCCTTCAGTGGGTACAGCAGGAAGAAAGAGATCCTGAACTTCATCTTTCAACATATGTTTTATTTGTATTACGGCGTAAAGATGACGGACATGACCTACGGATTCCGTATTTTCTAGCCCAATTTTTTTATAGGGAATCTCACGGCCCAAATTTTGGTTGCAACGGTTTTCTGGAAGATATTTGAGGACATTGTTCCCCAAAGACTGAAAAGAAAATATCTGCCGGACTGAACGATATTTGGCGAGGATGAATATATAACTTCTGCTCTCCCCCAATATTTGCTTTGATATTCCCATCGCCATTTCTGACAAGGCTCAGAAGATGCTGGGAAATTGAAAATACTGATTTAGTAAGGATATTTATTTTTATGAAAACAAAATATCTCATTTTAGGTGCCGGACCTGCCGGCCTTACTTTTGCAAACGTACTAAAAGAGCGGGGAGAGACTTCTTTCCTGGTGCTGGAAAAGGAAGCGGAAGCCGGTGGCCTGTGCCGCTCGGTGGAAGTGGACGGTTCGCCGTTTGACATTGGCGGCGGACATTTCCTTGATGTAAAACGGCCGAAAGTGAATGAATTCCTGTTTCGGTTTATGCCGGAGGAGGAATGGGACAGGTATACCAGGGACTCCCGGATTGAAGTCAATGGGGAGCTGATTTCCCATCCGATTGAAGCCAATATCTGGCAGATGAGTCTAAATCTGCAGGTGGAATATCTGAAAGCGATTGCCAGGGCCGGTTGCAGCCAGGGGACTCCGAAGCCCGAAAGCTTTGTCGACTGGATCTATTGGAAGCTCGGAGACAGGATCGCGGAAGACTATATGCTTCCATACAACCGGAAGATGTTTGGGGAGGACCTGAATGCACTGGGAACATACTGGCTGGAAAAACTTCCGAATGTTTCATTTGAGGAAACTCTGAAGAGCTGTTTGGCGAGGAAAGCATATGGGACGCAGCCAGGTCATGCGGAATTTTATTATCCCCGGAGATATGGATATGGGGAACTCTGGCGCAGAATGGCGGAAACAGTGGCTCCGAATATTATCTATAATACCGCTGTATCAGGCATAGATTTTGAAGCATGTGCTGTCGTGACGGAACAGCAGGAGAAATATGAGGCGGAGCACATTGTTACAACAATCCCATGGGCAGAATTGACAGAGAACACAAGCATGCCCCGGGAGCTGGAGGAAAAGGTGGCAGAATTAAAATACAGTTCTGTGGAGACACGGTATTACGGGGAGAACCTGGATACGGCGGCCCACTGGATCTATTATCCGGATAATCGGAAGGCGTACCACAGGATTCTGGTACGCCATAATTTTTGCCCGGGAAGCAGAGGGTACTGGACAGAGACGAACTGCACCCGTATAGGACTGCTTCCTGAAAGCGAGAAGGGGAATTATCATTATATGAATAAATACGCATATCCCCTGAATACGCTGGACAAGCCGGGCATCATGAGAGAGCTTCTGGTCTGGGCGAAGGAACATCATGTATTTGGCCTGGGAAGATGGGGAGAGCATCAACACTATAATTCTGATGTGACGGTAGAACGGGCCATGGGGCTTGTAAATGAAATGCTGTCATGAGCTGGGAACGGCAAGGCTGTTCCATACGGATATCAAGCGAAAAGAGTGCAGATTATTTATGAATAAACAATACAAACGAATTAAAAATTTGTTTTTACAGCAAAGCTATCTGGATTCCTGGGAGGACTATGCCCGGAGTCTCAGAAAGGTTTCTTTCATCAAATGGGATTATCTGCTTCTGACAGCGTCTAATGAAGCGCAGGCAGAGAGCTACCGGAGGCAGATACAGCTGCGTCTGGAAAATCATCAGCTGCCGGATACGACGGAATATATTGTTCTGCCAGATCCGGACGGGAAGCGTGTGGGCTCAGGAGGTGCCACGATAAATGCACTGTGCTGTATCGCAGGGAAGGAAAAGGCTAAATGCAGGGAAAAAAGGAACCCGTTCAAAAACAGGCGGATACTGGTTATCCATTCCGGAGGCGACAGTAAACGGGTTCCGCAATATTCTGTATGCGGAAAGCTTTTTTCACCGATCCCGCGGGAACTCCCGGATGGGCGCCCCTCGACTTTGTTTGATGAACTGGTTATCGGTTTGTCCGGGGTGCCATCCAGGATAAAAGACGGGATGCTGATTCTCTCCGGAGATGTGCTGCTGCTGTTCAATCCTTTGCAGATTGACTTCCAGTTCTGTGGTGCGGCGGGGATCACTATGAAACAGCCGGCGGATGTCGGGAAGGAACATGGCGTATTCCTTAATGACGGAGAGAATTATGTGCGGCGCTTTTTGCACAAGCATACGGTGGCTGATCTTGGCAGGGTAGGGGCCATTGATGGGCAGGGGACAGTTGATCTGGATACCGGGGCGGTGCTGTGCGACTGTGATCTGCTGGCCGCGCTGTACTCCCTGGTCTGTACGGATGGTGTATTTGACCAGGAGAAGTTTGACCGGTTTGTCAATGAAGATACACGGATCAGCTTCTATGGAGACTTTCTGTATCCGCTGGCAAGGGATTCAACTCTGGAGGAATATTACCGCCAGGAACCGGAAGGTGATTTCACGGAAAGTCTGCACAGGTGTCGTACAGAGATTTGGAATGCATTGCGCGGGTTTTCCATGAAATTATTTACGGTATCTCCGGCGGAGTTTATCCATTTCGGGACAACCAGGGAACTCCTGAAATTAGTCGCAGAGGCGGTTGATTCGTATGAATTTCTAGGCTGGAAACGATCAGTCCTGTCAACGACAGATGGTGGCATCGATTTTGCTGCAAACAACAGTGTGATTGAACACCCGGACCGGGTGGGCAGCGGGGCTTATGTTGAAAACAGTTTTTTGAAGGGTGGAGTATTATCCGGAGCCGGGATTGGAAAAAGGACGATCCTTTCGAACGTTGTGCTGAGCAGAACAGATATTCCAGAGGATTGTGTATTGAGCGGCATATGGCTGAAAGACGGGGGATGTGTGGTTCGTATTTATGGAGTCTGCGATAATCCCAAACAGCCTTTACTCTTGGATGCTGGACTTGACATATTTGCGAAAAAGAATAATCTGACGCAGGCTATGATCTGGAAAGAGGACGATCAAAAAAAGCTTTGGACTGCGTTGCTCTATCCGGTGGGTAAAACCATGGATGAAGCTGTAGGCTTCGCGATGACCGTATACCGCATGGCAAAGGGAACTGCAACGGCAGAGGAGGTCGAATCCTGGAAAAACACAAAAAGGGAAAGTCTGTGCAGCAGTTTCAACAATGCGGACAATCAGAGGATGCTCGACTGGAGATTGCAGCTGGAAAATTATATTCTTGTCGACAAGTTTGCCAATGCACTCAAAAGAGGCGAAGATTATAAAGATGCCCTTGGGATCTTCGGAAACAATGGTATTAATGAAGAGCAGTACCGTCTTCTGCTGGATATTTCAGAGAAAGCATCCTTTTATGAGAGGATTAAGATTCTGTACAGTTTCTCCAGATATATGAAGGATCAGAACAAAAGGTATGGGCAGATGTCCTACGATGAAATCGAGAGGCTATGCTTTAAAGAGATCAGGGACACGGTTTGTTCTAATAACAGTGCTGAAACAGGGGCAGGCTCTTTTCAAATCCGTGAAGATACAGTTTCTGTGGATCTGCCGGTGAGAGTCAACTGGGGTGGTGGCTGGACGGATACACCGCCGTATTGCAATGAGCATGGAGGAGTCGTTATAAATGCGGCGATCAAGCTGAAAGGGGTTCTTCCGATCCAGGCCCGTGCCAGAAGGCTCCGGGATATCCGGGTAGAATTTGAAAGTGAGGATATTGGGGCGTTTGGCAGGATCAACAGTCTGGAGGAGATCAGGAGCTGCCATGATCCGTATGACTCTTTTGCTCTTCATAAAGCGGCTCTGCTTGCATACGGCGTGATTCCGCCGGAAGGCGGGGAGACGCTGGAGGATATCCTGCGACAGCTGGGCGGCGGGATCTATCTGTCGACGCGGGTCGTAGGGGTGCCGAAAGGATCCGGGCTTGGGACAAGCAGCATCCTGGCCGGAGCGTGCGTGATGGCTCTGGGAAGGCTGTTCGGAGAAGATTTGTCTGACAATGAAATTTATGAAAAGGTTCTATGCATGGAACAGATCATGAGCACCGGAGGTGGGTGGCAGGATCAGGTGGGCGGCATTACCCCGGGTATCAAGTTCATCAGCACAGAGCCAGGGCTGGCGCAGAGGATCCGAGTGGAGCCGGTCAGGCTGTCGGAAAGGACAAAGAAGGAACTGCAGGAGCGGTTCGCCCTGATTTATACGGGCCAGAGACGACTTGCGCGAAACTTGTTGCGGAAAGTCCTTGGAGGCTACCTTTCCGGACGCAGGGATTCTGTTCTTGCTTTGAAAAAAATGCCGGAGGTAGCGGCATTGATGCGGTTTGAGCTTGAAAGAGGAAATCTGGATGCGTTTGCTGAACTGCTGAACAAGCACTGGGATCTGTCCGTACAGCTTGACCCCGGAACGACAAACACCTGCATAGACCAGATTTTTATGACCTGTGAGGATATGATCGATGGAAAGTTTATAGCAGGAGCCGGGGGGGGCGGGTTTCTCATGGTCGTCCTGAAGAAGGGGGTGACCAGGGCGATGCTGCGGGAACGGCTCTGCGAAGTGTTCCATGACAACGGCGTAGAGGTATGGGATTCGGAATTTGTATACTGATGTACCATATGCCCCGGAGGATTGTCCGCTTGAAGAGGATCGACTGCTGCGGCCGCATACCCCGTACGGTGTCTCGAAAGCCGGTACAGAGATGCTGGAATATCAGTATTATTGCAACTATGGATTAAAAGTATTTTTGCCAAGAATGTTTATTCATGTCGGAACAGGTCATCCGCCGGCAACAGCGATCCAGAATTTTGCCAGACAGCTTGCCTTGTTAAAGCAGGCAGGATTGCTCCTGAAATACATGTTGGAAACCTTGAGAGCGCCAGAGATTTCATAGATGCAAGAGATGGGGTGGTGGCCATGAAATTGTTAGCAGAACAGGGAGAGCCGGGTGTTGCCACAAATATCTGCACGGGGCATGCATATAAGATACAGGAAGTATTGGATATGCTGATAGAAATATCCGGGATGGATGTAAACGTGGTTTCGGATCCGGCGCTGATGCGGGTGGCGGATGAGCCGTTGCTTCTCGGGGATAATTCCAGAATTTCGGCCCTGGGTTTTAAACCCCGATATACCTTACGGGAGACCCTTCAAGACGTATTTGAAGATTGGATGAGGAGAATATAATGATTGCGATAACTGGTAAATATTCCAATGTAACAATTTGCCTTCCCGCGATGGATGAGACTTACTCACTGCGTTGGACGGTAGAAGAGATATTAGAGACCTGCGACAGGAAAGATCTGTGTGAGCTTATTATTTTACTGTGCGACAGGAGTACTTCTGAGTGCAAGCGTACTGCGGAAAAATTGTGCAGGAAGCATGAGGCAGAAATACCGATCTATATCCATTATCAGAAGATGCCGTTTGTTGGAGGAGCGATCCGGGAGGGATTTGAGCTTGCCCAAGGAAGCCATGTCATTCTGATGTCATCGGATCTGGAAACAGATCCAATGACAGTCCGGCAATTTATTGAGCAGGCAAAGGCCAACCCGGATTGTGTGATTACAGCATCCCGTTGGAAAAAAGGGGTAGGCTTTGAAGGATATAATAAAGTAAAATTAGTGGCAAATTTCATTTTTCAAAAAATAATTGCACTTCTGTTTCTGACGAGAATGACAGATATTACTTATGGGTACCGGATATTCCCGACCAGGCTGGTACAAAGCATTCGATGGGAAGAACTGAAACATCCCTTTTTCCTGGAGACTGCATTGAAGCCGTTGCGTCTCGGAGTAAGATTTATCGAGGTGCCCTCGCCCTGGAAAGCGAGGACGGAGGGGAATTCCGTGAATTCCTTTTGGGCGAATTTTGCATATTTTAAAACGGCATGGCATGTGCGCTGGATGGCGAAGGAAAATATATTGCTGGATGGTCAAAGAACAGATAAAGAAATATGAGTAAAACCGGAGGGGACTCGGAAAAAGAACCGGGGCTCTTGTCAGCTTTTTGAAATATATGGAATCCAATCTACAGGAAAGCGCGGAAGAATCTGAGGATGACTATGTGCGCCGCCACATCCGTGGAGGATTTCTTGCAGAACATACCCGATACCACACAGCCATAAAAAACTGTGACCGGGAAGGGAGATGAGATATAAATGTGACAGAAAATCAAGTGAGATACGGATGCCTCTGAGAAGCCGGTGATACACGAACCAAAATATATATGAGAAACGTCTATATTCAAATTTAAGATGTTGTTTACGTCGATTCTGGCGGAATTCATCATAAAATAGTACGGGGGAATTCTATACGTAGAATGAACTGAAAGAGTACAAAAATCGAGTAGGGCGGATTTTCTCCGCCCTCTCACACCACCGTACGTGCCGTTCGGCATACGGCGGTTCAACATAACT
>CANQRR010000031.1 GCA_947626285.1 uncultured Lachnospiraceae bacterium
TTCTCATACCTATTTTTCCGTCGTTATTTTTCGCTGCCTTCTTTCATTTTCCTCTTGACTTTTTATTTGCAGACTGTTTTTCTAAATCTTAGTGTAAACATTTTTGGGGCGCGGCGGAAGAAATAAAAGCCGCCCTTGCCGCAACAAAAGTATTGCGGTACAATAGAGCAGGAGGTGGGTTTATGAACCGAAAGCAGCTGGAATACTTTATGGCAGTCTACCGCAGCCGCAACATTCAGGCGGCAGCGGACAGTCTCTATATCAGCCATCAGGGGCTCAGCCGGGTGATCCGCTCTCTGGAGAAGGAGCTGGGCCAGGCGCTGTTCATCCGCTCCAACCGGGGCCTGGAGTCCACGGATTTTGCCGCCGCCCTGGTGCCCCATGTGCGGACGCTTTTGGACACCTATGAGCGCATCTCCGGGGTGCGTACTTTGGCGGGGCAGAAGAAGGCCGTGGTCACGGTCTATGCCATGGACCATGTGCTGGGCGCCCTGGGCGCGGACTTCGTGCTGGCCTTCCATGAGAAGTACCCGGACATCACGCTGAGCGTGACGGACACCACCGACAGCGCCGCGGCGGAGGCCCTGGCCGCCGGCCGGGCGGATTTCGCCATCACTGCCGGCCCTGTGGACAACACCCGCTTTCACGCCCAGGAGCTGTTCTACTCCCACTACTGCTGCCGCATCCACAGGGACCATCCCCTGGCGAAAAAAGAAAAGCTCCTGCCCGAAGATTTTGAGGGGCAGAAGCTGATCGGCAAGGGCCGGGAGTACGCCTGTTTTCGCAAGAACATCGACCATCTGCTGTTGGGGCAGGACATCCGGGTGGACATCCCGCTGGAGACCTCCGACGAGGAGCTGACGGAGGAACTGGTGGAGCGCGGGCTGGCCATCGCCGTGACCTATGGCTTTTCGGCCCGGGACCACTGCGGGGAGAACACCGTCCTTCGCACACTGAGGGACCCGGGCTTCGGGCAGAGCATCGTTCTGGCGGAGCGGCTGGACAATCTGCCCACCAAGGCCGGACGGCAGTTCAAGAGCTTTCTGCTCCAATGGATAGAGGCGCACAAGCCAGAGGAAACTGCATAGGTTTTTTAGCATTTTCTCCCGCCGTCGGAGGACTCGTTTTTGAGTTTGCGTAAGTAGAGCAAGGCTGCCGCGGCCACAAGGAGATCCGCCGCGGCGAAAGCGGCCCAGATCCCCACCGCGCCAAAAGCCAGCGGAAGCAGGATCAGCAGCGCGCAGTTTACGAGCAGCCCTCGCATGACGGCAATGACCGCCGCGGGCCTTGCCCTCATAATGGACTGCAAATACGCGCACAGGAAGGTGCTGATACCAAGGGGCAGGAAGGAAAGCGCATAGATCCTGAAGATCGCCGGCGCGATCGCGGCGACCTCCGGCGTTGCCTTGATAAACAGGGCGGTGATCGGCCCAGGGAACAGAATACAGATCGCAGTGACTGCCGTCCCGATGCACAGGTTTGCCCGGATACCAAGCCGGTAAGCGCTCCAATACCGCTCGGGCTTTCCCGCTCCGTAACCGCTGGAGGCTATCGGCTGCACGGCCTGTCCTGCCCCCGTATACACATAGTTGAGCAGGGCCCTTATCGTGCTGAGCATCCCGTAAACGGCCAGCGCCGCGGTATCCGCATATTTCATAATCTGGTTGTTGACAACAAAGGTCGTGGCGATCACCGCGAGAGGCGAAAAGGCTGTACCGAATCCGTTCGTCACGGTTTTCAGAAAAGCGGCCGTCCATTTATGGGGCAGCACAAAGCGGTAGGAGCTGCGCTTGCTCAGCACATAACCGCCCATGACAACAAGCTGGATCAAACTTCCCAGCACCGTTGCCAGGGCAGCGCCGAACATCCCCATGTGAAGGGGAAACACGAAGAACCAGTCCCCAAAAATATTCAGCGCGGCTCCGGCGACGGCGGCGGTCAAAACAAGATCCGGCGCCCCGTCCACATTTAAGAAGGCAGGTAGGCAGGCGATCAGCACGAAGCTTGGCAGCGCGGCGACGATCATCCCACCGTACTCCTTGACATAGGGCAGCAGCGCGTCGTCCGCGCCGAACAGGCGGTACAAGGGGTCTTGGAAAAGCAGCAGAAGGACCCACGCGATCAGCGCTCCCAGCAACACAAGCAGGATCGAGCCGGTAAAACAGGCGTTCGCTTTTTCCGGCTGGCTGCTTCCTTTTGCCTTGCCGTAAAGGATGGAGCCGCCAGTTCCGCACAGGATACCGATAAAGTCCGCGATCGTGAAGATCGGCAGGAACACCGCGCAGGCCGCCGTACCGTCGGGGCCTACGCCCTGTCCGATGGCGATCGTATCCACAAAGCTGTATGCGGCGACAACGGCCGCTCCGCCAACGGAGGGTATCAGCAGCTTGTAAAACAGGCTCCTCACATTCTCATGGATCAGGTCCAAGTTTGCTGTCCTCCCCTTTTTCCAATACAGAAAGCTGTGAGAAATATCCCCCCTGGGGGCTTGTGCCGCAGGCCCGGCGGAGGGTATCATGAAATCAGGCCGCCAGGGAACGCGCCAGCTGCGCGATCTCCGGGCTGTGCTGGGTCAACTCCTGGCCGGTCAGCCCGGCCAAGCCCAGTTCAGGCGAGTAGGGCAGCTTGCAGAGGATCTGGCCGTTTTTGCTCACAGTGTCCGTCATGGTCTGCTCGTTTTCCGGTGTGATCTTGTTGAGGCAGTAATATACGGGCTTCTGGATGCTGCCGCACAGCTCCGCCACCTTGGCGCTGAGCCGCAGAGACTCAAAGGAGGGCTCCACCACCATCAGCACCGCGTCCACGCCTTTGTCCGTGCCTCTGCCGAAATGCTCGATCCCCGCCTCCATATCCAGCAGGATCACATCGTCCGGCCCCATAGTCAGGTGGCAGATGAACTGCTCGATGATGCTGTTCATGGTGCAAGCGCAGCCCTCGTTGGCTTTGTGGATCTTGCCGGCGGACAGGAGTTTGATCCCGTCTTTTTCCGCGAAAAAGTCCGCAGGGATGTCCTTCAGGCCAAAGTCCTTGGCAAAGAACTTTTTGGCCAGCGCGTCCAGCTTCATAGAGTCCAGGATGCCGCTGGTCATCATGGTCTTGAAGGCCTTGTCCTTCCCGCCGAAAAACTCTGTAAAATCTCTGGGCAGCTCCACGCCCAGCTGCCGGTGCAGGCCGTAGTTGGATTCGTCCAGATCCACGATCAGGACGTTTTTCCCCATATTGGCCAGTTCCTTGGCCAACAGACTGGTGACGGTGCTCTTGCCGCAGCCGCCCTTTCCGCATACTGTGATCTTCATTTTCGCATCCTCCTGTTTCGCCGGGCTTGGATGCCCGGCGCGATCTGGGCACAGAATAGCAGCTTCAGTCAAGTTCTGTAAGCCCCCCAGGGGGATACATTCCTGGCCATTATTAAAAAAAGCCGTCTGTTTCTGAACACATTCTTGAAAAATGTGCAGAAACGACGGCAGTCGATCGGAGGCTCTTTTATGGATGGAACACAAAGCAAAAAGACGGACCGGCGCAGCTTATACTCTCAGGCGGTCATCAAGAACGCGCTGCTGAAGCTGCTGGGAGAAAAGGATCACAGAGACATCACCGTCTCGGACCTGTGCAGGGCGGCGGAGATCAACCGGGGGACCTTTTATCTGCATTACGGCAACATCGGCCAGGTGCTGGACGCGCTTTTTGACGACGCTCTCGGCAGCCTGCACGGTGTTCTGGAGCAGGTGGGCATCCCTGCCGCCGGGGAGGACAAATGCGCCTACCCGCTCTGCCATTTCCTGCGGGAGAACAAAAAATACCGGGCCCTGTTCTTCTCCGACTCTCTCCACAGCCAGGTGATCCGGCGGCTCACGCAGGCCGGAGAGGATAGCTTTGTCAGGCGGCTCCAGGCATCTTCTCAAGCTTCCCCGGAGATCCTGCGTACCCTGTTCTTTTTTCAGATCAACGGCTGCCTGGCCGTCTGTAAAAACGGCCTTTCCCGCTCCGATGAACAGTGGAGCAAGATTCAGTGCAGCCTGGACGGTTTCTTAAAACGCGGCTTTGACGGGCTGTGAGCGGCGGGCGGCGGTTTCAATGAATGAGATCGGCAAACGGGAAGTTATTCAACAGTATAGCCTGCATTCGCAAGCGTTTCCATGGCTTTGTCAAAATTACTCGCTTTAACAAGAATATAATCTGTATTGAAGCTTGAAATCGCAAATATGGCAATTCCATTTTCAGCAAGAATGCTTGCAATTTTCGATAATACTCCGATAAGAGAGAAGTCAAGAACTCCCTGAATGCGGAATCCTTTCCATCCGTCATCACGGGCAATTGTTTTTTCTGGTGTGTCCTCCGTTTTGCAGACGAGGGAGAGTTCTTCGTCCGTCTTAGCGACAAAATTGAATTCATGTTCCAAATCAATATTCTCTGCACTCGCCACTTGACATACTGTGAAATCATATAGCAGCTTTTTTATTTTCATTTCACTCTTCTCCGCAAATTATAAACTGCCTCCGTAAATCCCGAGTTGTATAACTCCCAGACATTTTTCCAAATGGGCACCGTTTCTTTGCCGAATCAGCCCGTGTAGGCATTTTCCGCTGAATTGCTGAAATTCTGCTTTTCCAGCCAGGCCTGCTCTTCCTCATTCTCCGGGATGTCGATCCGTTCGATCTTAAACACCACAGGTCTCGTGCCGTCGTTGCAGCAAGCAATCATCATCCGGTCGTCATTCGTCCAGCCCTTCATGATCGAGCCACCCTGAAGGGCTGTATAAACATAGCGGCTCACGGCATCCCAGGCCTCGCCGCAGAATTTTCCGTTCATCAGATGGTAAAAATCGTCCTGCTGGGGCGTACGTTTCAGCAAAAAGGTATCGCCCTCCTTGAAAAACGGACACGGGCCGGACTTCGGATCGGCCAGGTATTTTTCCTGGAGCTCCGGAAAACATTTCGTCTCCAGCACCGTGATCTTGCATTCATGCTTCATAATAGACCTCCCTTGAGTTTTCGAAAAGAGCCGGAACCTTCCTCATCGGCTCCGGCAAAACCGTCTCTGTTCTTTGAAGAAGCCGCGAAAATTTGCGACAGCTGCCCAAATCGTATCAAAGCCCTCCGTTGCCGCCGAATTCGCAGCCGTAGTTGTGGTGATGTCCGTAATACCAGCGGCCGTAGCGGTAGCCGTAATGGGGCGGGCAGTGGGCGCAGTCCCCGTCGCAGCGGCCGCTGTGCGCTTTCTTTTTGCCGCCCAGAACTGCGTCCGCCACGAAGAATCCCGCCAAAAAGCCCAAGAGTCCGGAGGATTTTTGAGGCGGTTCCTGCGCGGGCATCGCCTCTCCAGGTAAGAGGTAATCCACACGGTTTTCCCGCGCCAGAGTGCGGATCTGTTCGTCGTTCAGAAAGTCATACAGACAATCCAGGTCATTCTCCGTATAGGGTGTGGAGTTGAGCCGGGCCAGTTCCGGGACAAAGTCCGGCGGCACCATGTTGCTCAGTTCGATGATCTGTTCCGGGGTGAACCGTGTGCCGGCGTGACCGGCTTTCCGCAGCAGCCGGGCCACGATCTTCGCATCGGAAAATTCAGCGGCGATCTCCACGATCTCCTCCGCCAGTCCAAAGTCTGTCAGCCCGGACAAACGGCTGATCTGTGTGCTCTCCGCCCAGTCGTAGAACCGGTCATAGTATTCCTCCCAGGTCATAGAACCCCCTCCTATCGCCTTGATTTTACTGCTTTTCCCGATGAAAATCAATCAGCCTTTACACCGCCTAAAGCCGGCATTTGACAGAACAGGGACCCGCTGGACCCGGCCACGGTCCGCTCCTACTACCGGACCCTCTCCTCCATCCTGGAGAGGGCCGTCAAATGGCGGGCTCCGATCATCTCCGATCTGCTCTCCAGCCTGCGCCGGGCGGAGCTGCTGGGCCTCCGCGGAGGCCAGGGCCGCGCAGGTGATGGATCGGTTCCAGGACAACATTCACCCCAAAATCACCCCAAAACTCAAAAAAGAGGCGACCTCATAGAAATAGCAAAAGCCCGGAATCCTTGAAATTCCGGGCTTTTTTGGCTGGAGCTGCTGGGCAGATTCGAACTGCCGACCTCATCCTTACCAAACCGAAAAAGCCGTTGATACGTAATTTTATCTGATGCTGCCTAATGTTGAAAAGTCTTAGAGCCGCAAGGCTTTCCGGCGTTTTCACATTCACCCCTGTGTTGCCCTGTATTGGCCTGTATTGGCCTATTTGTTGGAAAATTTTGTTGGAAAAGGCAGTTGAAGAAATTTTTCCAACAGTATCCCGTAGGTAGGCGCACGCAGGATGAGGTCGACAAAAAGAGGTTGGGCTGGGTTCACACGCACTTTTAATGCTTCTGGAGGAGAAAACAGTGCCTTGACGAAAGTGGTTTTATAGTTTATATTATAGTTCAAGCGGGCAAAATTATAGTTCAAGCAAGGCCCAGTTCAGGAGGTATAGCAATGTCCATTCCAAAGGAAAAACGGAACGCGCTCCAGGAGCGAATCGTGGAGCAGATAGGAGAAGGCACCTTTGCCGCAGGGCAATTTGCCAAGGCCGAGGGCCTGTCCATCCAGACCATCTACCGCTACCTTCGGACTATGGAGGAACAGGGCATCATTGCCCGGACAAAAAACGGCCGTAATAATATGTTTTTTCTACCCGGAGAAATCGAAAGCCTGAGCTTTGATTTGCAGGGATTGCAGGAGGATCTTGTATGGAGGCGGTATGTAGAGCCGTTTTTCTCTGACCTCCCACCTGTTCCCAAAGGAAATTTGAGTTTTGCGTTCACGGAGATCCTGAATAACGCCGTGGAACACTCCAACGGCACAGCTGTCCAGATACAGATGGCCAGGAGCCGCTATTGCGCAGACATCTCCATTCAGGATGACGGTATCGGCGTTTTTGCGAAGATCGCAGAGGCTATGGGGCTGGAGGAAAAGAGCTTTGCCATTTTGGAACTGGCGAAGGGGAAGTTCACTACGGACCCTGGCAGCCACACAGGTGAGGGGATCTTCTTCTGTTCCAAGGTCGTGGATGATTTTACGATCTTCTCCGATGGCCTGGTCTTTCACGTGGGCCCGGATCAGGCACCCCGCCTTTCAGATGTAGATGTACCGGGAAAAGGAACGACGGTCGCTATGTCGATCAAATACAGCCACCAGGAACCGGCAAAGGATGTATTCGACCGATTCACCCAGGCCCCAGAGGACTATGGATTCTCAAAGACCGTGGTGCCTGTCCGGCTGCTGGAATACGGCGACGAAAAACCGCTGGTGGTGTCCCGCTCTCAGGCGCGGCGGCTGATGGTCCGGTTTGAAAGATTCAGCAACATTGAGCTGGACTTCTCCGGCGTGGAGGAGATTGGCCAGGGCTTTGCAGACGAACTGTTCCGGGTGTTCCAAAATCAGCACCCGGACACAAAGCTCATTCCCATCAATTGCAGCGAACAGGTGCAGAAGATGATCGCCCATGTGCGGGCAAAAGCTTGAGGGAATTAGGGAGCAGGAAAAGAGACTTATTTTGGCGAAAAAACGAAATAATTCTGTATAATTACCGCTTTTGTGGTATTATACTAATCTCAAAGGCTGTGAGTTTCTTATCACAGAAGAACGTAAATTACAGCTTTGCTAAAACTATACTTTCACGAAAAGTCACGATTTCGTATAAGTATACTTATATGAAATCTCTGCCCGTAGACAAACCCGCTGTCATACTAAGCTGGCAGCGGGTTTGTCTACAGTCTGAATGTCGGTTGAGCAGTCAACCGGCATTTGTTTACGCGAGGAGCAGCAGCGACAGCGGGCGGGACATTCTGCCGTTTCCGTCCTGGAACGGATGAATGCAGAGATAATCCAAAATGACGTATTGTAACGCAACAATACAACACACAACGATGCGATAAGAACGCACGCGTGCGTTAAGGGAACACACGCGTGCGTTCTTTGCGTGCGTTCTTATCTTTCGGAAAGTCGGTATCTTGCCCGGGCTCCCTTGCCTTCCAGCACGAGTATACCTGACTTTGTCAGCTTTATGAAATCTCTGCCCGTAAACAAACCCGCTGCCAGCTTAATATGGCAGCGGGTTTGTCTACAGTCTGATTGTCGGTTAAGCAGTCGACCGGCTTTTTCTCACGCTTTGATATACCGCGAAGCCTGGGAGGCCCCGATCCGCTTGATGACGCCATCCCTGACCATCGCGCCCAGCACGGCCTCCACCGTTGTCGGGCTGACATCCGGGAGCAGCTTGCAGATCTCCGCTTTGGAGAGGGGCGTCAGGCTGTTCAGGACTGTCGCCTCCACCCGGGCCTTTTTCGTGATCCGCTTTCCGTTCACGACCGCGAAGCGTTTGTCCAACTCCTTGTAGCACATATACAATGTTGAGAGAAAGTTTTCAATGAACGGAAAATAACTGTTTTCTCCCGTCTCCCAGCCCGCGGAGGACTGCCGCAGGGCCTCATAGTAATAGGCCTTATAGTTGTTGATCTGTTCCTCAAAGGACACATACTTCCCGGCGTCATAGCCGTTCTTATAGAGGAGCAGCAGCGACAGCGGGCGGGACATTCTGCCGTTTCCGTCCCGGAACGGGTGGATGCAGAGAAAATCCAGAATGACGCAGGGGATCAGCAGAAGCTGATTGATGTTCGCGTCGTCCCTGGCCGCCAGATAGGCCAGTTCCAACTGCTCCATGGCTTCCGGCGTATCTGCGGCCGAGGTGGGGCGAAACCGCACACGGCGGTTCCCGTCCGCGTCCACTTCCAGGATCACATTGTCGTTCGTCTTGTATTGCCCGCCGTATGCAGTTCCCGCAAGCGACATCATCATCTCATGCAGGCGAAGGATATCCCGCTGGGTAAAGTCCATACGGTCATATTCCAAGTGAATGGCGTTCAGCGCGTCCCGGTAGCCGGCGATCTCCGCCTCGTTGTGGTTTAAGGGTGCGCTGTTCTGGTTGACAATGGCAGCAATGCGCTCGTCACTGGTGACGATCCCCTCGATGGCGTTGGAGCTTTTTACGGACTGCACCCTGGCGACGGCCTCCAGCTCCGTAAAGACTTGCGCGTATTCCTCTTTGCGGACGCCGGCCACGGTTTTCAGCGCCGAAATACTTGCGGTCAGATTCACAAGGCGGGCAGGCAACAGCCCATTGTTCAAAAAAAAATAATCAAACTTTCGCATAGCACAGCCTCCGTTTCTACACATGATTATAGGCATTTATATGCAGAAAGCGAGAGAGCACGCCCTTTTACTGCACATTAAGCATTGATAGTATATGCAGTAAATGCACCTGGCTGCTCCCGCGTTAGGTTTATCCAAAAGAATGGGGTGGAGTTAGTGCATAGGAGCCTCAGCAAAACCTCCTTTGCACCCATATTGTACAAAGGAGGTTTGCGAATATCGAATGTGTGATTTTTGAGCCCGCAGTTTTACGGAAGGGCTGGCGCCGTTTACTCGACCGTATAAAATCTCTGCTTTTTTCTGCGTGGCTGCTCCGGAATCGTCATGGCCAGTTTTCCGCTGTCCAACAGCGGCTGGACATAGTGCTGCATAACATAAAAAACCGTTTTTATACCCAAGTACTCTGCGATTTCCTGGCGTGTCCGCGGCGCCTTGCAAAACTCCAAAAGGGCTTCTTCCTTATTACTAACGGCCCCGGCCGGATTTGAAGCGGGAGAGGCCTGTACGGGAGTGTTATAAAGAATCACGACAAACTCGTTCCTGCGGTTTTCAAATACCGGAGCAGGCAAGTCGTAGGCCGCCATTTCCCGCCGCATCGTCGGAATGCCGGAATACCGGTTTTCTGAACCGGTCAACACCTCTGCCATAACAGCCAACGCGGGGTTGCGCAGGTCCATTTTGGAGTAACCCAACTGCTCCACCGTCATACGGCCATACAGGCTGCCAGGGCTGTGGATCTCCAGTCGGTCGGCAAAAAAGTTAATCTGTATCGGGGTCCCTTCCGTGTAAAAGCTGTAGTCCCGATGGATCAGGGCATTCAAGATCGCCTCGCGAACAGCCTCCGGCGGATATTCTGTCCGATCCGTCCGCTTTCCCGTTGCCGGATCAATGATCGTGCGCACTTTCATATTCCTCAGGCAGAACTGCTGTGCTTCTTCCGCCATGGCATGGATCGTGCCCTCGATTCTTTTGTTATCCAGGAAGCGGGCATGGTCCTCTGCAACATCGCCGATTTCTTTGCCGGGAACCACGATGGCGGTAATGCCCCATTGTGGAAAATAGCCCTGGGGATAGAGCCCCATATTCATCATCGCGGCAACGGTCGGATGTCCGTCTCTCATGATGGCGAGCATATCATAGGCCTGCGCCGTGTTGAGTTTGCTGAAACCGGGGCGGTCTTTTTGACGGTTTCGGATGTACTCATCGATCAGGTCCTTATCAAGTACAGCCTCCGTAGCTCGCTCGACCGGTCTTTCGTCATCATGGAGGTGGCGGCGAAAGGCCTCGTAGCAGTAGATTTCGTAATCCGTCATGTGGAGGTCGGCTTCTCCAACACGCACATAGGAGCCCTGTACTCTTCCCGCACCGGAATAGTAGCAGGGGCGCTCTGACAGGTCTGCGGCAGGTATTTCGGCGGAGCAGAGCAGGTTCCCCTCATATTCCGCCAAAGTGAATACAGCACGGACCGGCGGCACCATTTGATTACATTGTTCTGTTACATGTTTTTGCAGATCTTGCGCATTGTAGATCCCAACGGGCGCAAAATCGGCCTTTTCATCAAGTCCGAACACGATGACGCCGCCGGAATCCTGGTTGGAAAAGCTGGAGAGCGTATCACGCAGCTTTTCGGGACAACCTCGATGTGCGGACTTCACTTCGACAGTCTGCATTTCAGCCTGCCGGGCACGAATCCTGTCAGCCAATTCTACCAATTCACTTTGCAGCATTTTGATCACCTCCAACAAACTAACAATACCGCAGAAAAGCTAAAAAATCAATCGAAATTTGCAAAGAAATTTTGCTTATTTGAGATTTTGTTAGTTTATCAGTGGGAATAAACAAACAATTTACTAACAATTTTAGGTTTTGTAAATTGATTTAGCAGAAAAGTTATTATTTGTCTTTGCTGATTTGTGACGTTACCTTTTTGCATGAATTTGCGAAGAACTCTTGAGGACTTCACGTTAGTATGATAGAATTAAACCCAAAACTGGTAATACTAGACTATCCCAAGATTGCTTCTATTGAAGGGAATATCTATATGGTAATCTCGTACAACAAGATGTAGACGCTACGCATAAACAAGAATATAAGCACGGCAGAATTGAGAAAGATTGTGAATATTACCCCGAATACTATGACGAAACTGCGCCGAAACGAGCCTGTGAATCTTGCAATTTCAGTAGGGTATGTGCAATGCTTCATTGCGAATTCGGCAAGATTTTAGAGTATATCCCTTAAAATAGCACATCCCCTTACTGATTGGAATCAAAGAAGGTGTGGACGATATGAATGTTGCCAGCGGCATCCCCCTTTGGGAGCAGCTTGGGCTGACACCAGAAAACTTTGCAAATCTGGCAGTGACCGAATTGCCCTTCTCCGTTCGGGTTGTCAACGTATTCAAGCATAACGGCATCACCACAGTATCTGATATACTGAAGCTTAAGCCAGAAACACTGATGGGACTCCGAAATTTTGGACGCAATTGTATGGACGATGTAATAGGTAGGTTGCGCTCCCTCTCAAAAGATTCCTTACCTAAAAGTGAACCTTGCAAATTCAAGTCAAAAAATAAGCCATTATTTATTCTGAATCACGCTGAGTCTATAGCTTTAGGAGACTTTTCTTTTGCGGAAGGAATGAAACTTTCACAGGAAGAGACTCTCGCATTATCCGAATACCAGACTGGGTATGAGATGCTGGGAGAAGACCTGGCTCTGGAATGCTATCTCGCTCCAGAGAAAATTGCCCTAGTTGTCTCGATGCTTAATGATTTCTGCCGAGACGCAGAACGGTTTGCTCTGCTCAAAAATGAAACAACGGATATTCCCCATTCTAGGCTAAAAAATAAAGCTGCGGGCTATATTATTGCCTTTACACTTGACGATTACAAGCGAAGGACACTTCTATCCTTATGCCCTTCGGAAACTTGTTCGATTGATGATCTTATAAATATCCCCCTGCCTGATGATCCCCAGAAGCTTGCTCTGCTTAAGCAATTCCTCAAGTGGTGTGCGTTCGACCTGGAATCCGAAGTGCAAAAACTGTTTTTGCCAATCTTTTCTGACAAACGGATGAAAAGCATTGTTCAGATGCGGGCCAGGAAGAAAACGCTGGCGCAGATTGGGGACACTTTTGGAATCACTCGCGAGCGGGTGCGTCAGATTGAAACAAAGGCCAGACGCAAGTTCTCACACTATTACAGCCGTATTCGGCTGATTTCAAAGATTTCTGCAGAAAAGAATGGTGCGTCCATGGTATCCTCAAATGACATTGAAGACTACTGCAAGACAAATGTCACGGAATTACTCTATTTCCTTCGCAACTATGAAAACTCACACTATACATACGACGAGCAACTGGATATCTTCATCATTGGAGATGATTCGCTCCAGGAGCGTGTGCGCACTACTATCGATAGACTGCCAGACATCGTAAGTGTTAACCAGCTTTCAAACATTCTGGATGAAGCGGACGAAGATGGCGATATCCCGATGGATATCCTCCAGAAAGCTTTCGTGGAAGCTTATCGCCTGACGGGTGATATATATCACCGTACTCGTCTGTCTCTTGCTAAAGTCTATAAAACCGTCCTGGAGAAGCATTATTCTGACGGGATTAAGGCATATGATTCCGATGCACTTCAGGAATTCCGCAGGATAGTTACAGATGAATTCGGCGATGTGGGCATGCCAAAAAATGACCGTGCCCTAACGGCCAGAATTTCTAGTATCTGCATCCTCTGTGGCCGAGGGATGTATATGCCGAAACGGGCAAAATACATTTCTGATAGCCTCGCTGGCCACATTTTGCAATATATAGACGAAAGCGACCAGAAAATCTTTCTAATGAACTCCCTCTATGATGTGTTTGAGCATGAATTAAACGAAGAGGGGGTATTCAACAAATATTATCTCCAAGGGATTTTACATGAACTTTGTTCAGACAAGTATTACTTTAGACGGGACTATATCTCCAAGGATGCGGAGACTACATCACTTTATGCTTCTGTGGTGAACTTTATCAAGAAATCTGAATACCCCGTGCAGAAACAGCAAATCAAGAACGCTTTCCCTGGAATTACAGAAATCGTTATTAATCTTTCTGTGAGCGACCCGGAGGTGCTGAACTACTTCGGCGCATACCTTCATTCCAGCCGTCTGGTTATTTCGAGCAAAGAACAATGGGATTTGAAGCGTATCCTTATCGAAATCGTATCTGACCACAAAGCACACCACGGGGCAGAGGTTTATGATATAATCCAACATAAGATGCCCACAGTGTTCTCCCGCAATGCTGCAATGTACTCGTTTAGCGCATTTAGTATCCTGGAATACCTGTTCAGGGATACCTTCCAATTTTCAAGACCCTACATAGCCGAACTAGGCGTAGAGATAGGGCGTCCTGGTGAGCGTCTGCATGACTTGATATATAGTGGGGATGAATTTGCAATATCCGACATAAAGGAATTCTGTAAAGATCACCGATTTCAAATCCAGAGCTTGCTTGATTATGTGAATGCTTGCAACGACCGTTTCTTTTGGCGGGACAAATACACGATGGTCTCCATTGAGAGTACAGGCATCACCGAATCTATATCACAAGAAATGGAAGAGATTATTGCGGCGGAAATCAACTGCACACAGCCTATTTCACAGATTATGTGCTGGCACCGATTACCACAGATCACAACGCCTTGGACAGAATGGCTGATTTACAGTGCCCTCAACAAATGGGGACAGATGCTGACCGTTGCAACATCCTCTAATCAACTGCGGATGGCTATACCTTTGATTGCTCCGCAAGGTAAAATGGAAAAAGATGCGTTTAGGGAGATACAAGTTGAGAGCGTTCATATTGATGATCTGGATAATATTGATGATCTGATTGCGGATCTCATTGAATTAGAGGAAGACAACCTCTAGTACGGTATTCGTGTATGGGAGCAATATAATGAGTTTCAAAGATTTAGATATTAAATTGAGCTATATTAGCTGCGGAGAAAAGAACATCGCAAAGTCCTTTCTAGTGCCGGCGCTGAAACAGGCAAAGCTGTACCAGCGTAGCGTCGGATTCTTCTCCTCCAGCGTACTGGCACCGATTATTGATGGAATTGTGGCAATGGCCCGGAAAGGCGGAAAAATCGAGCTAGTGGCAAGTCCGCTGCTCAACGAGCAGGACGTCATGGCAATCAACCTCGGCTATGAGCAACGGGAGGAGATTATTAGCACCGCTTTTACTCGAGATTTCGCCGCAGCGATGGAGGACTTAGATGATGAACTGCTGAAACTCCTTGTCTCCCTGATTGCTAGTAGTACGCTGGATATAAAAATCGCGGTGGCCAATTCTGCAGGTATGTACCACGACAAGCTCGGTATTTTGGAAGATTTCGACGGTAATGTGGTTGTATTCTTCGGCTCTGCCAACTCCAGCATTAACGGGTATCAGGACAATTATGAAAAGATTCGTGTAGTGAAAAGCTGGATAATTCCAGAGCAAGCTAGTATTGCCGATGAGAAGCGCGAGTTCGATGCTCTTTGGAACGACACGAACCCTTACATCAAGGTATACGACTATAAGGAATCGGCAAAAAGACAGATTCTGAGGATAATCGATAATCGCAAGGCCGGTAGAGGAACCGCAAAGTCCGAACCGGTAAAGCTCCGAGACTATCAGGAAGAAGCCATTGCCGCTTGGGTTGAAAATCGGTACCACGGCTTCTATGTTATGGCCACCGGTACTGGCAAGACGTGGACGGCGATTTACTCTGCAAAGCGGCTACTGGAACATCACCCAGCTATGATCGTAATCTGCGCTCCATATAAACATTTGGTGCGACAGTGGGCAGATGATATTGTAAAGACATTCCCAACGGCGAAACTTGTGATGGTGTCCTCGGAAAATCCAACATGGGAGCAACAGATTTCGCAGGAGATCATTCGTAAGCGCTACAACCCTGAAAACCAAATTATCATCATCTCCACAATAGCGTCGTTCAAGATTCCCCGTTTTATGGCAGCGATTAAAAAATCTGCGGATGAAAAGCTCCTGATTGTGGATGAGGCTCATCGGTTCACAGACCGCCCAGACTCCCTCAAAGACACATTCCAGTACCTGTTGGGCCTTAGTGCCACGCCACACAGTGGCTCGTCTGCACAGAAAGGTCAGGAACTCATGGCCTGGTTTGGCGGGCAGGTCTTTAATCTGCCGATTGAAGTAGCTCTGGAACGCGGTTTTTTGGTTTCATACTACTACTATCCAATATTTGTGGAGGCCACCGAGGACGAAGAGGGAAAATTCAGATACCATACTCAAAAAATTTTGTCTTGCTTCAAGAACAATAAGTGTATTAACCCGGATCTTCTAGTGAAATCCTTGCGCAACCGGCTGAGAGTTATCTCTATGGCCAAGGAAAAGCTAGATCGTATTGACGAGATTGTGAATCAGATTAAAGAGCGCGACCATTTTGTTGTCTACTGCGGAGATGGCAAGCTGTTTGACAATAATACTGGAGAAGAACTTCGCCATATCCAATCTATTAAACGTGTATTGAGTGCTCATGGCTTCAAATCCAGCCAGTTCACTGCAAAGGAGAATATGGCAGACCGAATGGAGCTGGTTAGTGCCTTTAACAACGGTGAAATCTCTGCTCTGGCAGCAATCCGTTGCCTGGATGAAGGCATCAATATTCCGTCTATCAAGAGCGCTCTGATTCTGTCCAGCAACGATGACTACCGTGAATTTGTTCAACGGAGAGGCCGAATTCTCCGCACATATGCGGATAAAAGGTATGCCAAGATTTACGACGTGATTGTTCTCCCCTCCCGAGATATGAAAGGTTGGGCTAAAATCGAATTTCGCCGCTTCTATGAATATGCGAAATTGGCACTGAACTGGAGCGAGTTGGAGGCTGAGCTGGAGTCCTATCTGACAAGATATGACTTATGCATCGAGGATATCGATGTTTATGATTATGAAGATGTGGAGGATACGGTTGATGAATGAGGCTGAGATTGCAAGCAAAATGATTGGCTTTATTGAGGAAAAAGAGCGGCAGCTTCAAGTGAGCAAGCTCTCGGTGGATCAATCCAGGAATGATGTAGTAAAGGCGATTTTGGATGAATTGGAGCGTGTGACTTCCGATGAAAATCAGTAAAATCGAATTTGAAAACTTCCGTAACTTCATGCAGCGCGGAGAAATTCGCTGCTCCACTGACGGCAAGGTTACAATCATCTACGGGAAGAATGGCGACGGCAAGACGACCTTGCACCAGCTTTTTCAGTGGGTTTTCTATGGGCAGGTTCACTTTAACAAGACCACTACAGACCGTCTATATAATCTACAATATGAAAGCGAATGTTCCTTCGGTGACACTTTCCAAGTGATGGGCGGCATCGATTTTGAGCACGATGGCGCACAGTATTCGCTTCGCCGGACATATACCTACCGAAAGGGGCTAGCCGATTCCGAGAAGATTGCAGAAGATTTTTCACTCTACAAGATGGATGAGGATTTCAACTGGCGGAGAATGGACCATCCAAAGGAGATTATTGAGAAGTTGCTGCCCTCCGGACTTTCGGACTACTTCTTCTTCGACGGGGAGAGTATGATTGCTGATCTCCGTGTAAAGGGCAAGGACTCGGCTGGGAAACTCCGCAAGGCGCTGTATTCCATGTTTGATTTGGACGTTCTTGAAGCAGCAATCAACCACGTAGGCGAAACAAAGCTGAAAACCACTGTGTTGGGCAAGCTTTATCTCAGCAAAGGCACAATTTCGAGTGGGAGCCAGATTGCGGCCATCAAGACCAACATCGAGGGTGCGCAGACCCGGTTGGAGCGTCTCGGACGGGATTTAGAATCTGCACAAAAACGGAAAGCAGAATGTCAAGGCGTTCTTGTGTCTGTATCTGAGCAAATCGGTGGATTTAAGTCTAGGGCAGATTACGAAAGACAGCGGAAGGCACTGAAAACCCAACGTGACCTTTTTTTAAAGAATGCTACCGATGCCCAAGCCCACTTTGGAGATCAAGTTTCTGAGATGTTCCCACAGCTTCTGATTTCCAAGGCTGTGGAGGATGCGAAGCAGAAAATTCACCTAAAAATTGAAAATAATCGGTTGCCAAGTGGTATCTCGAAGAAATTGATTGCTTACCTCACAGACTCGACCACGACGCATTGCATCTGTGGCAATCCGTTGTGCGATGCGGAGCGGCAGCACATCAGTACATATCTCGATATGATGCCTCCGCGCTCCTACACCAGCCTGTACCAAGATTTTTCAAAGACCGCAAAAATGTGGGGACGGGGATATGACAAGAGCGGAATTGAAGATAGCATTATGACGGTGCTTGCGAATAACGAACAGGCTGAGAAGTGTGATGAGCAGATCCACGAATTAGATGAAGCCGAAAAGAAAAGCCCCGACATCGAAGACTTGATTGTGGCGAGGCAGCAAGCCGAGCAGGAGATTTCTGAACTTGATGCTCGGATTGGAGAGATTGGCACGAATCAGAGAAAGATTGAGATCTACCTCAAAAAGCAGATGCAGGACTTCGATAACGCCACAAGGGAGAACGCAGCTACCGAGAAAGTGAATCGCAAGATTAGGATTATGGAGGAGGTTGCCGCATATTTCCGTAAAAAGCTAGACGATGAATCTGTTTCCTATAGCCACTGCCTGGAAGAGAGCATTCAAAGCCTAATTGACAATATGTTGACTAGCCGAAGGAAAGTGACTGTCAGCCCTGAGTTCGCCGTGCGAGTAACAGACAGCTTCAACGATGAATCCAAATCCGAGGGGCAGTTTGCCGTGGTGTCTTTTGCGTATATCGGCGGCATTCTGAAAATGCTTCGGAGCGATGAGCATCTCTCCTCTAAGGAATATCCCCTTGTACTGGATGGCCCGTTTTCCAAACTCGACCCAGACCAGCGACAAAATGTAGTGAACATGATTCCACAATTTGCCCCGCAGGTAATTTTGTTTTCCAAGGATGATTTGCATGAGGTGTTTTCGGCGGAGAGCATTGGCAGGGTGTGGACAATTATGAGCAACGAGGAAAAGAATATTGCCAGGATTGAGGAGGGGCATTTATGGAATTGACAACCGATGTCAGCCTGAGGGGTACCGCCTGGAACCGGGCAATTGACACTCTGGCTCCGATTTTCAAGACACGAACTAACTATTCCTTATATATGTTGGCCCTGGCAATTGGTGTGATGTACGACCGCAGGGTAGAGAAGCCTGAGGAGAACGGAGAAGATATCAGAAATGTCCCCCGTAACGTACTTCAAAATAATGACAATGGTAAATTGGACTTTATCTTCCAAGCTGCTATTCTGTCAACCACTACGGCGCAGTTCTCTGAGGAGGAGCGGCTGGACCTGGCCTTTGGTGACAAAACGGAGTTTAAGAAGATTGAGTTCCTGACGCAATTTGCGAACTTTGGGGTTGTAAAGCTAGTTGAATTGATTGGAGATTCGACTGTAGAAACAATGGACAACATCAAAAACTTTCTGGTGCAAACCGTGGAGGGCAGAAACCTGGATATTGATGCCTTGCCGGATGATCTTCTTTTGGAGGATGAAATATAAGCGTGTTCAGACAGAGTAGATTGACTTAAGGCAAGTAGTGTGATATACTTAAGTGCATACTTAAGTATATCACACTTTTTTAGGGGGTACAGTATGAATTTCTCATATCATTTCCCCGCAGTACGGGGGATTCAGGCTGGTCGTGAGTACTTCATCTCCATGGTGCCATTGAAGCTTTTGCCACGACTCTTCCCCTCCGATACTGAGTTTATTCTTCCAGAGTACCGGGCACAGAGGCGAATTAATGAGGCTAGAATCCCCGAAATTAAGCGGTATATCATTGATAATCGGGATTCCTATGTGTTCTCGGCGTTGGCAGCTTCGATTGACGGAGAGTTCAAATTCACCCCTTTTATGGACACTGATGTGGGCATTTTTGAGGTGGACATGGAGGCTGTTTTCCTGATTAATGATGGCCAGCATAGAAAGGCTGCCATTGAAGCTGCTATGGAGGAGGATTCTTCGCTCGGCAAGGAGACCATTTCTATCGTGTTCTATAGCGACAATGGTCTCGCCCGTAGCCAGCAGATGTTTACTGATCTAAATAAGCACGCTGTGAAGACTTCCAACTCTTTGGCCACGCTCTATGACGCTCGTGATCAGATTGCTGTGGCCACTAAGAATATCATTGATGCCATTCCGTTTTTCAAGAGATACACAGATAAAGAGCGAGATATCCTCGGCAAGAACTCGTCTAATTTATTTACGATCAATATGATCTATAAGGCAAATCAAAAGATTTTGCATGGAGATTCCTGTTCCAACGAAGATGTGGAATTTTTGCTGACATTCTGGCAACTGGTGTCTGATAACATTGTAGAATGGCAAGAAGTGTTGAACAAAACTCTCCCTAAGAAAGCCTTGCGTGAAAACTACATCATCGCTCTGGCCGTGACAATCAATGCATTTGGACGGCTGGGACGGTGCTTCTACGATGATCACTCCCTCAAGATGAAAGACTATTTGATTCGCCTTCGTGAAATTGATTGGCTGCGCTCAAACGAGGAATGGGTAGGACGGACAATCCGCGAAAACGGCAAGGTGCTGAATAGTGAGGATTCTATTGCGCTGACCTGTGCCTCAATCAAGCGGCAGATTGGATTACCCCTTAGCAAAGAAGAACAGCAGAGAGAAAAGCAACTGATAGAGAGGCGATAAACATGGGATATGTAGGCGAATTTGAGGTCTTTGAAAACATTATACAAGAAATGTCGCTCGTATATCAGCATGACCAGCGCCCTTGGATGATTGGCTTTAGCGGAGGTAAGGACTCGACTCTCCTCTGCTGTCTTGTGATGGAGATGCTACAACGGCTTTCCACAGATAAGAGAAATAAGACCGTCTATATCGTAACATCCGACACGATGGTGGAAAACCCAATCGTTCGGAGATATATGCACAAAATGTCCGATCTAATCGGTAAAAACGGCAAGGCGCTACGAATCCAATCCGATATAATCTATCCAAAGGTGGAAGATACCTTTTGGTGCAAGGTAATCGGGCTAGGGTACCCCACGCCGGAGCCTCCAGGGTTTCGGTGGTGTACGGATCGGCTGAAAATTCAACCGATGAATGCCTATACCTATGAGACCATCAGAAACAATGGCGAGGTAATACTACTACTAGGTGTCCGCAAGGCAGAAAGTACCTACAGGGCTAACAATATCCGTGCACGCGAAATTGAGGGAAAACTCTTGGTCCCTCACAACGACATTAAAAATGCTTACATCTACAATCCGTTGACCGAGATTCCAAATGAGAAAGTCTGGAGATTCTTACTGAAGGGTGATGGCCTGTCTCCCTGGGGATCTGACAACAAATACCTTTACTCACTCTATCAGGGGGAAAACCTGGGTGAAGAACAGAGTGTAATCGGAGAGATTGATAAAGAAAAAATACCAGTTACGGGCAACTCGCGCTTTGGGTGCTGGATCTGCACGATGGTGAAAGAAGACAAATCCCTCCAAGCCTTTATAGACCGAGGTGAAACCTGGTTGGTACCACTTCGCAATTTTAGAAATTGGCTGATGAATCTTCGTTCTGACCCAAATGCGCGAGAGTATAAGCGGCGTAACGGTAGCGTGTACCGGAAACCAGATGGAACGATTGGGCAGGGACCGTTCACAATGGAAACACGTAAGGAGATGTTAAGACGGCTCCTGCAACTGGAGGAAGAAACAGGTTTCTCCTTGATTACGATAGATGAGCTGAAACAGATTGACTTGCTTTGGGATAATGAGGGCGATTTATCCCGGCGGTCTTTAGTCGAGATATATTCCTCCGTTAAGGGAAAACAACTTCCGTGGGATGGCTATAAACTTCCCGTGTTCCCGGACGATGTCATTGCCGAGATTCGGCGACTATGTGAAGAAAATGACATAGAATTTGAGTTGATTGCAAAGCTGATTATTGAGATTGAGGCGAACAAAAATTATACCAACGCTTCTATGATTCCTAGAGCCTTTGACCGTGTGATCAACCAGGGCTGGCTTCACTTCGAGAGCATCGAGAAGGGACTGCAAAATGAAAATTAACAGCATAGAATTATACAACTTCGGTTCCTATGAGGGAGAAGCGCACTTTAATACCAATGTAACAAATAAGCGGAGTATTATCCTGGTTGGCGGAAAAAATGGCGCAGGAAAAACTACACTTTTTACCGCAATGCGAGTTTGTCTCTACGGATACATCAGCATGGGGTACAAGAGCCCGAATTCGTATTATAAGCGGGCTATCACAAAACTTATCAACAACAATGCAAAAATGACCCGTCCCACGGATGCATATGTTCAGATGGAGATCCAACTCAGCAATGGCAGGGGCGTGGACATCTATCGCTTACACCGCTCCTGGGTTCTGTCTGACTCTTTGACCGAATTTTATAACGTAGAGAAAAATGATAAGACGCTTTCCGTAGACGAAGTTGCGGACTTTGAAAAGTATATGTTGTCCCTAATCACCCCGGAACTTTTTAATCTTTATTTCTTCGATGGTGAGAAAATAGCAGACTTTTTTTTGAACGAAGGAAGCAATGAGCGGATCAAAGAAGCGTTTCTTACTCTTTGCGGCTATGATACGTTTGATATCATGCGGCGGAATTTCAGGCGGGTAAAGAGCAACGAGCAAAAGACATCGGCTGTTTTGGATGAGTATTTGGTAGCTAAGGATGCCTACGATACAGCTCGAAATACTCTTCAGGATCTGACAAACCGGCTGAATGTATGTATTGATGATATCGAGACCTGTGAGGCCGATATTGCTATTCTAGAAAAGGATTATACGCAGAAGGGCGGCATCACCGAAGATGAATGGAACAAAAAATTGGCGATTCTCAAGGAAGAGGAAAAGAAACGGGACACCTGGAACGTCCTGCTCCGAAAATGGGCAAACGATCTAATTCCTTTTTTGATGATTCGAGACCAGGTGCATAGGCTAAAACGCCAAATTGAACGTGAGAATAATAATCTGAAATACCGAAATTTTTGCGAGGTTCTGGACACTCCAGATGTCACCAAGCTGATTGAAACAGATATTACGGGTATTAAGCAACAGGCATTCATTCTGTTTGGAAATGAGGCAGAGCAGATTCTCGACCTATCTTTTGAGCAGAGTGCCTCACTGCTCGTTCAAGTAAACCAAATCCTAGATTTCGATGTGGAGAAAGTTGCAAAGTGTAAGCAAGCAATCAAGCACTCGATTGCCGTGTCTGGACGGACTAGGAAAGAGTTGGAGGCTAGCAATGTGGCTACGGTGCAAGAGTATATGCGCCGGAGAGCGGAACTTTTTGAAAAGAAAAGCCAGCTTCTGACCAATCGAGTAGCTTTAGAGCAGGAGACAGCGGCACAGGCCGAAATTGTAAAGCAGTGTGATGCTCAGCTGACGCAGACACAAGCAAGGCTTGTGGCAGATTTGAAAAAGGCGTCTATCAATGATATCTCCGCCAGGGCGATTGTGATGCTGGACAAGCTCCAAGATGTCCTTTACCGAAGACAAATAGAAAAAGTAGAGGACTTCTTTAGAACAGAGATTCGCAAGCTGATGCGCAAGACACATTTCATTGACGATATCCATATTGATGACAATTTCAATATTCACATTTATAGGACCGAGGCGTTTGATCCAGAAAAACTAGCGAAGTCTATAATGTCATCTCCTATGGATCATGTGCATGAAGTGATTGGAGAAGCCAGTATGCGAGAGTTACAATATCTTGCCCAAACAGATAAGATTTCAGGGATTATTGCATACTGCAAGGCGCAGACGACAAGCCCAATAATGCTGCCGGTTGAGATTGATAAAACTTCCCTTTCCAACGGCGAAAAGCAGATTTTTATTATGGCGCTTTACCATTCCCTTGTTCAGCTCTGCAATTATGAGATCCCCTTTGTGATTGATACGCCTTTTGCACGGATCGACACCGAGCATCGCAGAAATATCTCACTTCACTTTTTCTGTGAACTCAAGGGGCAGGTGTTCATTCTATCCACCAACGAGGAAATAGACTCGGATCACGTTGCCATTATGAAAGACCATATTGCAACCACTTATATGCTTGAGAACAGCGGTAGCCAAAAGACAAAGGTGCTGACAGATTCCTATTTTGAGGTATAGATATGGTATTCAAAATTAGGACGTCTAAGAAAACGATGAATATTTTTGAAGAAATTGCGGCCAGTACAAACTACCCGCCGTTTATCCTTTCTAAGCTTTCTATCTCTATGTCTGTTAAGAGCGGAGAGCCATTAACCGCGACCGATTTCATGACAGACAGCTTTGGGTTAGAACTCAACCGGCAGACAATCACGGGCGAATGGGATGACCTTTACAAAGGGCTCATTGAGATATTTGAGGGGCATCACATCAGCGATGATGACTACTTTCAGAAGTATCTCAAGGCACATCTAGATCGCGGGGCAAAGCTGATTTACAGCGAATTTAAGTACAATGGGGATTTTCTGCTTGCACTCCTGGACTCTAAGCCTGGGTTGTAGGCAAGTTGTTATATTAGCCGACCCTAAACACGTCCGCACATTTCCCCATTTGCTCAGCACAGGTGATATAAATCTGGGAATCAGTTTTTCCTTGTATGAAAGGTACACCAGGATAGAAGGCAAGCACACTACCAACATGAGCATGAGGGAGGCGAGCGCTGCCATGGAAAGAGACGATCTAAAAATATGCGGACTGATCTGCACGGTGTATCGCTGTGATGCCCCGCGCTTTCTTCTGCTCCAGCCGGCGGACGGCCATGACCTGGAAACTTTAGGGCAGGAGGCGAAGGACATCCGGCAGAAATGTTCCCTGCCCTTTTTGCTCTGCGCTTTCCGTGTAGAGGACTGGGACGGAGATCTGACCCCCTGGACAGCGCCGGCGCTCTACGGCAAAACGCCCTTCCGGGGTGGGGCCGCGCAGACTTTGAAGAGGCTGACCGGTGAGCTGCTGCCGGAGCTGTGTTCCAGGTACGGTCTTCATGAAGATACCCCAATCATTCTGGGCGGGTACTCTCTGGCCGGATTGTTTTCCCTCTGGTGCGGCTGTGAGACAGACCGGTTTGCCGCCATCGCCGCCTCCTCTCCTTCCGTATGGTATGAGGGTTGGACAGAGTACGCAGCCCGGCATGCCATGCGGTCCAAAGCTGTCTGCCTGAGCTTGGGCGACCGGGAGGAGAAAGCAAAGAATCCCCGCCTGGCCGCAGTCGGCCGCTGCATCCGAACCCAGAAGGAGCTGCTGGACAGGCAGGGTGTGCCAAGCGTTCTGGTGTGGCATCCCGGAAATCATTTTCAGGACCCGCCCGGACGGACCGCCCAGGCTTTTGCATGGGCTATGGAGCGTTTGGGAGAATAGCTTCCCGTCTGCAAGCCGTTTACTTTTCGCAGCTTACATAGGAGGTCAAGACCGCGAAAGAAGAATGTTTAATCTGCAAAGCGCCGCTGGAGTATCTGGAAACAGATATTCTGATGGAATGTGCTATATGCCACAAGCGGGAAACCAGCAAAACAAGGTGCATTCATGGGCATTATGTGTGCAACGACTGCCACACCCGGGGGCTCGACACGATCATCGGCCTGTGTTTAGAGGAAACCTCCAGGAACCCCATCGAGATCCTTGAAAAAATGATGGACCTGCCCTTCTGCCATATGCACGGTCCGGAGCATCATGTGATGGTCGGGGCTGCGCTGCTGACTGCCTATAAAAATGCCGGTGGCAGCGTTGATCTGCCCCGGGCTTTGGGTGAGATGATGAACCGTGGAAAGAGTGTTCCCGGCGGGGCCTGCGGCTTCTGGGGCGCGTGTGGAGCGGGGATCAGCTCCGGGATGTTCGTCTCTACCATCTCAAAGTCTAACCCGCTGGCAGTAGAGCCCTTTGCCCTCTCCCATCAAATGACCGCAAGATCCCTCGGAAGGATCGGCGAGATCGGCGGGCCCCGCTGCTGCAAGAGAGATTCTTTTCTCTCGGTCCTCGCAGCCATTGACTTTGTAAAAGAGAATTTCGGCGTTGAAATGGAAAAGCCTGAAGTCGTTTGCCGGTATTCTCCTCAGAACAACCAATGTATCGGGAAGCGGTGCCCGTTTTCCGCAGCGAATCACTGATCGAGGGCTCCTCGGATTTGTCTTGGAAGTTGTACTTCAATCGGCAGAGCAAAGAATATCAGCAATATACAGAATGGAGGACAGCATGAGTATCACGTCCATAGCGCTTCATCTGGCGGCGCCGGTGCCGCGCATAGAGGACTTTGACCGTTTCCTGTTCATAGGCCCGCACCCGGACGATATCGAAATCGGCGCGGGCGCGACAGCGGCCAAGCTCGCCCGGGCCGGGAAGAAGCTGTGCTTCCTTATCTGCACAGACGGCTGCTTCGGCAGCGGCTTCCCTGCCGGGACCGATCCTGAAACCGTGGCTGTACACCGCCGGCGTGAGGCGGAACACTCTGCCGCACTTTTAGGCGTCCAGGATCTGCGCTTTCTCGACCTCAGCGACGGCGGTTTTTACAGCTCCGACGATCTTACGCGTGGTATTGCCCAGGCCATTGGGGATTTCCAGCCAGAGCTGATCTTTGCCCCAGACCCCAGGACTATAAGCGAGTGCCATACTGACCATCTGAATGTAGGCGAGACCGCCATGCGGTTAGCCTGCTTCGCGCCATACGGGGGCATCATGGCCGGCTACGGCGCGAAAGCTGCCCAGGTGCAGACCCTGGCGCTGTATATGACGGCGCACCCCAACCGCTATGTGTCTGTTCGGGGCCTGTTGGAGCTCCAGCACCGCGCTATATTTGACTGCCATGCCAGCCAGTTCCCCGATGGAAGTCCTGAGCGCAGGTCGCTGGAGCTCTATCTGAAGCTGCGGGCTGCCGATTTTGGGCTGCGCTCCCTGTCGGGCTGCGCTGAAGGCTTCCGGGTCCTTGGGTCTACCCATATGCACTGTGTTCCTGAGGCGGGGCTGTGAGCTGTACATCCGCATATTTGAAATTGTTTGAATGAAACAAGGAAAAGAACACTTCAAAAGCAACTTTCGTTTTTGAGAGCAGATTCCATCGAGAGGTATATTTTTGAACACTGCTTGCGACAGCGTCTGAAAGGATTTGCACTATGCTCAAATCATTTATACTAAATGGGAATGAAGAGCCTACAGCCGATCAGCTTAAAGAAATAGAGGAGGCATCCAAACATCCGATCGTGTTTGACGATGACGCCCCAGAGCTTTCGCCGGCCATGATAGAGGCGTTTAAGTGTTCATTGGCGAAAAAAAGAAAACGCGATAATAAGCGAAACACATTATTTGAAAAAATCTGCACCGGCGTTGAATAACCGGTGCAGATTTGTGCTTATTGGATGGACCTCCCCAATTCGTAGGTGTCTGTCAGTTCCTTTTTGCCGGCGATATCGCCGGGCTGGGTCACATAGCCGCACAGTACCTTACCGATGCTCTGCCAGCCCATGTGCTTTTCCAGGCGGTCATACCAGTGTTCGCTCTCCTCAAAGCCCGCGCCCTCTGCGGCCATGAGCAGTACGCTCTGCTTTTTGGGGTTCCTGGTATGAGGGTCGCACTCGGCTATGGCGAACAGGCGGTCAAAGGCGTTCTTCAGGAAACCGGAAATGAACCAATAGTACAGCGGTGAGGCCAGGACCACCACGTCCGCCTCCCGGTAGACGGGATAGATCTTCTCCATGTCGTCCCGCTGGACGCAGGGGTGCGCCTCATCCTTGCCGCCTTGCCAGCAGCCCAGGCAGCCGTTGATCCGCATCGTAGAGAGCGAAAACTCCGTGACCTGATGGCCTGCCTCCTGAGCGCCTTTGGCAAAGGCCGCTGTCAGGGCGGAGGTGTTGCCGTTCCTGCGCGGGCTCCCGTTTAGAATAATGATCTTCTTTCCCATAGGTATCCTCCTATAAAGCTCAAAGATGGCCTGGAATCATCTTTTTCCATCGTTGTTTTATCATTATACCATGAGAAAAGGAAGAAGCAAGTACGCACCTTTGGGAAAGGAACTGACTTGTAGGTAAGATCGAACATATCAAGTTTCTTGCTTACGTTCGTATATATCATATATGTTATATTATCCGGTTATCATACTCTGCTGCTATTCAGTTATTTCAGGCTCTGCCCGAATTCATATAACTCCCGCAGCTTGGCCTCGGATTTGTTCTCGTCGCCGTGAGCGGTAAAGACGCCCATATCCTCCAGCTCCAGATAGCCCAGGAAAGAGTTCTGATACTCATAGAGCGCGCCGCCGTACACGTCGCTGTCCCCGGAGCTGAGGATCAGCGCCGCCTTCCTGAGATTTTTTGGCTTGTCCAGGGCGTAGATGCGATTGATGGCGCACTGGAGCTGCCCGCTGAAATTGTGGTAGTAGACGGGCGAGGCCAGCACCAGCATCTCCGCTTCGTCCAGCAGCGGGTAGACCTCCTGCATATCGTCCTGCTGGATGCATTTGCCGTTGCCCTTGGTGTGGCAGTATTCGCAGGCCAGGCAGCCCGCGATCCTTTTCCGGCAGACCGGTATCACATGGACCTGATGACCGCTCTCCCTGGCCCCGGCCGCGAAGGCATCCACCAGCGCGGCGGTGTTCCCCTTGGGGCGGGGACTGCCGTTCAATACCAGGATCTTCACGAAGCATCCCCTCCCGTGGAGAGCTCCAGGGCCACATCCCCGCCGCTCAACAGCGCCGCCATCTCCTCGGAAGTCTTGTCCGTGATATGGCCCAGCCGGGTGTAGGCCCAGGAGTTGGAGCCGTAGAACACCACGATCTGGTCGCCGGAGTACAGCACGATGTCCCCGGCCTGGGTCACGGTCTGCACGTCGCTCCGGGGCAGCTCCGTCCCCAGCGAGCCCACCTGCTCAAAGCCGCCGTACATGGACAGCTGCACCGTGAGCGGGCTGTCTTTCACAAATTCCTTCAGGGCGGCAACGGACTCGTTGTCCTCCCACTCTACAGCTACGGCTGTGCCGCCGATGGTCATTTTCAAGGTGTTTTCCTCCTCATTCGTTAGTTCTGCCGGGGCTTCCGCCTCGGTTTTTTCTGAAATTACCGCCTCTGTGGGCGCTGCCGGCGCTGCCTCACCGCCGCAGGCCGTCAGGCTCAACAGAAGCAGGGCTATTGAAAACATGCTTGTCCGTTTCATCGTCCTGCCCTCATTCGATCCGGGCGGGTGCCAGGGGCAACCCAGCCCTCTGAGCCGCGTCATGCCCGAAGATCAGCTCCGCGCCCGTCTCCTGCTGCAAGCTGCGGAGCTTTGCCAGTGAGGCCCGGTAGGCGGCCTCGTCGCCTAGCAGGCCGGGCAGCATACAGGCGGGGTAGTAATTGTCCGCCGCGTACACCGCGTCCTGGGGCAGAAGAATCGTGCGTCCGGGCAGTCGGAGCAGCAGACCCATCAGGCCCGGTGTATGCCCCGGCAGCATCACCGCTTCCACGCCGGGAAAAATCTCCCCGTCCCCGTCCAGCAGGTGCCAGTTGCCCGAAACCGTGTAGTCCG
This sequence comes from uncultured Lachnospiraceae bacterium, assembly GCA_947626285.1. GTDB lineage: Bacteria > Bacillota > Clostridia > Lachnospirales > Lachnospiraceae > Choladousia. The sequence continues at coordinate 28,733 of CANQRR010000031.1, forward strand.
CCGGAACATAGGCAGCGGGCGGGTTGTCCCCGGTCGCCAGGGCGTATTCCCGGCGGGAGACGTAGAAGTCCTTTCCAGCAAACAGGAACAGGCCGCCGGCGTGGTCGTAATGCAGGTGTGACAGGAGTACCGCGTCGATGTCTCCGGGCGTCAGGCCCAAAAGCGCCAGCTGCGCCTCCAGCGTCTGCTCCCGGGTCTGGTACCGGTAGCTGTCGGTTTTGGCACGGATACCACCCGGCCACACGCCGGTGTCAAAAAGCAGGTTTTTGCCGTCGTCCGTCTGGATCAGATAGCAGCTGACGGGGAATGTGATCCGCGGAGGACCTGCATATTCCCCCTCCCGGTAAAAGATCCGGAAGCTGCCCTCAATAGAACCGTTATCCAAAAGAGTCAGTTTCATTTGATCACGCTCCATCTTCTGCCTGATATAATAAACCACTCCGGGGCGATAATCAAATACTTGTTTTTTATACGTTCCTATGTTAGTTATAAGAACTAAGCAATCCCGCTCTTGTACTGCCTAAAGCCAGTATTTGACAGAATGGGGAGCCATTGGTATAATCACCGTCGGTTTGAAAGCTATATAAGAAAGCGAGAATAAAATGGACATAGAACTAAAGGACTCTGCATGGGAGGCTCTGTCCTATGCGGAGAAGAACAGGCAGCTATTTTTGAAACAGGAGCAGCTCCTCGCAACATTTTTGGAGCATGGCGCCATTTCTCAGGCCCAGCACGACAAAAGTCTGCATGATTTTAAAGAACAAATGGGCATAGAATAAGCAACAGATAGCAAGTCGCCCTGCGTTTCGCTGCGACGAAAGCCGGGCGTTTCTTGATACCGGTAGACCTGGTTATCAAAAACGATGCGCAGCGGCACGGGAAAACCCGTGCCGCTTTTGGTTATGAAAAGCAAAATCAACGCCATGCGTTTTGCCCGGCAGTTGTCGCTTGAGCGGGTCTATACCCGCAGTTTTTCCATGTCAGATCCCAGGGTCACGATGCGGCGGTTCAGCTTCTCCGCGTAGCGCAGGGCCACGGGGAGCAGGGCATCCCCCTCGCCGGGTACGGCGATTACCGTCTCCGCCAGGTCGATGGCGTTGAGCATGGCGGAGATCTCACAGTCGGCGGTCCAGACCGGGGAGACGGTTAAAACTTCCGAACAGCCCGCCTGCACGTTAAAGAACCGGTCCCTCAGCTCCGGCGTCCATTTGGTGGCTTGCCCTTCCCAGGGAACGACGCAGATCAGCCGGAGGGCTTCGTCGGTTACCCGCAGCTGGGCGATGCTCTCCGCGGCGTACAGGCCCATCCCGGCGTCCAGAACCACACAGAAATCCGTGACGCCCTGGGTCCGTAGCAGGGTGATTCGATTGAGGAGCAGGAGCCGCAGAGCTACGCAGGCCGGGTCCTCCTCGTCATATCCCCAGGGGAATGTTGCCGGCGGGCTCCCCAGTATGGCACAGCAGTTTTCTCTCATCTTGCAGCTCTCTTTCCCCCATAAAAAAGGCGCGCAGCCAGAGCTGCACGCCGAAAAACGCATTGCTCCAATTGCTGCGACGCAAGCTTTAACTTCTCACAAAGAGGATAGCAAAGCAGGAGAATACGTTTTTACCAAAAAAGGTAAAAATATATTCTCTTTGTGAGAAATCTATATTCACTTGCGTCGCAGGCTTATTTTAACACCCGGCAAAGTGAATGTAAAGGACTTTTCTCCGCTGCGCAGGAGCGTCTTTTGACGTAGCCGAAAAGAAATGCCGCCCCTCGCAGGGAAGCGAAGGGCGGCTTGCTGACTATCGCTCTAAAGATCAGAGTTGAAAAAAGCGGCTGTTTGAGGCGTTGTAGAATCATAGAATCACAGAATTACAGAATCATGGAATCTTAGAATTATTTTGGCACATTTCATGGGCAAATCGCCCCGTTTGAAAAGTTTTTCTTGACAAAATCGCGAAAATGTGATATAATGGATATACAATAAAAAAGCGGCAGTCTACGGGAGCGCCAACTCCCGTAGACCTGCACAGGTGAGATAGGCACCATGCACAGTAGCTAAGCTACGCCACGGGTTCATTGTACTCTTTTTGCGCCATTTTTGCAAGCTCAAAATGGCATGCGGGAGTATGTTCCTTTCGTGATTTGCAGTTTACAGCGCTGGGCAGGTCCAAAACCCTGTCCTGCGCTTTTTTACTGCAAATCTATTTTTTTGAAAGGACACTCTCATGAAAAAAACCTTCAATACCACCAGACGCGCAGCGTCGACTGACAGTCTTCTCTATTATCTACGCGCCTGGCAAGGCCTCTCGCAGCAAAAGCTGGCCGAAACATGCGACGTTAGTTTGCGGGTCATCAGGTCACTCGAAAAGCAGAATTTTCGCGTTTATTCGGGTTCGGCCTGCAAAGTAGCGCAGCACCTGGGTATCTCTATTGACGCCCTGATCCACAATTCCTATAAGGAATTGATCTCTTGTCTTCCCTCTATGGGCGAACTCAAGCAGCTTCGGCAAAATGTCCGTCTGGAGCTTCATCGTAAGCAAGCGCACCGAGAGGAAATCGGTGATAGGGGCGAAGACATCGTCGCGAAAAATGAGAAAGAGAAGCTGCGGGGTTCCGGATTTGAAAATGCTGTGAACGTCAATTATGCAGCGGATACATCGGCAGGCTTTGACATTTTCTCGTTCACCATGGATGGCCAGCCCCTTCATATCGAAGTGAAAACCACAGAAGGCGGAGCCGATACCCCGTTTTTCCTGAGCACAAATGAGCTTGAATTCGTAGAATCCTGCGCTGCCAACGGCCTGAACTACCAGCTGCATCGAATCTATAACCTCAAAAATGACAGCTACGATGTAAAGGTTTACACGGCAGAGGAGCTTTTGAGCCTGTTTTATACGGCCAGTGAATACAAGGTTTACCCTGGAAAGGTGGTGGGAGCATGACCGGGGTCCATTATTGGAGATGTAAGAGGCGGCTGACCAGTACTGCTTTGGTAAAACTCTGTGGTGTGAACGAAAAGACCCTTCGCAACATGGAACGCGAGTTTCAACCGGCTGTGAGCCTTCATCAATATATAAAAGTGGCGGAAGCCCTGCAAACCAGCGTCGAGTCCATTTTTGAAATTTATCCTGAGAACGCCTTAAATGACAGTGACCGTCCTGATCGGAGTGGCCTTGCGAACAGTCCCGTCGTAAATCTTATTGGTCAATACAGGAAGCAACAGAATTTAACCTACAAGCAATTGGCTGAACGCTATGGAGCCACAAGCCGAGAGTTTGGCCGGCTGCTCTGTAATGCCCCGAAGCCGAGCAAGGCTGCCATTAAAGCTTTTGCTGACTTTGAAAAGATTTCCGTGGAGGAGTTCGAAAAGCTCTATGAGGTAAACAAGGAGGAGGCTGTATGAGACCAGACTACGATTACGTGGACTTCAACTATCAGGTGGAACGGATCGAAGGCGCCCGGGTCTCGTACTACGTTGCGCGGATCACAGGCCCCGATCCGAACTACCGCCTGCGGCGCTATTTTCTGCAACAAGAGCGAAGCACGGTGTATGGTAAGTGTAACTGTGAACAATTTTACTGTCAGCTGTATGATGGGATCTTCGAGGTCTCGCTCAAGTATTACGATAAGGAAACCGGCGAGCTCCTGTCGCGTAAGAGGCAGTGGATCGTAGTCTTGGATGGCGACGAGTATGACTACGACGACGAGGAAATGAACTACCAGTACGTTCTCTATACGGCCGGTATGCTGGCCCTCCAGAGCCAGTGGGGGTATTCGGCATGAAGTGCGCGCCAGCTATCGACATGAAAGGCACAGGTGCAAAAATTCAGGAAGTGCGGCTGCGTCGAGGGGTGTCTGTGAAGGACATTCAGGAGTACACAGGGCTTTCGGCGCAGTCTGTGTACCGCTGGCTTCGCGGGGAGACGCTGCCGAGCGTGGATAATCTCGTCGCGCTCTCCAAAATCCTGGAGATCCCGGTAGGAGAGCTTCTTGTAACACTGCAACCTGCGGAACAGAAAGACCGATAATGGAAAGGAGTACAGACAGCATGAATAAAGCCAACTATTACAGCAGAAAGAGCTGTATGTTCACTTATGATTTCACCTGGGACAACGGTGCAGATATAGAGATGGCCGGAAATCTGCCGGTGGCGTGCCGGGATGAACTGAACTTAGGTCGCAGATGCCGCGAACGTCATGGTTCCAGACGGAGAGCGAAAACGGCCAACTGTATCAGCCGTTACCGGTGCGAGGAAGAACTGAGCTTCCGGCAGTTAGCAGAGATCCTGGGAGGAATCTCCTGGCAACGAGCGCAGTCCTTGTGTAAAGCCGGGACCGCCAGCCAAAAAGCGGTGAGAGCCCTGGCCAAGTATGAGGGTATACCTGTGGAAGAATTTGAGCGGCGCTACACCGTACAGGAAGAGAACTGCTCATGAAAAACCACCCAGCTGGTAGTTAACGATAACAGATGCGAAGACAGGCCATGCCAACGCGCACGGCCTGTCTGTCTTATTGGCAACAATATAAGAATCTCTCCGCTATTTCAGGCTCTGTCCGAATTCATATAACTCCCGCAGCTTGGCCTCGGACTTGTTCTCGTCGCCGTGAGCGGTAAAGACGCCCATATCCTCCAGCTCCAGATAGCCCAGGAAGGAGTTCTGATACTCATAGAGCGCGCCGCCGTACACGTCGCTGTCCCCGGAGCTGAGGATCAGCGCCGCCTTCCGGAGCTTTTTCGGCTTGTCCAGGGCGTAAATGCGGTTGATGGCGCACTGGAGCTGCCCACTGAAATTGAAACGTGTTTATTTTAGATTAACGGCTTGACAGGGGGCCCCCAATGTGTTATTATAAGCACATTAGTAAAGAAGATGTAAACTGAGCAATTTTATATCCAACTGAGCGATAAAAAAGCAGAATCTCACAAGGTGAGAAGTCTGCTTGTTTTTTGCCTTGTATGCTAAGACATAGCCTCTGGCATACAGCGAATCTTGAGAGAAATTCCTCTTGGGTCATTGGCCTGCATAGAGGACATATATGCACGGGCACGGCCGTGTGAAAAGGAGAGACGTATTCCCCCTGATTAGATCAGGGCGGATGCGTCTTTTTTTGTTCAGTTGTATTCATCTAAATTATTTTCTTGATGTTCTTGCGCGAAGAGGCAGCGCGATAGAGAGCCTCCAGCAGTCCGTGTAACTGCGCCCGAGCCCCTTGGCAAGACTCGGTTGAGAGAAGAAGCTGCCAGTAGCCAAACTGGCCTGCCAGAGAAGGAAGGTCCCTCTGGTTTGCGCGCATCCTTGGCGTATGCAAGCAGCAGCATACGTCCCCCCGGTCCACCGGTTGCTGCACCGGTTTTGAGAGGAGCGGCTATAAGACCCAACAGCGTAAATCCCGAACAATGTTGCAGAAATTGGTAAATATCCCCATTTCCTGCAATCCATCGTCTGCTTTTGCAGAAAAGACTATTCTGCATGCGTATACGTTTATGACGTATGCAGAGGCAGCCTTCGCTGCTTGGGTCTTGCTCGGCCTGCCGGGACAGGCAGAGGCCTTGCTGCCTCTCATGGGCATTTATTGCTCACCAATCGCCTCCAAAGGCAAAGGAAACAGGGACCTCTAAGAGTTTCATGACAGGGGAGATTTCCCTTGTATATCAGAGATTCTTGGACCCCCGCCGAACGCTTCCTGGAGGAAAAGCCGAGGAAACATCCTCGGACGCCATAGGTGAACTATGCCCAAAAATGAAATTTCAAAATTCGAAAGGATTTGTTACCATGAAAAATAATAAGAACACCCGTCCGACGCTTATGGAACAGATGGAAAAGGTCTTCCGTCACATCCGTAAATGTTCCTGCCAAACGCGCCGGCGCTATCGTGCAGCAATGGTCCGCTTCGTCGATTTTCTGGCCGAAAATTACGGCATAGAAAAGCTGCGAAACGTCATGGCTCGGCATGTCGAAGACTATGTCGAGAGCCTCCAGAACCGCAACAGGTCAGCGGCCTACATAAAGTCCGAGCTGAGCGCGCTACGTTTCTTCTTCGATTTCCTGCCGGATGCAAAGCACCCGATCCCGAGCAATGACGAGCTTCGCATCGCGCTGGAGAAGCGAAAGTACGCCGGTATTGACCGGAGCTGGTCCCAGGAGGAGTTCCGCAACCTATGTGCGGAATGCCTTGCGAGCAACAGGAAAGACTACGTGTGTGCTTGTGCATTGGCTTATTATATGGGCCTGCGGATACACGAGGTCTTTAGGCTTGACACGGCCATGGCCCAGAAGGCGCTGCGAGAGAACACTCTCACGATCAAGGGCAAAGGCGGCAAGGTGCGTTGTGTCCCCCTCGAACCTGAAGCCAGGGCCGCTCTGGAAACCATGCTGGCAATTACTCCGCGTGGGCATAAGCTTTTTGTGCCGGACGGTGTGAAAGCTGGCAACGCGCAGAGCAGGCTCGAAAACTTCATCTTTTGCCACCGCCGGAACATTCAAGCCGAGGATGACCAGCGTAGCCTGACCTTCCACGGGCTGAGACACAGCTATGCGCTGAGAACGTATGAGGATTTCATCTACCGGAGGAAGATGGACCCCAAAACCGCTCGACTGAAAGTCGCGTACTTACTTGGGCATGAAAGGGACGAAGTGACGAACCTTTACATCACCGGCATCAAGATCCGTAAGAAACCGCATCAAAACGGCTGAGCATCTCCTTTACCTCCTGATGGTTATACGCAAGCAGCTTGCACAGGACACGCACGCGTGATAGTATAACGATCATGAAACAGTGAAACGCTGTAGAGGAGGGAGACCCATGTCCTGTATCCGCGCAAATTCCCTGGATGAAGCCATCGTCAAACTCTCCGGCGAGGGCCGGCGGATCGCCGACCGGAAACCGGTCAGTGGCGGAGATATCAACCGGGCCTGGCGGCTGGAGCTCTCCGACGGGACAGCGCTCTTTATGAAAAGCAACACCGTGGGTCGCCTGCCCTTTTTCCAGGCGGAGGTGCTGGGGCTGGAGGCTCTGCGTGGGGCCGGGACTATTGGCGTCCCGGAGCCTCTGGCCCTGGGTACGGACGCCCGGCAGGGGATCTCCTTTCTCCTGATGGAGTACCTGGAACCCGCGCCCCGGAGTAAAGCCTACTGGGAGACCTTTGGCCGGGAGCTGGCGCTGCTGCACCGCGCCGGCTGCGCCAGCCTCGTCCCTGGTGGGCGCTTCGGCTTCGCGGCGGACAACTTCATCGGCGCCACGCCCCAGCGCAACAGTCCCCGGGAGAGCTGGCCGGTCTTTTTCCGGGACTGCCGCCTCCTCCCTCAGATCGAGCTGGCCGGAGACGCTCTGGACCGGAGGACCCGCGGGCAGTTGGACCGGTTGTTGGAGCGCCTGGAGGACTTACTGCCGGAGCCGGACTTTCCCTCCCTGCTCCACGGAGACCTGTGGAGCGGGAACGCGGTCTGCGGGCCGGACGGCAAGGCCTGGATCTTGGACCCGGCGGCCTATGTGGGCAGCTTTGAGGCGGACCTGGCCATGACGGAGCTTTTCGGCGGCTTCCCGGCTGCCTTCTACGGGGCCTACCGGGAGGTCACGCACTTTGGCGGCGACTATGCGGACCGGCGGGACCTCTACAACCTGTACCATCTGCTCAACCACCTGAACCTCTTCGGCGGCTCATACCTGTACGCCGTCCAGCGCATCGCAGGCCGCTATGCCTGAATGTTGAGAGTTTTAGTCTTGCCGGCTCTCTCGTTTTTAGAACTTCTAAGATATCCATGACATCAGCGTCCGCTTCTGAGTACTATTTCCACGGCAAAAGACTCCCGCCGCTGGCCGAGAGCTTCGGACAGCGGCGGGATGATTTTAAGTTTCTTAGATGTCCAGGGCGGCGTGGTGGCCCTGGTAGGTGGCCTTGGTGATGGTGCCCACGGCGTTGGCGTCGCCTATCACCCGCACGAAGGGGGCGCAGTTGTACAGCTCCTCCACCGTCTTCCAGTTGGGCCGCTGCCCCAGGGCGCAGATCACCGTGGTGCCGGGGACCAGGACCTTTTCGCCCTCACGGGTCTCACACCAGATGCCCTCCTTGGTGACCTCCAGGCCCTTGTACCCGGTGTGTACCGTGCACAGCTTGTAGAGCTTGTCCAGCAGCAGGGGCCGCTGGCGGATGACGGAGTCCAGCGCCACATCGTCCCGCATCTCCACCAGGTGGACGGTCTTGCCTTCCATCCCCATGTGGATGGCGCACTCCACGCCGGAGATGCCGCCGCCGAAGACCACCACGCTGTCCGTGACGGGCTTTTCGTGCTTGTACTGGTCGTTGACCAGGATCACGTTCTCCCCGTCCAGGCCGGGGATAGGCGGACGCAGGGGGGAGGAGCCCACGGCGATGATCAGCGCGTCGGGCTTGTAGGCCTCGGCAAACTCTTTCGTCACGGCCTGGCCGGTGACGATCTTGGCCCCGGCCCGCTCGGCCAGCAGCTTATAGGTGTTCCCCAGCTGGTACATCTCCTGCTTGAAGGGCAGGACCTCCTCGCTCTTGAGGATGCCGCCCACCCGGTCCTCCTTTTCGCAGAGGAGCACATCGTGGCCCCGCCGGGCCGCGGTGTAGGCCGCGTACAGGCCTCCGGGGCCGCCGCCGGCGATGAGCACCCGCTTTTTCACCGGGGCGGGGGTGATCTCCATGCCCTCGTCCTCCCGGCCGATGATGGGGTTGATGGCGCAGCGGCGGGTGGAGGTGGCCGCCCGCTCGGACATGCACACAAAGCAGCGCATACAGTGGACGATCTCCTCGTCCCGGTTCTCCATCACCTTCTGGGGCAGGAAGGGATCGGCCAGGAGCTGGCGGCCCATGTAGACGATGTCCGCCTTGCCAGAGGCGATGATCTCCTCCATCTGCGAAGGGTCACTGAGGCCGCCGATGGTGGCCACGGGGACGGAGACGTGCTTCTTGATCTCCTCGGCCAGATGAAGGGGATCATTTTCACGGTGCCCAGCTCTCCCGACAACGTGACGGTGCCGGCCGGATCGGTCTGGACGCAGACATCCAGGATGGGTCCTTCTTTGTGCTTCACGGTGCGCTCCTTTCTTTACAGCCGCTGTAAAAATCGGCCCGTCCGCCTGGATAAAAGGACAGACGGACGGGCCTGAGAGAGAGGGGAAAACTTTGTTATATGTGTCCGCTTTCAGCGGACTTCCTCGCTCAGCTGATCAAGTCACGCCCTGGCAACGATCAGGAAGTCAGCTCAGGTTTCTTTGAGATGCCCCTGGACCAGGGCGGAGACATATTCCTCGCCCTCTTTCCATTCGTCGTAAAGATTCACCAGGAAACCGTGACGGCTATGCTCAAAGCAGCGATAGCTGGTTCTGATCCCGGCCGCGGTGAGCAGCTCGTAGTACCGGCGCCCCTCGGGCATCAGATTGTCCAGACCGGCAGTGACGATATCCGTGGCGGGGACACCCTTCAACTCCTCCGGGGCGGACAGTGCCAGGGAGACATCGTGGTTTTTCCGCTCTTCAAAGTTCCGGTTGTAGAAGAAACCGTAGTACTCGGTGCTCTGCCCCCGCTCATCCAGCTCCCCGCCGTTGAAGTGATCGTTGTAGTTGTCGGCGGGTAGATAGCACAGGATCTGAGCCAGTATGTTCAGAGAAGCGGTGACCCTTTTACGCTGGGTCACGGCGCCCAGCAGATTGCCTCCGGCGCTCTGCCCGCAGAGGATGACCCTTTCGGTATCTCCCCCGTAGGTCAACGCCAGTTCGGGCAGCTTGTCCAACAGTGCCTCGATCTCCTCGATAGCTGCGGGGTAGGGGTACTCCGGAGCCAGGACATAGTCCACGTCCACCACCAGGCAGCCCGTGGCCACGGCCATGCGGCGGGAGAAATAGACGTCCCGCTCGGTGTGATCCAGGCACCAGCCGCCGCCATGGACATTGACGAAGATGGGCAGGGTCTCCCCCTCGCGCCCCTTCTGCCGGACGATGATCACATGAGTCTTTCCCCAGGCGGTCTCCACCCGGAGTTCCTCGGTTTGGGTCACATCATCCAGGGAGCGGAACATGGCGGTGACCTGGGGCGGGATGCGGCCCCCGGCACGGGCCCGGAGCTGAACAGCGATCTCCTGAAGCTGCCCCTCAGTGAGAGAGCGGCAGCTCTCCACAAATTCAGAACGTGTCATAGTGATCCCCTCTTTGTCAAATATCCCGGACGGAGCCGTCGAAAGCGATCTGGCAGTGGATGCTCCGCTGGGCGGGAGGGAATTTCTCGGTGATGTCCTCCGCCAGCTCGATGCCGATGCCCGGCCGGTCGGGAATGACCAGATAGCCCCGATCCAGCTCCAGCGGCTCGGTGAGCATCTCGCTCTCATTGCCTGTCAGATAGAAGCTGGGGAACTCCTGGATGCACACATTGGGGACAGCGGCGTCCAGCTGGAGGCAGGCGGCGGTGGAGACGGGACCCAGGGGATTGTGGGGCACAAGATCCACATAGTGGCTCTCGGCGATGGCGGCTACCTTCTTGGAGGGGGTCAGGCCGCCCAGAGCGCACACATCGGGCCGGACGTACCGGGCCGCGCCCCGGCTGAGCACATCCTCAAACTCCTGGATGTTGATGAACCGCTCCCCGGTGGCGATAGGCAGGGCGGTCTTGGAGGCCACCTCGGCCATGACGGCGCTGCTGTCAGGGGGAATGGGGTCCTCCAAGAACAGGGGGCGGTACGGCTCCACCGCCCGGGCAAAGGCCACGGCGTCCATGGGGTTCATGCTGCGGTGGACCTCCAGGATGAGGTCGAAGTCGTCCCCCACGGCCTCCCGGCAGGCTTTCACGCGCTCTGACTGCTGGGCCACCCGGTGGCTGTAGATGCCGTCCTCATAGGGGGCATTTTTCGCCTTGGCGTCCCCGGTGATCATCAGGCGGGCGGCGGTGAAGCCCTGCCGCTTGACCTCCGCGCAGGCTTCGCCCATCTCCTCGGGCGTAAACTTGAAGACGGCGGGGTAGGTGCGCACTTTGTCCCGGCACTTGCCGCCCAACAGCTCATAGACAGGAACCCCCAGGGCTTTGCCCTTGATGTCCCACAGGGCGATGTCGATGGCGGAGATGGCGCTCATGAGAACGCTGCCCCGGAAGTACATACTGCGGTACATGTACTGCCAGTGGTGCTCGATGCGCATGGGGTTCTGGCCAACGATATAGCCCTCCAGCTTTTTCAGCACCCCCACGACGCCGTCGATATAGCCCCAGGCGCCGGCCTCACCGAGACCCACGATGCCGGCGTCGGTGTGCAGCTTGACAAACAGGTATTTGCCAGCCGGGACCAGTTCCAGACGGGTAACTTTCATAGGAATTACCATGCCGGAGCGGCGCCGGCACAAATAGGGATGAAAACAGATGCCGCAAAATTATCTGTTTTCCTGTATAATAGTGACGAGAGAGGCAAACTACAAAGCACGGGGAGGTGAGTTGCGCGCAACTCATCAGTCGCAACGGCAGTATTGGAATCAGTGTAAGCGCTGCTATTCAAGCACAAATAAGAGGGTCGTTTGAGTCCGCACAGTAAGAATTGTAAAGTACTT